>DDSQ01000046.1:16615-16742 GCA_002343845.1 Planctomycetes bacterium UBA2386 | reverse complement strand
GCCGGCGCGCTTGTACGAGTACATGACCGGCAGCTGCCGGCCCTTGATCGGGTCGAGCTCGTTGCTCATCAGCTGGCACATCAGCTCGACCATCGAGACGTCGTCGCGCGCCAGCAGCAGGCCCTGC
>DDSQ01000046.1:5970-16507 GCA_002343845.1 Planctomycetes bacterium UBA2386 | reverse complement strand
CTTCATCATCGCGCGCAGGCCGCGGCGCAGCGTCACCGCGTCGAGCTGCGGCGCCCAGGGGCCGACCGCCCGGCCCCCCTCGTCGAGCACGCGGATCAGCGCGTAGGCCAGGTCCTGCGTGTCGAAGTGGCTGGTGTCCACCGGCGGGNNGGCGAGACGTGGAGAAACGAGAAGTCCGTCGAGTGGCCCGGCCGGCCCGAGGGCTCGGGGACGTGCAGGCGCAGGGGTGAGGGCTCGGCCATGCGGGAGGCTCCTTGACGCGCCATCCGTCGTCGGCCCGGCGCCGCCGAGGATGGGAAGCCCCGCAGGCTATCGGAAAGCGCGACGACGGCCGATTGGGGGTGGCCCTTGGAGCGCTGACATCCGGTTACGGATGCCCCGCAGGGAAGGAGGAAGTCAGGACGCGGCCCGAAGGGCACGCAGCGCCGGTCGTCGCCATCCCGGCAGCGAGCGCGCCGGGACCTCCGATGGCGTCAAGCGTTGGGGGCAGGCCGGTCCGCATCGGGTGCCGCCGGCGCCGAGCGATGCACGATGCAGCGGTCGCGCCCCGCGTGCTTGGCAGCGCGCAGCGCGGCGTCGGCACGGGCCAGCACGGCCTCGCGGGCCTCGCCCGGCAGCGCCTGCACCAGGCCGGCGCTGACGCTGTAGCGGAAGTACGGCACGGCCGGCAGCGGCTGGGACTCGCGGGCCTCGGCGCACAGGCGGTTCAGCGCGTCCTCGGCCTGTTCCAGCGACACGCCATGCAGCATCACCAGGAAGCCGTCGCCGCCGATCCTGCCGCAGGCGTCGTCGCGGCGCACGCGGTCGCGCAGGTGCCGTGCGAAGTCGCGCAACACCTGGTCGCCGGCCGCCTGGCCGTAGCGGGCGTTGATCCGCTCCGTCTGGTCCACGTCGACCAGGGCCACGCAGGTCGGGCGCGCGGCATCGGCCAGCGCGGTCGCCAGTCGCGCCAGCGCGGTCTCGCGCGTCGGCACGCCGGTGACCGGGTCGTCCGCGCCAGCATCCGTCGCCGGGCTGGAGGCCAGGCGCCCGTCGGGCACCCGGGCCGGGCGCTGCGACAGGTCCAGGCCGACTTCCAGCAGCCAGCCTCGCGCGTCGCAGGTGTGCGTCATCAGCAGCGAGCGCCCGTCGACCAGGCCGCGCTCGAAGGTGCGCGACGGCGTCCGGGCGCGGCGCTCGGCAGCCGCGTCGGCCATCTCACGCTCGGCCTGCGGCCCGTCGAACCGCCAGCCCGTGCCCGCCTGGTGGGCGGCACGCATCAGCTCGTCCCAGGTCGGGCTGGCGTCCGGCGCCACGCCGAATACCTCCCGCCACGCGGCGTTGGCCCAGTGCAGCCGGTCGTCCGGGTCGAACAGGGCCACGAGGCCGGCACATCGGGACAGCAGGCTCTGCAGCGGGGCTGCCTGCAGCTCAGGGGCATCCGGATCAGGTCGCATGACACGCTGTTTCGGCCGTGCGGGCGGAAGCTGAAGGGGTGCGGCGGCCGGCGGCTTGGGGGGGCTACGTCCCGACCAGCGGCCGCAACGCCAGCTGCACGCCTTCGCGGATCTCGTCGGGCGTGCGGAACAGGTCGTCGCGCAGTGCGGGCACTTGATTCGCACCGCCGTCCGGGCGATGCTCGCGCCCGGGAGGGAACGAGGCCGCGGCGGCACCCGGAGCGGCTCGCCGGGTGAGCTTGCCGACGCGAACACACGGCTGCCCGCACGGGCGCGGCGGCCGTCCCGCGCATCGGCAATTCGTTCCCGATGAACCCCGTTGCCCGCACGAAGCCATCACCCGCCGCGCCCCCCGACCCGGCGACGCCCAAACGAGGATCGACCCCATGCCCCAACCGCGCCGCCCCGCTGCCATTACCTTCGTGATCCCGGGTGAACTCGTCGCCGGCACCCACAGCTGGGAAGCCGCCGATGTCACGGCGGGCGCGGCCAGCAGCGCCACCGGCGGAGCAGGCGGTGCGGCGACCCGGGCGGCTGCCCGCTTCGATGCGCCTGCCGGCACCGCCAGCGGCGCGGCCCTCGGCCTGCGCGGCCGCGTCAAGGCCGCCGTGCGCGTGGGCATCCGCCGCGACGGCGGGCGCCTCGAGCGTGTGCAGGCCGTGCCGGGCGAGGACGTGGTCGTGTTGCACCTGGCCGGCGGCCCGGCGCTGGTGCTGCACCCCGAGTCGGCGCGCGACCTGCTGCGTGCCCAGGGCGATCGGCGGCGCGACGCACCGGCCGGTCTGTCGGGAGATGCGCGGGCTGCACGCGCCGGGGCGTCCGGCGCGGCCCCGGCCACGCGCGCCGGGGCGGCGGGCGGCTCGACGGGCGAACCCGCTGCGGACGCAGAGGTTGTCGAGGTCCCGGCCGAACTGCGCTGGTCGGACCTCGAGGCCGGCGCCGTCGCCACCCGCGGCGCGCCGCGCGGCTTCCTCGGCGACGTGCTGCTGTCGCTGGTCGAGGTCATCAGCGGGCCGGCCGAGGACCTGGCGCAGGACTGGGTGGCCAGCCGGATCGGTGCCAGGGTCGACGACCAGGTCGTCGAGGGCGTCTACGCGCTCGACGCCGAACACCTGCCGCCGCTGAAAGGCTGCACGCCGGTCGCCGGCACGATGCCTCCGGCGCCCGACGGCGGGCCGACGCTGGTCTTCGTGCACGGCACCTTCTCGACCACGGAGAGCGGCTTCGGCAAGCTCTGGCAGACGCAGACGCATCGCGTGCGCGCGCTGTTCCGGCACTACCGCGACGCGGTCTACGCGCTGGACCACGCGACGCTGCGCCGCAGCCCGATCGAGAACGCGCTGACCCTCGTGCAGGCCACGCCGCCGGGCGCCCGGCTGCACCTGCTGACCCACTCGCGCGGCGGCCTGGTCGCCGAGGTGCTGGCGCGCGCGGCGGCGCTCGACGGCCTGGACGAGGCGGCACGCGAGCTGTTCACCCTGGAGAACCTGCCCGCGTCCTTCACGCGGGAGCTCGACGCCGCCGGCCGCGCCGAGGTGCGCCGGGCGCTGGACACGCAGAAGGCCGCGCTGGAGCGGCTGATCGGCGAGCTGCGCGCGCGCCGGATCACGATCGAGCGCATCGTGCGCGTCGCCTGCCCGGCGCGCGGCACGCTGCTGGCCAGCCAGCGGCTCGACGCCTACCTGTCGATCCTGCAGTGGGCGATGGGCCTCGCGCAGGTGCCGGTGGCACCGGCCTTCGTCGACTTCCTCGCCGGCGTCGCCCAGCGGCGGGCCGACCCGCGGCTGCTGCCCGGCCTGGCGGCGATGGTGCCCGACAGCCCGCTGATCCGCTGGCTGCACGCGGCCGAGGCGCCGGTGGACGGCCAGCTGCGCGTGGTGGCCGGCGACCTGGAGGGCGACTCGATCGGCTCGTGGCTGAAGACCCTGGTCACCGACGCGTTCTACTGGACCGACCACGACCTGGTCGTGCAGACGCGCTCGATGTACGGCGGCGTGCCGCGGCGCGCCGGCGCCAGCTTCGTGCTCGACCGCGGCGGCAAGGTCACCCACTTCAACTACTTCGGCAACGACACGACGGCCTCGGCCGTCGTCGCCGCGCTGACGCAGGACCAGCCCGCGGGCTACCGGCTGATCGGGCCTCTGTCGCAGGCCGGCGAATCGGCCAGCGGCGCTCGCGCGGCGCGGCGCGAGGCGGCCGACGACGGGCGGGTGGCCGCCGACAAGCCGGCCGTCTTCGTGTTGCCCGGCATCCTGGGCAGCCACCTGAAGGTCGACGACCGGCGCATCTGGCTCGGCTGGCGGCTGGTGAACGGGCTCGCGCGGCTCGCCTATCCGGACGACACGCGGCGCGTCCAGCCGGACGGCGCCATCGGCCTGATCTACGAGGACCTGATGGACGTCCTCGCGAAGACGCACCAGGTGATCGAGTTCGCGTTCGACTGGCGCCGGCCGCTGGAGGACGAGGCCCGGCGCCTGGGCGACGCGGTGCTCGGGCAGCTCGTCGCGCGCGAGCGCAGCGGGCAGCCGGTGCGCATCGTCGCGCACTCGATGGGCGGCCTGCTGGCGCGCACGATGCAGCTCGAGTGCCCGGAGGTCTGGTCGCGGCTGATGGCGCATCCGAAGGCGCGGCTGCTGATGCTGGGCACGCCCAACGACGGCTCGTGGGCGCCGATGCAGTGCCTGTCGGGCGACGACGGCTTCGGCAACACGCTGGCGGCCTTCGGCGCGCCGTTCCAGGACCACGCGGCGCGCCAGCTGATGGCGTGTTTCCCGGGCTTCCTGCAGCTGCAGGCCGGCCTGCGGCGCGACGACCCGCGCGGCCTGTGCCGCGAAGCCACGTGGCGGTCGATCGCCGACGAGGACGTCCGGCGCCTCGAGGCCGCCAACGCCTGGCACCGCGACGAGCGCCAGCTCGCCATTTACCGCTGGGGCGTGCCGCCGCAGGCGGTGCTGGACCAGGCCGTCGCGCTGCGCGAACGGCTGGACGCCCAGCGCGACCACGAGCTGCCGCGCTGGAGCGACCGGCTCGCGCTGGTGCTCGGCCACGCCAGGTCCACGCCGGACGGCTTCGAGCTAGGCGCCGAAGGCCTGGTCTACCTAGACGCCAGCGAGGCCGGCGACGGCCGCGTGCCGCACGCGAACGCGCTGCTACCCGGCGTGCGCACCTGGCAGATCCCGGTCGAGCACGGCAGCCTGCCCGACGCGAGCGAGTACTTCGACGCCTTCCTCGAGCTGCTGGAACAAGGCACGACCGCGAAGCTGAAGAGCGTGCCGGCCGCCGGGGCAACGCGCGGCGGCGAGCCGCCGCGCGAGCCGGCCGTCGCGCACACGCGCAGCCGCCCGTCGCGCGACCGCAGCGGCGCCGCGCCACCGCCGGACATCGAGCTGCGCCACCCGCTGCTGCTGCCGCGCGCCGAGGCGCCGCGCGGCGCCGAGACCGCCGCGCTGCGCGTCAGCGTGCACAACGGGGACCTGAGCTTCGTGCGCCAGCCGCTGATGCTGGGCCACTATCGAACGACGCACCTCACCGGCACCGAACGCGTGGTCGACGAGCTGATCGGCGGCACGATGAAGGACTCGCTGGACCTGCGGCAGTACCCCGATGCCGCGGGCACGCACCAGTTCTTCGCCAATGCCGGCGGCAACCGCGCCAACCCGTTCGGCGCGCCGCGGCCGGAGTCGGTCATCGTCGTCGGTCTGGGCACCGAGGGCAACCTGCGCCCGAGCGAGCTGAGCTACACGGTGCGCATGGGCGTGCTCGCGCTGGCGCAGCGCCGCCACGAGCAGCCCGCACACGACGAGCCGGGCTTCGAACTGGCCGCGACGCTGCTGGGCAGCGGCGGTGCCGGCATCACCGTGGGCACCGCGGCGCAGTGCATCGCGCAGGGCGTGCGCGAGGCCGACCAGGCCCTCGCCGAGCTGAACACCCGGCTCGAAGCCGTGGAGACCGGCCGTGGCGGGCGCGGCCAGGTGCTCGCGCCGGGGCGCGCCGTGCGTCGCTGGCCGCGCGTGCGCCACCTGCTGCTCGTCGAGCTGTACCTGGACCGTGCGGCCGAGGCCTGGCGGGCGCTGAAGCTGCAGGCCGAGTCCACCCCCGGCGCCTACGCGCTGGCCGACCGGCTGAGCTTTGGCCCCGGGGCGCTGCGCCGGCCGCTGGACGGCGGCTACCGCGGCACCAGCTACGACTACATCCGCGCGCTGGGCGCCAGCGGGCCGAAGGGCGAGGCCCTCGTCGAGTACACCGTGGACACGCGCAAGCGCGCCCGCACCGAGCAGATCCGCCAGCCGGTGCAGGAGCGGCTGCTGCGCTCGCTGGTGGCCGAGGCCTCGAACGAGCGCAGCCGCGACGAACCGATCGGCCGCACGCTGTTCAACCTGCTGGTGCCGGTGGAACTGGGCCCGTTCCTCGGCGGCACCAGCGAGATGCTGCTGCAGCTGGACCCGGGCACCGCAGCGATCCCCTGGGAGCTGCTGGACACCGAAGGCGGCAGCCCGGGCGCCACAGCCGTCCAGCCCTGGGCCGTGCGCGCGAAGCTCGTGCGCACGCTGACCACCGTGGACCACCGTCGCCAGGTGGTCGACGCCAGCCCCGACGCGCACGTGCTGGTCATCGGCGAGCCGCTGGCGGACCCGAAGGCATTCCCCGCCCTGCCCGGCGCCCGCGCCGAGGCCCGCGCCGTGCGCCGGCTGCTGCGGCGCGACGGCGGCCTGCCGCCCGACCACGTGCTCTCGCTGGTGGCCGACGACGACCGCGCGCCGGGGCCCGACGCCCGCGCGGTGATCAACGCGCTGATGGCCCGCGCCTGGCGCATCGTGCACATCGCCGGCCACGGCATGCCGCCGGACGGCGAGGACCCGCGCGGCGTGGTGCTCAGCGACGGCACCTTCCTCGGCCCGCACGAGATCCAGAGCATGCGCGTCGTGCCCGAGCTGGTCTTCGTCAACTGCTGCCACCTTGCCGGGCGGCACAGCGATCAGGTGCTGGCCACCCAGCGCTACGACCGCGTGCGCTTCGCCGCCGGCGTGGCCGAGAAGCTCATCGAGATCGGCGTGCGCTGCGTCGTCGCGGCCGGCTGGGCCGTGGACGACGCAGCGGCCGAGTCCTTCGCGACCACCTTCTACCAAGCGCTGCTGCGCGGCGAACGGTTCATCGACGCCGCCGCACAGGCGCGCGAGGCCGCGCGCCAGCACGGCGGCCACACCTGGGCGGCCTACCAGTGTTACGGCGACCCGGACTGGATCCTCAAGCGCGCCGGCAGCGACCCGCAGGCCCCGGCCGCGTCGCTCGACGACGAGTACGCGAGCGTCACCTCGCCGCCGGCGCTGGCGCTGGCGCTGGAGACGATCCACGTCGAGTGCCGTCACCAGGGGCGCAACCGTGAGAGCCGGCGCGCGAAGATCCGCCACCTCGAGACCCGTTTCACCGAGGCCTGGGGCCGCATCGGCGCGGTGGCCGAGGCCTTCGGCCTGGCCTGGGACGCCGCCGGCGACCGCGATGCCGCGATCCGCTGGTACCGCCGCGCGATGGCCGCCGGCGACGGCAGCGCCTCACTGAAGGCCACCGAGCAGCTGGCCGACCTGCTCGCCCGGCAGGCTCAGGAGCGCATCGCCGCGATGCGCCCGCGCCCCGACGCCAAGGCCGTTGCCGCCGCGCTGGCCGCGATCGGCGAAGCCCGCGGCCTGCTCGAACGCCTGATCGCACTGGCGCCCTCGCTCGAACGCTGGAGCCTGGTGGGCTCGACGTACCAGCGGGCGATCAGGGTGGCGCGCGCGGCGCGCGGGGACAGCGGGCCCGAGGCCGTCGCCGCCGACCCGGGCGACGAGCGGGTCGGCGAGCCGGGCGACGCGGCGGTTGCCGGCAGCGATGCCGCGCGCGACGACGAGCAGGCCCTGCTCGTCCGCATGGCCGAGGCCTACCACCGGGCGCTCGAGGAGGGCCGGCGCTCGAACGCGCCGGACCTGTTCGACCCCGCACTGAACCACCTGTCGGCCCTCGCCGCCCAGGTGCGTGACCGGCCGCTGACGCTGGACCCCGCCGAGCTGGCCCTGACCCGCCAGCTGCTGATCGCCCGCAACCACGACGACCCGGACTTCCGGACCGTGATCGGCCTGACGACGCTGGATCTCTGCGAAGCGGTCGCCAGCCTGACGCTGCACGAGCGGCTAGACCGCATCGTCGAGGACTACGAGGCGCTGTACCAGCGCACGCAGGACAGCCCGAACTGGGGGCCGGAGCGGGACCGGCTCGAGTTCGTGTTGCATGGGGTGCGGCGTTGGGGGAGGCCGAAGGAGAAGGCGGCGGCTGGTAGGGTGGTAAAACTCATGAGACGCTCCGGGCCGAGGTGAAGGTCTGCGGGCATCCTGTACGCGAAAGCCGGCGTTCTGCACCCGATGCCGCACGAGACCTCACTGCGCCGCGGCGGACGCGACGGGTGAGGAGGTGACGGTCCGTTCGACTGTGGACCAGCTCGCGAACGGGTCGAGCCCGTTGCGGCTCGGCCGCTGGATTTGCGGGCCCCCATGTACGGTGGCCGTCGAGCATCCCGGCCGCCGGCGACACGCCTTCGCGACCTCGCCCCCCCCGAACCAGCAGGACATGCGCTTGTCGCGCCCCCGGCCCGCTGCCCGCGCCGATCGCCACGCCGCTATGCTTGACATCGCCCGCCGCCACCTGCCGCGAGCGTGCCCGCCGCAAGCCGCCGCACTGCCCCACCCCGATGCTCCCCGGCCCCGATCGCATCGTCGCCTGCCCGCACTGCGGGGCGCTGGCGCGTCACGCCACGCTGGCACCGGGCGGCGGGTTGCGGGCGACCGTCTGGACCGACGGCCTCGAGGAGGCGCCGATGCTGCCGCAGCCGCCCGCGGTGCTGCGCTGCGCGCGCTGCGCCCGGTTCTACTGGCTGGCCGATGCCGAGCCTGTCGGGGTGCTCGCGGCCGGGGCGCCGGACGCGGACCCGGCCTGGGCCGCGGCCACGCCGGTGCGGGAACTCTCGGAAGCGGAACACTACCTCGCGCTGGAGCAGGGGCTGGCGCGGGATGGCGTCGAGGAGCGCGCGCTGCGCATCCTCGCGTGGTGGCGGCGGAACGACCCGTACCGCGCGTGGGACGGGACGGCGCCGCAACAGCAGGGCGACGCGTGGCCGCCGCGGCCGGTGTCGGACGCCTGCCGCCGCAACCTGCTCGCGCTGGCCTACGGGCTGGACCCGCACGACCCGCACGCGCTGCTGATGAAGGCCGAAGCCTTCCGCGAGCTCGGCCGCTTCGGCGACGCGAAGGCCGTGCTGGCGGATGTCGGCCACTCGTTCCACGGCCGTCTCGTCGCCCAGCTGCACCGGCTCTGCGATGCCGGCGACACCTGCGTGCGGCGGGCGGAGCTCTTCGGCTGAGGTCGCAACGGCCGCCTGCGGCCCTACCATGGCACGTCCTGACCGCCGACCGCACGCCAAGCCCCCCGATGTACAGCGCCGCGATCTTCGACATGGACGGCCTGCTGATCGATTCCGAGCGCGTGATCCTGCGCGCCTGGGTCGAGGCCGCGCGGGGGATCGGGCGCGAGGTGGACGAGGCGGACTACGCCGCCGTGGTCGGCCGCACCGAGGCCGAGTCGGTGCCGATCCTCGAGGCGCTGCTCGGCGGCGCCGCCAACCTGCGGCGCGTGCACGAGACGGCGCAGCAGCTGCTGAATGCCGAGGGCCGGCCGGCGTTTCCGCTGAAGAGCGGCGCGCAGGCCCTGCTGCAGGTGCTGCGCTCGCGCGGCGTGCCTTGTGCCGTGGCCTCGTCGACGGCGGTGCACGAGGTGCGCCGGCGGCTGGACGCGGTGGGTGTGCTGGAGCACTTCGCCGCGATCGTCGGCGGCAACGAGGTGCCGCGCGGCAAGCCCGATCCCGCGATCTACGCCCTCGCCGCGGCGCGGCTGGGGGTGGAGACGCACACCTGCCTGGCCTTCGAGGACAGCGAGAACGGCGCCCGCTCGGTGCTCGCGGCCGGCATGGCGCTGGTCGTCGTGCCCGACCTGCGCGCGCCGCCGCCCGAGGTGCTGCACCGCGCCGCGGCGGTGCTGGGCGAGCTCGGGCACGCGCTGGAGCGGGTGCCCGGCTGGTTCGCGCAGCCGTCGTGAGCCGGGATCGCCGAGCCCGGCTCATCGCCCGCCCCATCCCTGCCCGCTGGCGTACGATGGCCACCGGCCGCCGCCCGTGAGCGGATGCACACGCTGCCTTGGGAGGTTTCGACCATGAAGACGCTGCTCGTCGTGATCGCCTGGTTCTGGCTGCTCGCGGTGGCCTGGCCGCTGGCGCTGGCGGCGCTGGTGGTGCTGCCCTTCGTCTGGCTGCTCTCGCTGCCCTTCCGGCTGGCCGGCATCGTCGTCGGCGCGGCCTTCGCGTTCATCAAGGCGCTGCTGTACCTCCCGGCCCGGGTGCTGGGCTGGCGCGGTTGACACGCACCGCCCGCGACGCCGCAAGCGCGGGCCCGACGGCACCGGCGCCGACGCGGGCGCCCGGAGTCGCTGGCCAGAAGCAGTCGCACGCCGCCATCGGGGGCGCCGCACGCCGCGCACCCGAATATCCGTGGTGCGCCACGTATGGTCGAGGCTTCATATCGCGTGCCGCAGCGGCGATCAGCAGAATCCGGGCTCGCTTCGAACCCTGGACTTCGACCACCGTATGCTGAACCGCCGCACTTTCGCCGCCGCGCTGGCTCTCGCCACCGCGCTGCTCGCCCCTGCCCACGCGCAGGACCGCTTCATCGTGATGGCCTCGACGACCTCGACCGAGCAGTCGGGCCTGTTCGGCCACCTGCTGCCGCAGTTCAAGCAGGCCACCGGCATAGACGTGCGCGTCGTCGCCGTCGGCACGGGCCAGGCGCTCGACACGGGCCGGCGCGGCGATGCCGACGTCGTCTTCGTGCACGACCAGGTGGCCGAGGAGAAGTTCGTCGCCGAAGGCTTCGGCCTGCAGCGCCGTGCGGTGATGTACAACGACTTCGTGCTGATCGGCCCGAAGAACGACCCTGCCGGCACCAAGGGCCACGACATCACCGCCGCGCTGGGCAAGCTCGCCGCGGCGAAGGCGCCGTTCGTCTCGCGCGGCGACAAGAGCGGCA
>DDSQ01000046.1:0-5871 GCA_002343845.1 Planctomycetes bacterium UBA2386 | reverse complement strand
TTCAACCAGTACGGCGTGATGGTCGTCAACCCGGCGAAGCACCCGCACGTGAAGACCGCGATGGCGCAGAGCTTCGCCGACTGGATCGTCTCCCCCGCCGGGCAGGCAGCGATCGCCAGCTACAAGATCGGCGGCGAGCAGCTCTTCTTCCCCAACGCGAATCGCTGAGGCTGGACACGAGCCCGTCCCTTGAGGACGGGCGAGTGCCTGCCGAAGGGCTGCGGGCGTCCCGCGCCCGCAGCGCGGCCTGCATGGCTGAGGTGACAATCGGCTGCAATGGCCGCCACCCCCCTGACCGCCCTGATCACCGGCGCCTCGTCGGGCATCGGTGAGGCCCTGGCGCGCTGCTGCGCGCGCGACGGCCACACGCTGGTGCTCGTGGCGCGGCGTGCCGACAAGCTGCACGCGCTGGCCGGCGAGCTGCGCGGCGCGCACGGCGTGCGCGTCGACGTGCTGCCCGCCGATCTGGCACAACCGGGCGCCGCGCAGGACCTGGCCGCGACGCTGCGCCGCCGCCGGCGGCCGGTGGACCTGCTGGTGAACAACGCCGGCGTGCTCGAACAGGGCGGCTTCTCGACGCACGCAGCGGCGTCGCACCAGCGCATCATCGACCTGAACGTCAGCGCGCTGACGGCAATGGTCGCCGCCTTCCTGCCCGGCATGCTGCAGCGCAACAGCGGACGCATCCTGAACGTGGCGTCGATCGCCGCGTTCCAGCCGGTGCCGGGGCTCGCCACCTACGCGGCGAGCAAGGCCTTCGTGCTCTCGCTGAGCGAATCGCTGGCCGAGGAACTGCGCGGCACGGGCGTGACGGTGACCGCGCTGTGCCCCGGCATCACCGCGACGGCGATGCTCGACGGCGCCGCGGGCGACAACCCGAAGCTCGCCCAGCTGCCCGGCTTCGTGATCGGCGACGTCGACGAGGTGGCCGCCGAAGGCTACCGGGCCTGCCTGGCCGGCGAGGTGGTCACCGTGCCCGGCCTCGTGAACCAGGCCGCGACGACCGCCGGACGCGCGGTGCCGAAGTGGTTGCTGCGCCGCGTGGCCGGCTGGTTCGGCCGGCGGATGCTCTGAGCGGCGGGGTTCCGGGCAGCTGCGGCGTCGCCACCGTGCCGAACCCCCTGCGGGGCGTGCCGGGCGACGCGCGCCCTTCGCGTGCTCAGGACGACCAGCGGCCGACCTGGGCCACCAGCGCGAGCAGGCCGACGAGCAGCAGGCTCGGCGCCACGGCCTCCCAGGTGTGACGCAGCAGGCGGTTCAGCATCCGGGATCGGCGAAGGGTCATCGGCGGGCGCATCGGTGCTCCATCGGGGAGGCTGCGAACTCTAACGGTCGGCATCAGCGCCGCCCATCCCCAGAATGCAAGGGCGCCAGGGCGTCCGGTAAGCGCACCCGACGGCGCCCGTGTCCGATGAGGCACGTGCACTTGACCACGCGAGGGTCACTGTTCCGGAGACGGCTTCATGCTGACGTTCGGAGCTGTGAGGCGCTGGTCGTTCGGCATTCGAACAGGTTTGCGGGCCAAGGCCGTCGGGCACCCTCCCGCTCCATGTCCCCCGGTCCGGGCTGCGCCCGGCCCTCCTCCTCTACTTCCGCGGGAGGGTGCCCGCCGTCCTTGGCGTTTCGGCCGCTGCGGTCCTCGACCGTCGAACAGCCACGGTGGTGCCTGCCGAGGACAGCGGGTGCCCTTCCCCGCAAGTCAGGCAGGAGGCACGGGCGCAGCCCGCCCCGGGCATGGAGGGGAAGGGCACCCGCTGGCCTCGGCCCGCCCGGGGCTCGCGGACGCTCACATGCACGTGGCCGACGCTCCGCTCCGCGCCGCGCGCGACCCGCTCGCCCGATCGGTCGCACGCAGCCTCGCGTCAGGCCTGCCCGCCCCGGCCCCACGAGCCGCGGCCGTGCCACGCGAGGATCAGCAGCACCAGCGGCGCCGCGACGGCCGTCACCAGCGCATGGCCGAACACCAGCGACAGCGACAGCAGGTTCAGCGCGACGAAGGCCGGCCGCCCGATCCGGCGGCCGAAGTAGCCGGTGTAGGCCGCCCCGAGACCCATGATCGCGACGATCGAGCCGGCCAGCGAGACGATGAACTGCGCCCACGTGAAGTCGACGAAGAGCAGCGCCGGCGTGTAGACGAAGGCGAAGGGCACCAGCGCCTTGCCCATGCTGAGCCGGAAGGCCGTCATCCCGGTGCGCATCGGCTCGCTGCGTGCGATGCCCGCGGCGGCAAAGGCAGCCAGCGCGACCGGCGGGGTCACGTCGGCGAGCACGCCGTAGTAGAAGACGAAGAAGTGCGTGGCCAGCTGCGGCACGCCCAGTTGCGCGAGCGCCGGCGCGACGATGCTCGCCAGGATGATGTAGGTGGGCGTCGTCGGCACGCCGCTGCCCATGATGATGCAGGCCAGCGCGGTGAACAGCAGGCCGAAGAGGATGGTCAGGTCCTGCGGGTCCAGCAGCTTCCAGGCGTCCAGCGCGAGCACCGCCTGTGCCGCGGTGCCCGACACGTCGACGACGAAGGCCGAGAACTTGAAGCCCATGCCGGTCAGCGTGGTGATGCCGAGCACGAAGCCGACGCAGGCGCAGGCCGCGCCGATGCCCAGCGCCGACTTCGCACCCATCTCGAAGCCCTGCACCAGCGCGCGCGGCGTGATCGCCAACCCGGTCATGCCACGACCGGCCGGCCCGAGCAGCCGCGGGATCCAAGAGCAGGCGATGGTCAGCGTGATGCCCCAGAAGGCGGCGAGGAAGGGCGTGTACTGCATCAGCAGCAGCGTGACCATGACGACCAGCGGGATGAACAGGTGCCACGAGCTCTTCAGCACCCCGCCCAGCGACGGGATCTCCTCGGGCGGCATGCCCGCCAGTCGCAGCCGCTTGGCCTCCAGGTGCACCATGAAGAGGATCGCGAAGTAGTGCAAGGCCGCCGGCACGATCGCCACGAGGATCAGCTGGCTGTACGGCACGCCGAGCGTCTCGGCCATGATGAAGGCCGCCGCGCCCATGATCGGCGGCGTGATCTGGCCGCCACAGCTTGCGCTGGCCTCGACCGCGCCGGCGAAACGCGGCTGGAAGCCCACCTTCTTCATCAGCGGGATGGTCATCACGCCGGTGGTCACGGTGTTGGCGATCGCGCTGCCGCTGATCATGCCGAACAGCCCCGAGCTGACGACGCTGACCTTGGCGGGCCCGCCGGCGTAGCGCCCTGCCGCGATCGTCGCCAGGTTGACGAACAGCTGCCCCAGGCCCGTCAGCTGCGCCATGATGCCGAAGAGCACGAAGTGGAAGACGAAGGTCGCGACCACGCCGACCGGGATGCCGTAGATGCCCTCGGTGCCCTTGTACAGGTGGGCCACGACGCGCGGTACGCTGTAGCCGCGGTGCGCGAGGCCGCCGGGCAGATACGGGCCGAAGATGCCGTACAGCACGACGGCGATGGCCAGCAGCGGCAGGAAGATGCCCATCGTGCGCCGCGTCGCCTCGATGACCATCGCGACCGCGATGACGCCGAACATCAGGTCCAGCGGCGTGTGCACGCCCGGGCGCTGGATGAAGATGCCGTCGAAGTACACCAGCAGGTACAGCGAGAAGCTCGAGGCCAGCGCGGCGAAGATCCAGTCGCGCCACGGGATGTGCTGGTGGCTGCCGTCGTAGACCTTCAGCGGCAGCGCGAGCGCGGCGATCGCCACGAGGACCGCGACGAAGGCGACTTGCGCGCCGGCCGGCACCGGCTCGTTCAGGCTGGACAGCAGCTCCACGCCGAGCAGGATGTAGAACAGCCCCAGCCCGGCACTGACGATCCACTCCCAGGGGCCCTGCAGCCGCCGCTGACGCGGAAAGACCAGGAAACACAGGCCCAGCACGATCGACAGGTGGATCGCGCGGTGCGCGATCTCGTTGTGCAGCCCGAAACCCGCGGTGTAGTAGTGCCAGCCCGACAGGCCCACCGCGATCACCGTGACGATTGCCGCGGAGACGCCGACCAGGCGCCGGAAGTTCGACTCCGGGTCGAACTGCTCGATCAGCCGGTCGATGTCCTCCTGCTGCGTCGCCCGGACCTCGGCGTCGGGGGTCGGTCGGGGGGGCGCGGGCGTCGTCACTCGGGGGTCTCCAGGGGAGGGGTCAGGTCTTGCGCGGCGGCCACCGCGTCGCTCAGCAGCCGGCGGCGCGGATCTCGACGGCGCCGGCCGCCAGCTCGCCGAGCAGCCACTGCCGGCCGTCGTCGAGCCGCACGCGCATGCGCTGCGCCGGCAGCGGGCGCACCAGCAGCGGCTCGACACGGCGGTCGAGCAGCAGCCGCGAGACGGCGCCGTCGTGCTCGAGGCGCTCGCCGGGGCCTGCCGCATGCGGCAGGCCGTAGCCCTGGCCCTCGAAGCGCTCCTCGACGAGGTGCCAGGCACCGGCGCGCCAGACGTAGCGATCCTCGACCGGGGTGCCGAGCACCGAGTGCACGAAGCTCAGGTGCAGCGCCCGCGAGGGCATGGCCGTGCGCACGAGCGGCCGCGCGCTGCGGTGCTCGGTCATCACGAGCTCGCAGGCCGCGGCGGCAGCTTCGCCCGCCCCTGCGGGCCCCGAAGCGGCGGCGCAGGCCAGCAGCACCCCGGCGGCAGCGGTGAACGGCTGCCGCGGGCGCATCACTTCAGGACGCCCTTCTCGCGGAAGTAGCGGGCTGCGCCGGGGTGCATCGGCGCGGTGCCGACCGCGGTGGCGGTGGACAGCGCGATGTTCTTGCCCTGCACGTGCACCTGGCCCATGATCGCCGTGTTCTCGTACAGAGCCTTGGTCACCTCGTAGGCGATGTTTTCCGGCAGCGCGTCGTGCGTGGCCCAGACCGCCATCACGGCCAGCGTCGGCACGGCCGCGGTCTGGCCCTTGTAGGTGTTGGCCGGCAGCGGGACGCTCGCGTAGTAGGGCTGCTGCTTCTGCAGTTCGGCGATCTCCGGGCCGGACAGCGGGATGACCTTCAGCGCGTGGCTCTGCGCGAAGTCGGTCACCGCCGCGGTGGGCACGCCGGCGGTGATCAGCGTCGCGTGCAGGTTGCCGTCCTTGATCTTGTCGACGGCCTGCGTGAACGAGCTGGAATCCTCCTTGACGTCGTTGCGGCTCATGCCGTGCACGCGCAGCAGGTCGGTCAGCAGCTGATACTGGCCCGAGCCCGGTGCGCCGGAGCTGATGCTCTTGCCCTTCAGGTCGCGCACGCTGTTGATGCCGGAATCGGCCCGCGTGATCAGCTGCACGGTCTCCGGGTACAGCGCGCCCAGGGCGCGCAGGTTCTTCAGCGCGCCGCCGTTGAACTGGCCGGTGCCGTTGTAGGCGGCGTCGAGGATGTCGGCGGCGACGAAGGCCGACTCGATCTCCTTGTTGCCGAGCAGCCGCGCGTTGCCCACCGACGCGCCTGCGGCCTCGGCCGTCGCGCTGATCTTCTGCCCGCCGACCGTCGCCTTGTTCGAGATCAGCTGCGCGAGCATGCCGCCGAGCGGGTAGTAGGTGCCGCCGGTGCCGCCGGTGGCGATGCCGAAGAAGAGGCGCTGCTGCGCGAGCGCGGCGGTGCCGGCGAGCGCGAGCGCGGCCGCCGCCGTGGCGGCCAGGACGGTGAAGGTGCGGCGGGTCGTCATCGGGGGGATCCTCCAGTTTCGACGAATGGGTCAAAGCACGAAGCATGCCGCGTGCCGGGGCCTTCGCCCATAGCGACTTGCCCCGAGGCCGGCGCTATGCTGTCCGCATGGACATGCCCGGACACGTCGACATCGTGGTCATCGGCGCCGGCGTCGTCGGCTGCTCGGTCGCCTGGAACCTGGCCGCCCTCGGCGCACGCAGCGTGCTGGTGATCGACCGCGAGGGCATCGGCAACGGCACCAGCGCGCAGAGCAGCGG
>DDSQ01000076.1 GCA_002343845.1 Planctomycetes bacterium UBA2386 | reverse complement strand
GAAGCCGAGCAGCAGCAAGACAGCCACCGCCGCCGATGCGAAGAGCAAGGTCAGCCGGAAGGTGATTGACCGCGGTCCGATCAAGCGCACGCGGCGGCCTCGCGTACGCGCACGGCGGCGACCGGCGTGGTCGGCAGAAGGTGGACATGGCCAGACATCGACTTCAAGTGGCGCCGCTGGCAGTGCCGGGTTTCTCGCGGGCCCACTCGCGGCAGATCTTGATCGTCTGGTCGGTCGCCAGCGCTTCACCGGTGAGGCCGCAGCGGTGACCCGCGTCGCCACTCAGGAAATGGGCGCACTGCCGGCATTGACCAAAGGCCTGGTGGCCGTTGAGCCCCTGCAAGGTGCCCAGCACGCTGCGCAGATCGTCAGCGAAGGACTGCGCGTCACTGCCCGACGCCAGCAGAGCCTGATCAAGCCGATAGGCCCAACCGGCAGCCAGGACCTCTGCTCCGTCAGCGGTCAGGGTCAGATGAATGCGCTTGCCATGCCGCGGATCAGCTTTCTTGCTGATCAACCCCTTGCGCTCGAGCAGGCTCAAGGTTTGCGAAACAGTCCCGCGCGTGATGCGCAGGTAGTCGGCAACCGCAATCGGCATGTCGCTGTAACGATTGGCCTGGGCGAGAAAGCTCAAGACCTGCATATGCACCGGCAACAAGCCGTGACCGGCCGCATCCGCGCGGACCAGTTGGTGAATCACCGCGGCCAGGCGTTCGAGAATGTATACGGTCTGCGTCATTGCAATAATGTATCGCCTCGATGCATTTGTTGACAAGCACCGCTGGGGGACGCTACAGTTATGATGCATCGACTCGATGCATAAAGTCATCCAATCATCCAGAGGAGTTTGCCATGAACAATGCCATCTTCTACCACGCCGGCTGCCCGGTCTGCGTGTCCGCCGAACAAACCGTCGTCGCTGCACTCGACCGCGCGCGTTACGACGTCGAGGTCGTGCACCTCGGGACCGACAAGAAGCGCTTGCCGGAGGCGAAGAAGGCCGGCGTGCAGTCGGTGCCCGCGCTCGTGCTCGGCGGCAAGGTCTGCCACGTCAACTTCGGCGCGGCTCTGTCGGCGCTCGGCTGATCGAGGGCGGCGGCAGTAGGCTCTGGTCGTGATCACGACCGCCCTCCGTGCCGCCACTGTCCTCGTGCTCGTCGCCGCCGTCGCCGCCCAGGACGCGGCGACGACCCTGCTCGCCCGGCTGAGCCTCGAGCAGAAGGCGGGGCAGCTGTTCATGGTCTGGTGCCTGTCGCGCCCCGAGGGCGGCGCGGGCACGAACCACGAACGACTGCTCGATGCGGTGCGCGACGCCGAACTCGGCGGCGTGATCCTGAGCCTCGGCGACGTCGAACATGCGGCGGCGTTGATTCCGCGGTTGCAGGCGGCGGCGAGCGTGCCGTTGCTGCTGGCGGGGGACTTCGAAGGGGGCGTGTGGTTCCGGCTGCGCGGGGCGACCGAACTCGGCAACCAGATGCTGGTCGGCGCCACCGGCTCGGCGGTGCTCGCCGAGGCGATGGGCCGCATCACCGGCGAGGAGGCGAAGGCACTCGGCTTCCACGTCGTGTTCGCGCCGGTGCTCGACGTGAACAGCAACCCGGCGAACCCGATCATCAACGTGCGCAGCTTCGGCGAGGACCCGGAGCTGGTCGCGCGGCTGGGCAGCGCGCTCGCGCGCGGCGTGCGCGGTGCAGGGCTGCTGCCGTGCGGCAAGCACTTCCCCGGGCACGGCGACGTCGACACCGACAGCCACCTGGCGCTGGCGACCGTGCCCGGCGATCTCGCGCGGCTGCGCGCGGTCGAACTGCTGCCGTTCCAGCGAGCTTCGGCCGAGGGCCTCGAAGCGGTGATGACGGGGCACCTCGGTGTTCCGGGGCTCGGTGAAGACCCCTCGGTGCCGGCGACGCTCAGCACGAAGATCCTCGGCGGCGTGCTGCGCGGCGAACTCGGGTTCCGCGGCCTCGTCGTCACCGACGCGCTCGAGATGGGCGGCGTCAAGAACGCGTTCCCGCCGGGCGAGGTCGCGGTGCGGGCGCTGCTGGCCGGCGCCGACGTGCTGCTGATGCCGCCCGATCCGCTGGTCGCGCGCGCGGCGGTGGTCGAGGCGGTGAAGGGCGGGCGCGTGCCGATGGCGCGGCTCGACGACGCGGTGCTGCGCATCCTGCGCGCCAAGGCCACGGTCGGGTTGCTGGCGGGCGGCGGGCGCGTCGACGCGAACTGGCGCGACCGGCTGCGGCGACCCGAGAACGAAGCGCTCGCCGCTCGCATCGCCGAACGGGGCCTCGTGCTGGTGCGTTCGCGGGATGGCGTGCTGCCGCTGGTTGCCGACCGCCCCGACGACAGCGTGATGCTGGTGACGCTGGTCGACAAGGACGAGGGGCAGGGCCAGGCCTTCGCGACGACGCTCGGCAGCTTCCCGCCCGAGCGCCAGGTGCGGCTGTCGGGCGCGAGTTCGGCGGACGAGGTCGCCCGCCTGGTGCCGCGCGTCGCCGCGGCGACGACCGTCGTACTGTCGTTGCACGTCAAGGTGCGCGAGTACGCCGGCGGGGTCGGGTTGCCGCCGGTGCTGCTGCCCGTGCTCGAGGCGCTGGCGCCAGCACAACGCGTGGTCGCCGTGTCGTTCGGCAATCCGTACCTGCTGCGCGACCTGCCGCACGCGGATGCCTACGTGGCGGCGTTCGTCAGTACCGACGTCGTCGAAGCGGCCGCGGCGCGCGCGCTGCGGGGCGATGCGCCGATCACCGGCCGCTTGCCGGTGACGGTGCCGGGCCTCGCGATGGCAGGTGCCGGGCTGACGCAGCTCGTCGGCGACGACCTCGCGGTCGCTGGGCCGGCGGACGAAGACCTCGCGCCGAGCCTCGCCGACGACGTGCGTGCGCTGCTCGAGGCGGCGGTGCGCGACGGTGCGTTCCCCGGCGCTTCGTGCGCGATCGCGCGGCGCGGCCGCGTTGTCGCCGAGGTCGTGGTCGGGCGGCTCGGCTACGAGGCCGACGCGCCGGTGGTGACGCCGGCGACGCGCTACGACCTCGCGTCGTTGACCAAGGTCTGCGCGACGACGCCGGCGGTGCTGCGTCTCGTCGCCGACGGCGTGGTGTCGCTCGACGACCCGGTCGCGAAGTGGCTGCCGGCGTTCACCGGTACCGGCAAGGACCGCGTCACCGTGCGCCACCTGCTCGCGCACCAGGCCGGTTTGCCGGCGTACGAGCGTTACTACAAGACGCTGCGCGGCAAGGAGGCGATCGTCGCGGCGGCGTGCGCGGAGCCGCTGATGAGCGAACCGGGCAGCGGCGTCGTCTACAGCGATGTCGGCTTCGTGCTGCTGATGGCGATCGTCGAGCGGGCGAGCGGCGAAGACTTCGCGGCGTTCGTGCAGCGCGCGGTGCTGGCGCCGTTCGGCATGCGTGGAGCGGCGTTCGCGCCGACCAACGGTTCGGCCCTCGACGCCGCGCCGACCGAACGTGACGAGGCGCGCTCGGGCATCGTGCGCGGCTTCGTGCACGACGAGAACGCGTTCGCGATGGGCGGGGTGAGTGGGCACGCGGGACTGTTCGCGACGGCCGACGACGTGCTGCGGTACGGCGTCGCGATGCTCGCCGGCGGGCGCGGCCGCCTGCCGCGCGACCTCGTCGACGCGGCGAGCAGGCCGTCGGGCATCGGCGGCGACACGACGCGCGGGATCGGGTTCCAGTTGTTGGCCGACGGCACGTGGGGTGGCACGCGCGTCCCGGCGGGCACCTTCGGGCACACCGGGTTCACCGGCACGTCGTTGTGGTGCGAGCCGAGCCGCGACCTCTGCGTCGTGCTGCTGACGAACCGTGTGCATCCGACGCGCGTGAACAACAAGATCACGGCGGTCCGGCGGGCGCTGCACGATCGGGTGCTCGGCTCGCTGCGGTGATGCGAGAGCCCGCGGGCTCGCCTCGCGGTTTCGTGGTGCAGGTCGGGCGAACCACCGGGCGGCACGTCGACGGCGAACGCGCCCGGCGCGAGCCGGTCCTCGACGGCCAAGGCAGCGCGGCTACGCTCCGCCGCGGAGTTCCTGATGCGCACGAAGACCCCGCTTGCCGTTCTGTTCCTGGTCCTGCCGGCATTCGCGCAGGAAAGCGCGCCGCCGCCCGCCGCCGCCCCCGCGTCGCTGCGCGTGCACGTGATCGGCGCCAGCCTCAGCGGCGGCTTCCGCGACGGCCCGCTGACCGGCGCCACCGAGCCGGGCGAATCGGTCACGCTGCAGCACGTGCTGAAGGCGTGGTGCGGCGAGCACGCGCGCGCTTCGACGCACGCGCCGCTCGAGATGATGGCGATGTTCACCAACCCCGAGCCGATCGGGAAGAAGCAGATCGACGCGGCGAAGAAGGCGAAGCCCGACGCGGTCCTCGCACTCGACTTCCCGTTCTGGTTCGCCTACGGCCACATTCGCGGCGACGACGAGATGGCCGTGCGCAAGGAGCGCTTCGCCAAGGGACTCGCGCTGCTGGGCCAACTCGAGGTGCCGGTGGTCGTCGGTGACCTGCCCGACATGCAGGGCGCGGCGGTGCGCATGCTCGCGCCGGCCCAGATCCCGCCGCCGCCGGTGCTGAAGGAACTCAACGCGTTGCTCGCGGCGTTCGTCGCCGAGCACAAGAACGTCCGGCTGGTCGAGATGGCGACGATCGTGCAGACGATGAAGACGACCGGCGCGGTGCTGCCCTTCGCGGGCGGGCCGATGCCGACGCCGCCCGGGGCGCTGCTGCAGGGCGACCAGTTGCATCCCAACCGCCTGGGCATGGCGTACCTCGGCCTGCTGCTGCAGCCGACGCTGCAGGGTCTGTTCCCCGAAGGCCACGCGCTGCGCAGCCAGACCTGGCGGCTCGAGGAGTTCGTCGCGGCGTGCGGAGCCGAGGGCGAACTCGAGGCGATCGTCGCGAAGCAGAAGGCGGCCGCGGGGGCTGGCAAGGACGGCTGAACGTGCGCGCGATGGGACCGAAGGGCCGGGCGGCGATCGTTCTGTGGCTGCCGGTGCTGATCCCGCTCGTCAGCGGCATGCTGCGCGGCGGCGGCAACGGCTTCTGGACCTACCTCGCCTGCGCGCCGATCGTGCCGGGCTGGATCGTGCCGACGTGGCTCAGGCTCGACGATGCGCTCTGGTTCGTCGTCGCCGGCCTCACGACGGTGCTCGGATGGTTCCTGACCGCGCTCGCCTCGCAACGGCTGCCGCGTTCGGTCGGAGTCGTGGTCGAAGTCGTGGTGTTCGTCGCCGTCGGCTTCGCCGCGATCGCGTTCGCGAAGGCCGTGCTGATGTAGGCCCGGCGGGCCGCGTTCAGCGACGGCGCGCCAGGAACTCGCGGGCGCCCGGCATAGCGAGCAGCGGCTCGAGCTTGGTGCCGAACAGCGCGCGCTGCCAGTCGGCGAGCGGGGGGCAGGCGGCGAGCCTGGCGATCGCGGCTTCGGCATCCTTCGGCTTGCTCGCAGCCAGCTGCAGGGCGACCAGCAGCCAGGGTCGCGCGTCGGCCGCGCCCGACGTCGACATCGCCTGCATCGCCTCGCGCGTGTGTTCGGTCGCGGCGGCGAGCCCTGCCGGACTCGGGTCACCGAGGTTGTCGATCGCCGCGATCACGTGATGTTCGAGCAGGTAGCGCACGGCGAAGCGTGGCTGCTCGCGCTGCCGGATCTCGGCGAGCGAACGGAAGTGCGACGCCAGCCGCGCGCGCAGCACCGGGTGCAGGTCGATCGTGACGGCGGTGATCGCGCCATCGACGTCGTCGCGCTGGCAGAGCACCGTGCTGAGCAGCACGCGCAGCTCGGGATGCGCCGGGTCGAGCGCGAGGCCGGCGCGCGCGACCGCGGCGGCTTCCGGGTGCTTGCCGGCCCTGGCGAGCACTTCACCGAGGTGCACGTGCAGCTGTGGATCGTGCGGGCGCAGCTGCAGCGCCTTCGCCGCGGCGCGCGACGCGCCGTCGAGGTCGCCGGCGAACAACCGTTCCTGCGTCAGCAGCTGGTAGATGCGCGGCTCGCCGGTCAGCCACCACGCCGCGCGCTGCAGCGATGCCACGTCGCGCGGTTGCTGCTGGTGGGTCTGCTGGTACCGCGCGGCGAAGTGGTTGCCGACCAGCAGCGAACCGCCGAGGGCGATCAGCAGGGCGCCGAGGGCGAACGCGAGCCAGGGCGCGCGTCGGGGCTCGCGCGTCGCGGGCAGCGTGCCGACGAGCCAGAACGCGGCGACTGCGGCGGGTGCGTTCCACAGCGGCGCGCGCACGACCATCAGGGCGAGCAGCACCACGAGCGGCACGAGGCGGCTGCGGTCGGACTGGGCGCGGACGAGCGTGTACAGCGCCAGCACGAACGCCAGCAGGCCGAGCGCGCCGCCGTCGACGAGCAGTTCGAGCCAGTCGTCGTGCACGGTGCGCACTTCACTCGCGAACTGGCGGCCGTGGCTCGACAGTTCGATCTCGGCCTGGCTGCGCACGCGCGGGTAGTGTGCGGCGAACTGGCCGGGACCGAGCCCGAGCACGGGATCGTCGTACACGAGCCGCAGCGTGCTGCGGGCGATCTCGAGCCGCACGGCGAGCGTGTTGGCGCCGCGCGACGCGGCGTCGGCGGGCGTGGCCTCGGCGACGGGGCGCGACACGGGCGCCATCGCGCCGAGCAGGGCGCCGCCGGCGGCGCCGGCGACGGCGAGGCCGAGCGGCAGCGAGAGCACGCGCGTGAAGGCGAGGTGGGCCAGGAGCACGGCGGAGGNNGCAGCAGGCCGAGCGGCAGCGCGACGAGACCCGACCGCGACCCGTTGACGAGCGTGTAGGCGCCGGCGAGCAGGATGGCGAGCCACGCGAGCGAACGGAACGCGCCGGTGAGCGAGGGAGCGCTGGTGGCGACCACCGCAGCGGCGACTGCGGTCCACTCGGCGGCGACGTTGAGGTTGCCGAACACCGACACCGGTTCGTGCGCGACGCCGTGGCCGGCGATCTCGGCGAGCCCGAGGCGCTGCAGCAGACCGAATGCCGACGTCACGAGCAGCAGGACCGTGAACGCCCGCCCGGTCGCGACCATGTCGCTCGCCGCACCGAGTCGCATGGCGACGAACAACGCTGCCCAGTGGGCGATGCGGAACAGGGCGTCCCAGCCGTGGAACGACGGCAGGTCCCCGGTGTCGGCGAGCCAGGCCACGGCGGCGGCGACCAGCAGCACGCCCGCGAACGTGTGCAGCCAGCGTTCGCCGACGATGGCGCGCGGGCGCACGAGGGCGAGCGCCGTTCCCGCGAGCACCAGCAGCAACCCGCGCCGCGCCTGCTCGGCGTCGAGCCAGAACGGATCGAGCGGCAGGACCAGCAGCACGAGGAACACCCACGTCACGACGCCTGGGACGGCGGTTCTGGCCGGTTCTGCCGGCGCGTTCATGCGGTCTTGCCGGCTTCGAACTGCAGGATCGCGTCGACGTAGGCGGCGCTGGCGAACGGCTCGAGGTCCTCGATGCCCTCGCCGACGCCGAGGAATTTGACCGGCACCGGAAGCACCTCGCGGATGCCGAACAGAGCACCGCCCTTGGCGGTGCCGTCCATCTTCGCGAGCAGGAGCCCGCTCACCGGCGCGCTCTTCTGGAACTCGCTCGCCTGGCGGATCGCGTTCTGCCCGGTCGTCGCGTCGAGCACCAGCAGCGTCTCGTGCGGCGCGTCCGGCAACTGCTTCTTGACCACGCGCACGATCTTCTCGAGCTCGGTCATCAAGTTCTTCTGCGTGTGCAGGCGGCCCGCGGTGTCGAGCAGCAGGTAGTCGACCTTGCGGGCGATCGCGGCCGACACCGCATCGAACGCGACGGCGGCTGGGTCGGCTCCGGTCGCCTGCTTGACGATCGGGATGCCGAGGCGCCCGGCCCACAGCGTGAGCTGCTCGACGGCGGCGGCGCGGAACGTGTCGCCGGCTCCGAGCATCACGCTGCGTCCCTGCTGCTGCAGGAAGCGCGCGAGCTTGGCGATCGACGTCGTCTTCCCGGCGCCGTTGACGCCGACGATCATCACCACGGTCGGGCCGCTCGCGGCGCGACCGAGCGGCGCTTCACTGCCGGCGAGCAGTCGCAGCAGCCGCGCGCGCAGGAACGCCGGCACCTCGGCGATGTCCTTGACCTCGCGCTTCTTCCACGCCGCCTTCAGCTCGTCGACGATGCGCGTGCCGACCGGGCCGAGATCGCCGTGGTAGAGCACCTGTTCGAGTTCGTCGAGGAACGCCTCGTCGAGCTGCCGGCCGTGGAACAGGCGTGCGAGACCCGCGGTCAGGACATCGCGCGTCTTCTTCAGCGCGCCGAGCAACTTGCCGAACACCATGGGGGAGGCGCGTCAGTGTGCGCCGCACCGGCGGCGGCGGCAACGATCCGGGCGTGTCAGCCCGGAGCTTCCGCGGCCCCGGTGGCGCCCGTCGACGGTGGCGGGGGGGCTGCCGGCTGGCTGCGCTCCCGCTCGAGGTCGATGCGGATGCGGTCGAGGATGCCGTTGACGAAACCGCCCGAGTTCGCGGTGGAGAACTTCTTGCCGAGGTCGATCGCCTCGTTGATCGCGACCTTGGGCGGCACGTCGGTGCAGAACATCAGCTCGTAGACCGCCATGCGCAGCACGTTGCGGTCGACGTTCGCCATGCGACGCAGATCCCAGTTGCGCGTCACGCCCTGCAGCCGCTTGTCGATCGCCTCGCGGTGTTGCAGCGTGCCGTCGACCAGCTTCGCCGCGAACTCGACGACGTCGGCCGCCGCCTCGCCGTCCTCGGCGCACAACTGCGCCGTCGTTCGGCCAACCTCCGTCGCATAACCGGTGCCTCGCACGTCGAACTGGAACAACACCTGCATGGCGATCTCGCGAGCGCGCGTGCGGCGACGAACGGGGGCGGTCATGGAAAGAGCGTGGCGTGGGCCGGAGGAACGGCTGCCAAGGCTAGCCGTCAGGCGCGAACGATCAACCACTCGCGCGTGGTCACCTGGCGCGGAGCTGGGCGCGCAGATCCGCCATCGTCAACGCGGCGATGGCAGCGTCGCTTCCCTTGTTGCCGTGGTCGCCGCCGGCGCGCGCGAGCGCTTGTTCCATCTCGGCGCACGTCAGTACCCCGAAGCCGAGCGGCAGCCCGGTCTCGAGGCCGACCCGCATCGCGCCGTCGGTCACGCCTGTGCACACGTACTCGTAGTGGTCGGTGCCGCCACGCACGACCGCGCCGAGCATCACCAGCGCGTCGACCTTGCCCGTCGCCGCGAGCCACCGGCACGCGGCCGGCAGTTCGAAAGCGCCGGGCACCCAGACGACCGTGACGTCGTCGTCGCGCACGCCGTGTGCGCGCAGCGTCGCGAGCGCGCCCTCGAGCAGACGTTCGGTGACGACCTCGTTGAAGCGGGCGACGGCGACGCCGACGCGGGTCGGCAGCGAACGTGGGGCGCCGTGCAGGACGTGGACCATGGCGGCAGCGTAGGGGCGGGCGAGACGAGTTCACGCTTCCGCCGCAAGCGCCCGTCGCGCAGCATGGCCGCGCATGGCAGCGCTCGGCTTCTGGCTCTCGTTCGTGCTCACGGTCCTGCTGCTGGTCGTGACGCTGGCATCGGGGCTGCGCGGCCGCCGACGGCTGCACCTGCTGACCGGCCCGCTGACGATGGCGTCGCTGGCGCTGACGATCGTGCTGACCGAGCAGTTGCTGGCGCGCTACGACTTCCCCGCCGACGTGAAGGCGATCCACCTGCCGTGCGCGAAGGCGGGCGGGCTCCTGGCGTTGCCGGTGATCGCGAGTGGCATCTGGTACTGGCGCCGTCCGCGGGCGCGCAACTGGCACCGCGCGGCGATCGTCGTCTGGCTGCTGGCGGTCGCCCTGGCGACGACGACCGGGCTGTGGATGTTCGCCCACGGCACGCCGCGCTGACGCGTCAGCGGCGCAGTGCTGCCGCCGGGCGTCTGGAGACGAGGCGCGAGGGGGGCTGCCGCGCGCCGCTCGCCAGCCCGCAGGCGATCGCAGTGCCCCGAGTCGCTACAAGAGCGCGCATGCGACGCTCCTGCCTGCCGCTGTTGCTCCTCGCCGCTGCGGCGGCCGCGCAAGACGTCGACCCCGACCTCGCCGCTGCGCTGGATCGCTTCGGACCGCACGCGGCTGCGATGCGACAGGCCCTTGCCGCCGTTCCGCGCGAGCACGAGGCCGCGTTGCGGTTCTTGATCGAGAACCTGCCCGACGAAGACGCCGGCACGCTCGACCCGGAGTTCCTCCTTCGCGAAGTCCGCCTGGCGCACGAGGCGCGCGCCGCGGTGCCGTGGGGGGCGGCCCTGCCCGACGCGCTGTTCCTCGGCTACGTCGTTCCCTACGCGCAGGCGAACGAGCGCCGCGAGCACTGGCGCACCGACTTCCAGGCCCGCTTCCTGCCGCTGGTGCGCGATTGCACGACGCCCGGCGAGGCCGCGAAGAAACTCAATGAGACGATCTTCGGCCTGCTGAACGTGCACTACTCGACCGGGCGCGCGCGCGCCGACCAGGCGCCGAGCGAGTCGATCGCGCAGGGCAAGGCGAGTTGCACCGGCTTGTCGATTCTGCTCGCCGACGCGTGCCGCGCGTGCTGCGTGCCGGCTCGGCTCGTGTCGGTGCGCTGGCCGCACAAGCAGGGCAACCACACCTGGGTCGAGGTCTGGGACGGAGCTGCCTGGCGCTTCGTCGGCGCCGACGAACCGGATCCAGCGGGGCTCGACCGCGGCTGGTTCGTCGCCGACGCCGCACTCTGCGCGGACGCGGCCGCGGAGAACCGCGTCTGGGCGGTGTCGTTCGCGGCCTCCGGGCAGCGCTTCCCGCTCGGTTGGACGCGTTCCGTGCTGGCGTGGGGGACCGACGAGACCGCGCGCTACGTCGCTGCCGCCCGGGTGCAGGGCGACGATGGCTTGCGCGCGCAGTGCGAACGGTTCTTCGCGGCCGACGCGGCGCGGCAGGCGAAGTTCGAGTTCGACCGCAACCTCGACGCCGAACTACGCACGCCGGCCGGCGACGCGCGGCTGCGCGCGATCGCGTTCGCGGCGTGGAAGGCCGCGGAACGGGCGGCGCTGCAGGCGGACTTCGCGGCGAACCGCGTGCGCACCGGGAGCCACGAGAGTCCGTACGTGGTGCGCGCGGTCGGTGAACGGCCCGCGAACGGCTGGCCGCTCGTGGTCGCGATGCACGGCGGCGGCGGCGTCAAGAAGGAGGTCAACGACGGCCAGTGGCGCCACATGCAGGTCTACTACCGCGACCAGCCGCAGGCCGGCGGCTACCTGTACTGCGCGCTGCGGGCGCCGACCGACGAGTGGAACGGCTTCTACACCGACTACTTCTACCCGCTGTTCGAACGCCTGGTCCGGCAGTTCGTGGTCTGCGGCGACGTCGATCCGGAGCGCGTGATCGCGATCGGCTACAGCCACGGCGGCTACGGCGCGTTCGCACTGGGGCCGAAGCTGCCGCACCGCTTCGCAGCGGTGCACGCGAGTGCCGCCGCGCCCACCGACGGCGAGTCGTCACCGGTCGGGCTGCACACGCTGGCGTTCTCGTTCATGGTCGGTGGTCGCGACACGGCGTACGGGCGGCGTGAACGCTGCGAAGCGTTCGCGGCGCGGCTCGGCGAACTGCAGAAGGAGCACGCGGGGCGCTACGCGACGACGTTCACGCTGGTCGAGAAGAACGGCCACACCGGCTTGCCCGACCGCGATCTGCTCGCGGACCTGGTGGGCAAGGTGCGCGTGGCGCCGCCGCGCGCGCTGCATTGGCAGCTCACGGACGGCGTGGTGCGCGACCACTACTGGCTGCATGCGCCGACGCCGTCGCGCGGCGGGCGCATCGACGCGCGGCTCGACGGCAAGCGCCTCGCGGTGACGACGAGCGGCGTCCCGGGCGCGCAGGCGTGGCTCGACGCGCGGATCGCCGACCTGACGGTGCCGCTCGAACTCGTCGTCGACGGCGAGTCGCGCCCGGTGTCGCTGGAGCCGTCGCTGCGCGTCTTGTGCACGACGCTGCAGCAACGCGGCGATCCGGGTCTTGCCGCGAGCGTGCTCGTGCCGCTGCGGCCCTGAGGGAACGGTTCAGCCGTCGCGCGCCGGTCGCGGCGCGGGCTTCGACTTCGCCTTCGGCTTCACGTCGGTGCGCGTCTTCTCGGCCGGCTTCTCCGCCGGCTTCCCGGTCGCCTTCTCGCGGCAGTGCTCGCAGCCCTCCTTGCCGCGCACCTGCTGGGCGCGCTTCTTCTCGGCCGGCTCGACGCGGCCGTCGCCGTCGCGGTCGGCACGCTCGCGCCGTTCGTCTCGCCGCTCGTCGCGTCGGTCGTCACGTCGCTCGTCACGCCGTTCGTCACGCCGGTCTTCCTGCCGCTCGTCGCGGCGGTCTTCGCGCCGCTCCTCGCGCCGCTCTTGCGCCTCGCGCATGCGGTGCTCGACCAGCGCGTACAGCCGCTTCTTCTCGGCGGCGTCGAGCTTGCCGTCGCCGTCGGCGTCGGCCTGCGCCTTCAGCTTCTCGCGCAGTTCGGGGTGCTCGGCGAGGAACTTCTGCAGGCGCTCGCGCGCCGCCGCGGCGGCCGCATCGCCCTTGGCCTTGGGCGGCATCGGCCGCTCGACGCGCGGCGTCTCGGTGCTGGTGCTGCCGCCTTCCTGGGCGGCGCTGAACGAAGAGAGGGCGGCGACCGCGAGGGCCGCGCGCAGCAGGCGATGGATCATGGTGGCGTTCCTGGTCTGTCGTGCTGATCTGAGGACGGCCGGGCATCGACGCGAATCGCGACACCGTTCGCCGAGCCATGGCATCGGCGTCCCGTTCCGCGACCGGCCCGCGTCAAACCGCCCGCAGGAACGCGATCACGCGGTCGAACGCTGCGGCACTCTCGAGCAGCAGGCTGTGCCCCGCGGTCGCGAAACACTCGTGCTGCGAACCGGCGATACGCGCGGCGGTTGCCGCGACCTCGCGCGGCAGGGTCAGCGTGTCCTCGCCGCCGGCGAGGCACAACGTCGGCCAGCGCACCTGCGCGCAGGCCGCCTCGCCGTCGAAGCTCTGCAGCGCCCGCGCCTGCGCCTGCATGAACGCGCGCGACTCGGGGCTGGGCTTCGTGGCGCGAACGATGTCGTCGACGACGGCCGAGCGTTCCCGCTGGAACGTCTCGCCGAACAGGAACGGCGCGGTCAGGTCGCCGAGCCACTTGCCGTCGACGACGGTGCTCAGCAGTTCGAACCAGCGGTAGACGCGTTCGCTGCGCGGCGTGCGCAGTGCGGAGCTGCACAGCATCACCAGCCGGTGCGCGGCGGGGCTCTGCGTGGCGGCGGCGACCAGCGCCACCTTGCCGCCGAGCGAGGTGCCGACCAGCGCCACGGGTTTGGGCAGCAGTGCGGCGACGGCCAGCGCGTCGGCGGCAGCAGCGGCGAAGTCGAACACGCCGCCCGGCAGCGGCGGACCGGGCGGCAGGCCGACCGGATCGAGCGCGGCGCACGTGAAGCCGGAGCGCGCGAAACGACGCGGCAGCGTGCCGAACAGCCGCGCGCCCGAGCCGAGGCCGGGGATCAGCAGCACGCCGGGGCCGTCGCCTTCGCGGGTGTACGAGATCGTGCGGCCCTGCCGCTCGGTGGTGAGCATCGCGCCAGTGTGGCGCCGTCGCCGTCGAGGCGCGACCGTCGAATCCCCGGGTGCCATCGATCTGCGACGCCGAGGCAGCCGGGGCGGATGCGCTGTTGCCGAAGCCGTTCGACAACCGCGCGGTCGTGCAGTGGCTCGCTGGCGAATGACGTCGCAACCGCCTCGGCGACTCGTCCTGGCGTCGGTCGTCGCGGCGTGTGCACGAGCAGCGGCAGGCAGGGCGCGGCAGGAGGGGCGTTGACGCGGTCGCGGGAGGAGAGGACCGTGCCGGGGCTGGTCCTGGGTGGTTCGGGACGCAGCCATTCGATGGACCCGGGCCATGGACGACGCGACCGAACCGAAGCTGCCGCTGCGCTGGCCGAAGTCGCCGGCGGAGAACGTGGGCGAGCCGACGATCCCGACGACGGCGCACGCCAGGATGCAGCGAGCGAGACGGCGCGGCGAATCGGCCGGCGATGGCTGGATGCTGTTCTTCGGGGTCGTCATCGCGGTCGGCTACGGCGGTTTGCTCGCCGCGGGCGTGCTGGTGACGTGGCTGAAGTGGCCGGTGCTCGCCGTCGTGCTCTTCATGCTGTGGCGCCATCGGCCGCGTCGCCGCGTGCCCCCGGCGTCGGGCTAGCCGTCGCTCCGCACGCGTTCAGCGCCGGGTCGTCACGTACTGCCGTTCCACCTCGGGGAGCATCGTCAGCACCACGTCGGCGACGATCTGCAGGCTGCTGGGCGACATGTTCTCGAGCGTGTCGGTCGGCGTGTGCCAGTGCACGTTGCCGTTGAGGTCGATCAGGTCGAGCGACGGGATGCCGACTTCGAGGAACGGCACGTGGTCGTCGCTCGCCGCCTCGGCGCGCTGGAAGAAGTGCTTCTGGTGCCCGCAGGCGACGGCCGCCGACCACGCGAGCTGACGCAGCGCGCGCGTCGAGTAGAGCTCGTCCTGGATGTGCAGGTCGGTGCGGCCGACCATGTCGAGCAGCACGAGGGCCTCGATGCGGCTCTCCTCGCCGACGAGCAGCGCCTCGCGGTGCCGCTTGACGAACCGGCGGCTGCCGAACAGGGCGCGCGCGGCGTCGTTCCAGGCCCAGTCGAGGCTCTCCTCGCCGTCGAAGAACACCAGTTCGATGGTCGCCTCGTGCTTGCCCGCCTGCAGCAGGGGTGCCAGCGCGAGCAGCATGGCCACGGCCGAGGCGCCGTCGTTGGCGCCGACGAAGTGGAAGTTGTGCTTGGGATCCGCGTGGCCCTGCGTGCACTTCGTGTCGTGGTGGCAGGCGAGCACGATGCGCTCCGGCCGCGCGCCCGGAATGCGCGCCGACAGGTTGGTGAACGTGATCAGCTCCTTGCGATCGGTCCAGGTGTCGCGCTGCACGACGAGCCCGTGGCCTTCGAGCGTGCGCGCGATGTAGTCGAGCTGCTTGCCCCAGCCGGGCGTGCCCGCATGGCGCGGCCCGAAGCCGACGATCGTGCGCGCGTGCTCGAACGCGCGGGCGCCGAGGTCCGCCGGTGCGCGCACCGGCTCGAGCGGTTGCACCTGCCGCTTGTCGACCTCGGGGTGCTGCGGCGTCGACGGGGGCCGCTGCGGCGGGTTCTGGCCGCGGGTCGCCAGCGCGGCGCCGAGGCACGCGCCGAGCGCGCCGAGCACGAGGGCGAAGAGCGTGGTCGCGCGCACGAGCCGGGCTCCGTTCACTTGCGGCCGAGCACGAACGCCTGGAACTCGGGCATCGCCTGCAGCACCAGGTTGCCCGCGAACGCGAGCGCGTCGGGATCCATGGCGTCGAGGTTGTCCTCGGGCGTGTGCCACCACTGGTGGAAGTCGGTCTTCGGCATCTCCTGCGCGCGGCCCGGGATCCGCCGCTCGAAGTCGATCAGCAGCACGCTCGGTACGCCGTAGCGCGTGAAGGTGTTGTGGTCGTCGGTGATGCCCCAGGTCTCGGGCTTGCCCTGCTGCCGCGCGTACTCCTTGTAGCGCTGGATCTCGAGCGGGGTCGGGAACTGCTGCACGCGGTTTTCCTCGCCCATCGCCTTGGCGGCGCGCGCGACGATGTCCTGCAGCCGCGCTTCGCTGTTGCCGTCCTTGTCGATCTTCCAGTCCTTGCTGCCGATCAGGTCGAGCAGCACGAAGGCCTTGATGCGCGACAGTTGCTTGGTCTCCGACAGCATCTTGCAGAACGCCTTGCTGCCGAGCAGCGCCCGCTCGTCGTTCCAGGTCCAGTCGATCGACTCCTCGGCGTCGATCCAGTAGAGCCAGACGTTGCACTTCGCGCGGTGGGCGGGTTCCTGCAGCACGCGGCCGAGTTCGAGCAGCACCGCCGGCGCGCCGCCGCCGTCGATCGCGCCGAGGAACGGCGTGCTGTGCGTCCACTCCTTGCAGCCTTCGAAGACCTTGGTGTCGTAGTGGGCGCCGATCACCAGCACCGGGCCCTTCTCGGGGTCGTCGCCGTCGATCTGCGCGTACAGGTTGCGGATGATCTTCTGCTCCTTCTCGTGCAGGACCTCGTGGCGCTTGGGCACGAGGCCGAGCTTCTTGACCTCGGCTTCGAGGTAGTCCGTGGTCTTGGCGAGCGCCGCCGACCCGAACGGTCGCGGGCCGAACGCGACCATCGCGCGCACGTGCGCCATCGCCTTGTCGCCGTCGATCGGGCCGCGCGATCCGCCGCAGGCTGCAGCCAGTGCCGCGGTCAGCAGCAGGATGGGGAAGCGGAACGTGCGCGTGCGAACCGACATGGTCGGGGAAGCTAGCAGAGCCGAGGCCTCGTCGGCGGGGAATTGGCTCATGGCCGTGTTCGGCGACGCCGATACGATGGGCGGATCACGATCGCGCGCCCCGCGGTCGGCCGGCCGGCAGAACCCATGAGCAACTTCGACCTCACGAAGCTGATTCGCGACTCCCTCGACCAGAAGGCGTACCAGGAGGAGCACTGGGAGGGCACCTTCGCGCAGTACCTCGACCTCGTGCAGGAGAACCCGCTGGTGGTGCGCACCGCGCACCAGCGCCTGTACGACATGGTGCTGAGCCACGGCGTCGAGGAGATCGAGATCGACAAGGAGAAGGTGCCGCGTTACCGGTTCTTCAGCGACCCGATCGACGACGGCCGCGACGGTGTGTTCGGGCTCGAGCGCTCGCTGCACAACCTGATGGCGATGTTCAAGGCCGCGGCGCACGGCTTCGGGCCCGAGCGTCGCGTGCTGCTGCTGCACGGTCCGGTCGGGTCGAGCAAGTCCACGATCGTCCGGCTGCTGAAGAAGGGTCTCGAGGCCTACAGCAAGGTTGCGGCGGGCGCGATGTACACGTTCAGCTGGAAGATCGACGGCGAGCTGATCCCGTCGCCGATGCACGAGGAGCCGCTGCTGCTGCTGCCGAAGGAAGTGCGGCAGAAGGTGCTGGCGGGCCTGCAGAAGAAGGTGCGCACGACCTACAAGCTGCGCCAGGACTTCGACCTGTCGCCGGTGTCGCGCTACTACCTCGAACTGCTGCTGAAGCAGAACGGCGGCGACTACAACAAGGTGCTCGAGCACGTCGTCGTGCGGCGCCTGCTGATCTCGGAGAAGGACCGCGTCGGCATCGGCACGTTCATGCCGAAGGACGAGAAGAACCAGGACAGCACCGAGCTGACCGGCGACATCAACTACCGGCGCATCGCCGAACTCGGCACCGACAGCGACCCACGCGCTTTCAACTTCGACGGCGAGTTCTGCGTCGCCAACCGCGGCATCATCGAGTTCATCGAGGTGCTGAAGCTCGACGTCGCGTTCCTCTACGACCTGCTGACCGCGAGCCAGGAGCACAAGATCAAGCCGAAGAAGTTCGCGCAGACGGACATCGACGAAGTGATCATCGGGCACACCAACGAGCCCGAGTACAACCGGCTGCAGAGCAACGAACTGATGGAGGCGTTCCGCGACCGCACCATCAAGATCGACATCCCGTACAACCTGCGCCTCACCAACGAGGTCAAGATCTACGAGAAGGACTTCGGCCGGAAGCACGTGCCGGGCAAGCAGATCGCCCCGCACACGCTCGAGATCGCGGCGATGTGGGCGATCCTGACGCGCCTCGAGGAGCCGAAGAAGGCCAACCTGTCGCTGCTGCAGAAGCTCAAGCTCTACAACGGCAAGTCGCTGCCCGGGTACACGCGCGACAACATCCGCGAACTGCGCGACGAAGCGCAGCGCGAGGGCATGGAGGGCATCTCGCCGCGCTACATCCAGGACAAGATCAGCAACGTGCTGGTGCGCGACCTGCCGTGCATCAACCCGTTCATGGTGATGAACGAGCTCGAGGAAGGGCTCGACCACCACAGCCTGATCTCCGACCCGGAGACCAAGAAGCGCTACAAGGACCTGCTGATCGTCGTGCGCGAGGAGTACGAGGAGATCATCAAGAACGAGGTCCAGCGCGCGATCTCGGCCGACGAGGAGGCGATTGCGCGCCTCTGCGGCAACTACATCGACAACGTCAAGGCCTACACGCAGAACGAGAAGGTCAAGAACCCGTACACCGGCCGCGACGAAGAGCCCGACGAGCGCCTGATGCGTTCGATCGAGGAGAAGATCAACATCCCCGACTCGCGCAAGGACGACTTCCGCCGCGAGATCATGAACTACATCGGCGCGCTCGCCGTCGAGGGCCGCACGTTCAACTACAAGACCAACGAGCGCCTGCACCGGGCGCTCGAGCTCAAGCTGTTCGAGGACCAGAAGGACTCGATCAAGCTCACGAGCCTGGTGTCGACGGTCGTCGACAAGGACACCCAGGAGAAGATCGAGGTCGTGAAGGGTCGCCTGATGCGCGACTTCGGCTACGACGAGATCAGCGCCACCGACGTGCTCAACTACGTCGCGTCGATCTTCGCGCGCGGCGACACGAAGGGCGAGTGAGGCCTGCGTGTCCGTTCGCCGGATCGATCAGGACCACACGCGATTCCGCCAGATCGTCAAGGGGCGGATCAAGCGCGACCTCAAGCGCTTCGTCAGTTCCGGCGAACTGATCGGCAAGCAGGGCCAGCGCTACGTGACGATCCCGCTGCCGCAGATCACGCTGCCGCGCTTCCGCCACGGCGACAACCAGAAGCAGGGGGTCGGCCAGGGCGAGGGCGAGCAGGGGCAGCAGGTTCCCGGCCAGGACGGCGACGGGCAGGGGCAGGCGGGTGAAGACGCCGGCAAGCACGCGCTCGAAGTCGACGTCTCGCTCGAGGACCTGGCGAAGATCCTCGGCGAGGAACTCGAACTGCCGAACATCGAACCGCGCGGGCACAAGCAGCTGCGGTCGGCGGCCGGTCGCTACACCGGCATCTCGCGCGCCGGACCGATGTCGCTGCGCCACTTCAAGCGCACGTTCCGCGAGGCGCTGAAGCGCCAGATCGCGTCGGGCACCTACGACCCCAAAGCACCGCTCGTGGTGCCGATCCGCGAGGACCTGCGGTTCCGTTCGCTGCAGACGCGCTCGGTGCCGCAAGCCTCGGCCGCGATCATCTACATGATGGACGTTTCGGGCTCGATGGGGCGCGAGCAGAAGGAGATCGTGCGCATCGAGGCGTTCTGGATCGACACCTGGCTGCGCCACCAGTACCGCAACCTCGACGTGCGCTACATCGTGCACGACGCCGTCGCCCACGAGGTCGACCAGCACACGTTCTTCCACCTGCGCGAGAGCGGCGGCACCAAGATCAGCTCGGCCTACGAACTGTGCCTGCAGTTGATGCGCGACCGCTATCCGGCGTCGGAGTGGAACGTCTATCCGTTCCACTTCAGCGACGGCGACAACTGGAGCACGCGCGACACCGAGCACTGCGTCTCGCTGCTCAAGGACAGCCTGCTGCCGGCGTGCAACCAGTTCTGCTACGGGCAGGTGAAGTCGGCGTACGGGTCGGGCCAGTTCAAGAAGGACCTCGACACGGCGTTCAAGGGCGACGACAAGGTCGTAACGACCGACATCCAGGATCGCGACGGCATCCTGCCGAGCATCAAGAGCTTCCTGGGCAAGGGGCGCTAGCTCAGACCGCGCCTCCAGCGATGGCCTCGGTGGGCCGTGTTGTTTCGTCGAGGGAACAGAGCGGGGCTCCGGAAGACCCTGCCGATGCGGAACGGTGCTCCCTAGCCTGTCCCCTGCGCGAGGCACGACCCTTGCCATGGCGCGCGCCTCGCCCTCCACGCACCCACGGTGCCAGCTTCGTGACGACGACTCTCTCCCTCCTGTCCCGTGCTGTCCTGGTCCTTGCCATCGGCGCGACGAACGTCGTCGGCCAATGCGCGAACGTGTGGCGTCCGGCCGACGTGCTGCCCGGCGCCGACGGCGATGTGCTCGCGGCGGTGCGCTGGGATCCCGACGGTGCCGGCCCACTCGGCGAGCACGTCGTGTTCGGGGGCGCCTTCCAGTGGATCGGCGGCCTTGCTGCCAATCGCGTCGTGCTTCACGACCCCGCCACGAACACCAGTGCGCCCCTCGGCAGTGGCCTCGACGGGACCGTGCAGACGCTGCTCGTCCTGGCGACCGGCGAACTGATCGCCGGCGGCTCGTTCGCCACGTCGGGTGGAGTGGCGGTCGCCAACGTCGCCCGCTGGACCGGTTCGGCGTGGGCGCCGATCGGGGCCGGACTGTCGCAGTCTGTGTTCGACTTCGTCGTGATGCCGAATGGCGATCTGGTCGCGGCGGGTTCGCAGAATGTGCAGCGATGGAACGGGAGCACCTGGACCACGATGGGTCCGGCGTCGTTCTCGAGCGTCGCGACGCTGGCCGTGCTGCAAAACGGCGACTTGATCGCGGGCGGCTACTTCCCGGACATCGGCGGTGTCTTCTACGACCACCTCGCGCGCTGGACAGGGAGCGCGTGGGTGCCGTTCGGCGGCGGCGCGACGTCGCGCGTCGACGAACTGCTGACGATGCCGAACGGGGATCTCATCGCCGGCGGCCAGTTCCAGACCATCGGCTCGGTGGTCGCGCCGTACCTCGCGCGATGGAACGGCACTACGTGGCTCGCCATGAACAGTCCTGTCCAGTCGCAGGTGCATGCGCTGGCGCTGCATGCGAACGGCACTCTGCTGGTGGGAGGCTCCGGCGGTGCGTTCGGCGGGGTCGCGCAGTGGAACGGCGTCGCGTGGAGCCCGGTGCTCGTCGGGTTGCCCGCACCGACGCAGGCGCGCGCCATCGTCGGTCTCCCGAGCGGCGACCTGTTCGTCGGCGGCACGTTCACGATGGTCGGCGCCACCTCGGCGCGCAACGTCGTCCGCGCGACGCCGACCGCCTGGCTGCCGATCGTCGCGGGCGGGCCGTCGCTCGGGGTCCTCGCGCTGTCGCTGGCGCCGAACGGCGACCTCGTGGCGAGCGGCAACTTCCAGTTCCCCGGTCTCGGCTTGCGCCAGATCGCGCGCCGCAGCGGCGGCGTGTGGTCGCCGATCGGTTCGGTTCTCACCGGCAACCAGTTCGTGCACGCGCTGCCGAACGGCGACGTCGTCGCCGGCCATGCCACTGCCTTGCAGCGGTGGGACGGCAGCGCGTGGAACGCGTTCGGCCCGGCCCNNCCCCGCCAGTCCCAGGCATCGGCGGCTACAACGTCGTGGTCGGGGCGCCGAACGGCGACGTGCTGGTCGGCGGCAACTTCGTGATGGGTGGTCCCGGCGGGCCGCCGGCATCCGTCGCGCGCTGGGATGGTGCGACGTGGTCCATCGTCGGCGGCTTCCTCGGCACGGTGGACCGGCTGGCCGTGGCGGCGGACGGGTCGATCGTCGCCGCCGGCAGCCTCCACGCTGGCGGCAACCAGCACGAACTGGCGCGCTTCGACGGCACGCAGTGGTCGACCTGGGACCTGGCCGCGGGGCCCCACGTGATGAGCGCCGTGCTGGCGCTGCCCGACGGTTCCGTCGTCGTCAGTGCCGCACCGGTGCCGTTCGGCGGCGCCAACGCCAGCACCGTGTCGCGTTGGAACGGCGGCACCTGGACCCCGTTCGGCGGTGCGTTCACGGGCCTCGCGACCGGGTTGCTGCGGTTGCCGGATGGCGACCTCGTCGCGAGCGGCGGCTTCACCGCGGCTGGCGGCGTCCCGGCGCGCGGCCTCGCGCGCTGGAACGGCGTCGCGTGGCAGCCGCTCGCGGGCGGCGTCGGCAGTGGGGTCAACGCCGGCGTGCTCGCCACGAAGATGCTCGCGAACGGCGACCTCGCCGTCGGCGGTCTCTTCACGCAGGCGGGAGGTGCACCGGCGGCGAACTTCGCCGAGCTGACGACCACCTGCCCCGCGAGCCGACAGAGTGCCGGGGTCGGCTGCGGCAGCGTCGTGCTGACGGCGGATCTGCCGTGGATCGGATCCACGTGGCGAGCGACAGCCACCGGCTTGCCGCCGGTGGCGGTTGCGTTCGTGGTCAGCGGCGTGACGACCACGACCCTGCCGCTCGCTTCCGTCTTCGCTACGGCCCAGCCTGGCTGCACGCTGCACGTGCAACCCGATGTCGTCGATCTGGTGCTGGCGACTGCGGGGAAGGTGAGCTCGCAGTTGGCGATCCCGGACGTGCCGACTCTCGTCGGCGCGGGCTTCCACCATCAGGTGGTGTCGCTGGCCCTCGACGCGACGTCCGCCGTCACCGCGACCGACGCCGTCTCGGTCGTCGCCGGGTCGTTCTAGTCGAGGATCGCGCGGCCAGGTCCTGGGGTTTCTTGCTCGGCTTTGCCGAGCAAGAAACCTCAGAACTGCAGCGTGTAGGCCTGCGTCATCACGAACGGCCCGGTGACGCCGAACAGGCCCTGGCCGCAGGGGTCGATCACCACCGCCTGCACGGCCAGCGTCGCGTTGGTGCACGGCAGGCCGAGGAACGTCGGGATGTTCAGTGACATCGACAGGCCCACGACGCCGGCGGTGTTGGTCATCGGCACGCTGATGAGGCCGCCGCATGCGGCGGTGATGTCGAGGTCGAGCGACTGGTTGGTGGAGGAGCCGCACGCGGTCGAGGGAATCGTCGGGAAGCACGAGTTGGTCGGTCCCGGCAGCGTGCAGGTCGTGCACGGGCAGAAGCTGAACAACGCGATCGCGGAGGCGCCGGGGGGCGCCGAGACCTGGAAGTTCAAGGTCAAGCCGCCGTTCGGGAAGCAGAACGTCGTGCACGAGGTGGTGCCGGAGCCCATCGTGTTGACGGTCAGGTCGTTCATGCCGGGCACGCCCGTGGTCTGGGCGAGGGCGGCGGCGGCGGTCAGCAGGAAGGCGGTGGCGGAGCGGAGGGTCATGTCTGGTTCCTTGGCGGTGGTTGCCTTCCAAGGACCAACGGTTCCGGAGCGCACGCACGGGATCGTCGAAAACGCGGCCCCGCGGGGGCGGGGCGGTCCGGTGGCTACGGATCGAGGCGTCGGCGTCGCCAGCGACGATCCTGGGGGGGGCGCACCCTCACAAGGACGGCATGGACTCGACCGAGCATGCTTCGACCAAGACATGCCTGCCCTCGCGCGAGTGTTCCCACCTCGTCCCGGTCAACACACCCACCACTCGGCCCTCGAGATCGAAGATCCCGCCGCCACTGAATCCACCAAGCGGCAGCGCACCGGCTACCGGCTCGAGGCGCAGCGGTGACGCGTCGACGACGCGCAGCAACAACCGAATCGGCGCCAAGTAGTCATCCTCGTACGACTCGCCGCCCACGGTGCGTCCCTGCGCATCGATGCCAATCTGGTCGGGGTATCCATAGGCCAGGCAGAGGCTGCCGACCCGCGGCGGCGCGCACTCGGGCAGTGTGCATGTCGGCGAATCCGGCAGTGAGAACACCGCATGGTCGGCGCTCGTCGACCCGTCGGAGGCGGTCATCAGGTGCGCGGGCAGCCGGACCCCGGCAGTCGTTCTGCACCACACCTCGCGGTCGTCGCCGGTGGCAAGCACCACATGCCCCGCCGACAGCACTCTGGGCGCCCGCGTGGGCGACACCACGATGACCCCCGAACCGCTCGCCTGTGTGTAGCCGCTGCCGACGAACTGAAAACGCACGGCCAACCGCACGATGGCGGCCCTGGCCATTGCATCCACCGCCCGGATCTGCTGCTGCGTCTCCTCCGGCAGTGTCATCAGACTCTGGTCGACGAGTGCACGCCCCGTGTGCAACAGGTCGAGTTCGGTCACGACTTGGGCATTCGCCGGCACGACATCGAGGTTCGTGCCGAATGGCATGAAGCGGCCGGAGACGCAGGCCGATGGGAACACGAGCGGGAGCGTCAGCAAGCCGAAGACTGCGTTGCGCATGCCCACATGCTCGCCGACGCACAGTTCCGCGCGCCAGGGCCAACAGAGCGCCTCGGCGGCCAGCTGCACGAGCCACTCGAGCTTTCGCGCACCATCGAGGCATCGCGGGCGCCGGCGATCGCCGGTTGGCGCCTGCCGGAAGGGCCGGTTCGTTGGGAAAGGCCGGCTGCGACCTTAGTCTGTGGTGCGAACTGCCGATGACGTCGGCGACTTCCCGCAAGCGCCCATGGGCAACCTGACTCCCGAACTCGCCGCCCTGCGCGACGAGACCCGCGACCTCGCCAAGAGCTACGGGCTGGACTTCTACGAAGTGATCTTCGAGCTCGTCGACCACGACGAGCTCAACATGATCGCCAGCTACGGGGGGTTTCCGGTGCGCTACCCGCACTGGCGCTTCGGGATGGAGTACGAGCACCTGACGAAGTCGTACGCGTACGGACTCAGCAAGATCTACGAGCTCGTCGTCAACAACGACCCCTGCTACGCGTACCTGATGCGCAGCAACTCGATCACCGAGCAGAAGCTGGTGATGGCGCACGTCTACGGCCACTGCGACTTCTTCAAGAACAACGCGTGGTTCGCCCACACCTCGCGGAAGATGATGGACGTGCTGGCCAACCACGGCGCGCGCATCCGCCGCTACATGGACCGGTTCGGCCAGGAGCGCGTCGAGAACCTGATCGACGTCGTGCACAGCCTCGACAACCTGATCGATCCGTACTCGCCGTACATCGATCGTGGTGACGGGCCCCCGAGGGAGCGTGCGAGCGACGACGTGCCGTCGCGCGAGGTGAAGAAGATCGCGGCCAAGGACTACATGGACCGCTACATCAACCCGCCGGCGTTCCTGCAGCGCGAGCAGGCCCGGATGCAGGCCGAGGACACGCAGAGCAAGCGCTTCCCGGCCCGGCCGGCGCGGGACGTGCTCAAGTTCGTGCTCGAGCACGCGCCGCTCGAGACCTGGGAACAGGACGTGCTCGCGATGCTGCGCGAGGAGGCCTACTACTTCGCGCCGCAGGGCATGACGAAGATCATGAACGAAGGCTGGGCGGTGTTCTGGCACAGCCAGTTGATGACCCGCCACCTCTGCGACGCCAGCGAGATCGTGCAGTACTGCGACACGCACAGCGGCACGCTGTCGACGCGCCCCGGCCAGATCAATCCGTACAAGATGGGCGTCGAGCTGTTCCGCCACATCGAGGAGCGCTGGAACAAGGGGCGCTTCGGGCCGCAGTGGATGGCGTGCGACGACCCGGAGCGGCGGCGGACCTGGAACCAGCCGACCAACCTCGGCCGGCAGAAGGTGTTCGACGTGCGCACGATCTACAACGACGTCACGTTCGTCGACGAGTTCGTGACGCCCGAGTTCGCCGAGGAGCAGAAGATGTTCGTCTACGGCCAGGATCCGCAGACCGGCCAGCTCGTGATCGTCGATCGCGACTACACCAAGGTGAAGAACCAGCTGCTGGCGGCGCTGACCAACTTCGGCCAGCCGATCGTGCGCGTCGTCGACGGCAACCACAAGAACCGCGGCGAGCTCTACCTCGTGCACGAGTGGGTGAGCGGCGACCTGCAGCTCGAGCAGGCGCAGCTGACGCTGCAGGGGCTGTTCCGGCTGTGGCAGCGGCCGGTGCACCTCGAGACCATCGAGGGCGGCAAGGGCCGGCTGCTGAGCTTCGACGGCAAGGAAGCGACGACCGCCGAGATCACCGCGAGCCATCCCAACGCCCTGCGCGTAGGCTCGGCCAAGGCATGAGCGGACCGATCCGGCCGACCAGCGAACGCATCTGGCTGTGCTACCTCGCCTGCGTCGGCGGCGTCGCCGCGTCGTTGCCGGGCGGTGTTCGGCCGGATGCGCTGCTGCCGTTCTTGCTGTTGCACGGCATCGTGCTCGTCCTGGTGCTGGCAAGCCGTTGGCTTGCAGTGCACCGCGGCCATGACGCGCCGCGCGTGCTGCGCGCGGCGCTCGCGGTGGTCGGGCTGCCGGCGGTGTTCTCGGGCCTGTGCTGGGTGCTGCCCGGCGCGCACCCCGAGCCGTACGAGTTCCTGTTCCTCGCGGCCGATCGCGCGCTGTTCGGCAACGACGTCGGCAGGCTGGCCGACGCGCTGCCGCGATTCGTCGTCGAGGTGCTGCAGATCGTCTACGCGACGTTCTACGGAATCTGCATCGCCGCGGCGCTGGCGGCCGGCTGGCGCAGCGGTCGGGCTGCGTTCGATCGTGCGGTGCTGTTGCTGGTCGGCGGCTTCCTGACCAGCTACCTCGGGTACCTGCTGGTGCCGACGCTGGCGCCGAAGGTGGTGCTGGCGTTCGAACGCGAGGTGACCGGCCTGTGGATGACGCCGACGTTGCGCGCGGCGATCGATGGCGGCGAGGCGAACCCGTGGGACTGCTTCCCGAGCGGGCACACGATGCTGACGATCACCAGCCTGTTGATCGTGTGGCGGTGGAACCGCCGGTGGTTCCACTGGCTGCTGGCGCCGAGCCTGCTGCTGATCGCCAGCACGGTCCTGCTGCGCTACCACTGGACCCTCGACGTCGTCGCCGGGGCGCTGCTGGCGTGGCCGGTCGCTCGGCTCTGCGACCACCTCGCCAACCGAGACGGGTGGCCGCCGGCGCCGACCGCACGCTGATCGTCAGGCGAGCGAGAAGTGCACGCCGTCGGCGCTGCGCACGTGCGGGTTGCCGGCGAGCAGTTCGGCCAGCATCGGCGCGAACTCGCCGAGTTCCGGGCGCGCGCGCACCAGGTCGTCGACCGACAACGGCACGCCCGACGCGCGCAGGGCCTGGCGCACCGACCGCAGCAGCGCGCTGCCGAGCGCCGTGTCGGCGTGCGCGACGATGCCTCCCGGCAGCACTTCGAACGGCCCGTGGCGGCGCAGCACGTCGAGCAGCACCGCGGTGGTCAGCCATTCGCCGCCGAGGTCGGAACGCCGCATCAGATCGCGCAGCACGTCGCCGGACGCGTAGCCAGCGCGGCTGCGCAGGTGGTTGTCGGCGATCGCGAGCAGCCGCTGCAGCCGTTCGTCGTTGAACGGCCAGTTGGTGATCGTGTCGACGCGGTCGGGGCCGGGCTGCACGAACAACCGGTTGTCGCGCAGCAGCCGGGCGACCAGGCGCCGGCGCTCCGGCGGCTGGTTCTGCAGGAAACGGCTGACGACGACTTCGCCCGCAGCGCGGCGGAGGTCGCCGAGCAGCGACTCGAGCACCGCGGATCGGCGATGCGATGCCGCGCAGGCGTCGCCGCGTCCGAGCATGCGCACCCGCGGATCGTGTGCGAGGTGGTCGAGCACGTAGTGGACCGTTCGCTCGTCGCGTTCGTCGGCGGCCAGCAGGTCGGCGACGTGGTTGCGGCCGCCCTCGGCGACGATGCGACGCGCGACCCGGTCGGCCAGGGTCGTGGTCTCGCCGAGTCCGAGGCTGTGGTCGCTGCGTAGCGCCCAGAGGTCGTGGCCGACGCGCACGAACGCATCGCTGGTGCGCAGCCACCGCGAGAGGCTGCCGAGCGAGCCGGTGCGGAAGCGTTCGCGCCAGGCGAACAGGAGGTCGGTGATCGGCAGCGGCCGGCGCGCCTCCTGCAGCAGCTCGACCAGGCGGGCTTCCGGCGTGCGAGGGTCCGGAGCCACGACGTCGCCGAGGTGCGCATCGTGTTCGATGGCGACGCGCAGTTCGGTGCGCAGCACGTGCAACAGCACGCCGCGCGGCACCGGCTCGCAGATCGGCTCGAGCTCGTGGCGGATCCAGTCGAGGTGCAACGGCAGGCGGTGCGGCGCGACCAACGGCGGCAGCGCACGCAGCAGGCGACGCAGCACCCGCATCGGTACGCCCAGCAGGGTGCCGGCGTGGTGGCAGCACTCGTGCGGCAGCAGGAAGGCGAGCAGTCGCAGGCCGAGTTCGCGGTCGGGCGCCTGGTCGGCCAGCGCCCGCAGCAGCGTGTCCGGCGGCGCCTGGTCGATCTGCAGCGTTCCATCGCCGGCCGCCAGCGCGCTCGTGGCCTCGCGCTGCAGGCGCGCCAGCAGGGTTGGCGCCGCGGCGGCAACGCGCGTCCGCACCCGCTCGACGAGCGCGTCGAGGCGGGCCGGCGCGAGATGGAGTTCGGCCGCCAGCGCGAGGCGGCTCGGCGGCGGCGCGTCGAGCCCGACCACGCGCGCGAACGTGCGCACTTCGTCGGCGGCGAGCCCGGCCACCAGCTGGCGGCGCAGCGCCGGCCAGTCTTCGGCGGCGCTGGCGTGCCTGGCGAGGCCGTCGTGAAGCAGGCGCGAGACAGCCTGGTGCACGGCCGTCAGGTGGCCGTCACCGAGGCCGCGCAGGGTCGCGGACGTACTCGCGAGCGCGTCGTGCACCGTCGTCAGGCCCCCGCGTCGGCAGGCGTCGACCGATGCCTGCGACAGGCCGAGGCGCGCCAGCGGCATCGCCAGCAGTTCGCGCGGCAGGACGCACGCCCAGCCGGTGGCGGCAGTCGCGGGATCTCGGTCGTGGTGGTTCATCGGCGCTGCGGCTCGATCGCGCGGAAGCGCGCGGGTTGTCGGCGGGTGCGCTCGGCGAGTTCGAGCACGGGTGCGGGAACCAGGGGTTCCAGGTCCACGAGACGCGCGCCGCGCGCGAGCAGACCCTCGACGGCGCACAGGGCGACGCGTGGGTGGGCGCGCGGCAGCATCGCGGCGAGCGCCTGGTCGGCGTGCGGGCTCGGCAGTTCGCAGAAGAGCTCCGCGACGCGCAACGCAGCCTCGTCGTCGTGCACGAGTGCGGGCGCCCGGTGCGTGACGATGGCCGCGTCGGCCCGACGCAGGGCGTGGCGCAGCAGCCGCGCGCGGTCCGCGGCCGGTTCGGCGACATAGGCGGCGATGACGGTGTCGAGCAGTGCCGGGTCGCTGCTGCGCACGGCGACGTCGGCGAGCGGCGCGGAACGCACGTTGCCGATCGCGAGCGCCTGCTGCAGCGCGCCGGCGATGGCGGCGTGGTCGAGGCCGACGAGGGCCCCGGCCGGCAACACGGCGAGCGTGGCGGCGGCGTCGTCGGCGACGCGCGTCTCCTCGCTGGCGAGTGCGTCGACGAGCGTGCGCACGAGCGACTGCGGCGTCGCGGCCGCCTGCAGCCGGGCGACGTGCGCGAGCAACGCCGGGGCGGCGGGCAGCACGCCGGCGGCGCCGCCGAACGGGTGCCAGTGTGGGCCGACGCGGCGCAGGAACAGCAGCCGCTCGTCGCCGACCTGCAGCGCGAACAGGCTGCGGCCGCAGCACGCCCCGGCGGGCTCGAGGACCTGCAGCGTGGTGGGAGCCGTACCGACGAACGTGCTGACGACCTCGAAGTCGAGGCGGTGCCATTCGGGCGATGGGTCGGTCGCGGCGACGACGCGCGCCGTGACCACGAGCTCCGCGCCCTGCAGGGCGCTGCGCAACGTCGGCCCCTGTGCCGTGACCGGCGTCAGCAGCAGCGCGGCGACGAGGAGTGGGCGGCAGGTCGGGTTCATCGGAGCACCACACGCTGGCGGAGGTAGGCGAGGTCGATGTCGCGGAAGCGGTAGTCGAGGGTGGTCATCGACTCGTATCCGACCGATGGCGCCATCACGTCCGTTGCCCCGGCGAACGAATCGTGCAGCGAACTGTCGCCGTAGAGCCCGCCGGGCGCCGGGCCAGGGGCGACGAGGCCCACCGAATGGCCGATCTCGTGTGCGAGCACGATGCCGATCACGGTCGCCCAGTCGTCGGCGGCATCCATGATCGCCTGCCAGCGGGCGCGTCGGGAGCTGTTCGCGGTCGTGGGATCGAAGTCCGGCGCGAGCACGACGGCGTCGTGCGTGTGCAGGCCAGCGGGCGTGCCGCCCATGTCCGGGCACAGCGGCCGGAACTTCTCGGCGAACGCGGTCAGGAACGACGGCCAGACCTGCAGGTGGGCCTTCGACTGGTAGAGCCAGACTTCGCCCGGGAACACGCCGAGGCCGGGCGAGGTGCCAGTGTTGCGTTCGGAAGGGTTGCCGTTGCGCGGGTCGTACCACGCGCGCCCGAGCACGCCGGTGCTGTCGTCGCCGAAGACGCGATCGCGCCGGCCTTCCGGGTCGTAGCCGCCGAGCGCCATCTGCATGTGCGTGGCGCGGATCGGTTCCCGCGTGGTGAAGCGCAGCGCCACCGAGCCGTTGTCGATCGGTTCGCCGCGACTGCCGCGTCCGAACATGCGGCTGGCCGTGGCGACGATGCCGTCGAGGACGATCCGCCGCATGCGCGCGTTGCTGCCGATCGGGTCGCCGGCGCTGGCGAGGCCGAGGCGCAGCAGATCGTCGTCGGTGTCGGGACGGCCGTTGCCGTCGCGGTCGAGATCGGCGCGCACCCAGACCACCTGCGGCCGTTCGAAGGGCAGCACCGACCCGCTCGGCGCCAGCACGGTGAACGGCACCGCCGTCGATTGACCGGCATTGCCCGCGAGGTCGCGGACGCGCGCGGTCACGGTCCACTCGCCTGCGGCGAGCGGCGTCGTCGCGGGCATCTGCACCCGGAACACCCCGGGGCCGATCGCGGCGAGCGCGCACAGGCTCGCGGGCGTTGGCGGAGCACCGGGGCCTGCCAGCAGCACTTCGACCGAGCCCATGTCCGGCCACTGGCCGTTGGCGTCGCTGGCGGTGACGTCGACCGTGAACGAACTCGGGGGCAACACCAGCCCGGAGCGCCGCGAGGCGTGGATGCCGTTCAGCGTCACCGCGACCGTCGGCGGCACGAAGTCGTTCGCGAGTCCGACTTGGAACCGCGCCGACTGGTTGCCGGGCAGCCAGTTGCCGGTGGTGCGTCGCGGGCCCGCGGCGCCGCCGCGCAGCGTCGTGCGGTACTGACCTCCGGGCGTGAACGCGGTCGACGGCGTGAATCGAACCGAACGGTCGCCTTCGCCGAGCGTGAAGGCGCCGGGGACTGGCGCACCGGTGTCGGTCGTCACCTCGATGGCGCCGACCAGGGTCGCAGGCTGCATCGGGGCGTCGAACACCACGACGACGCCCGCGTTCGTGGCGACATGGATCGCGCCGTTCGCCGGCTGCAGCATCGCCTGCGGCGTGCCCGCGTCCGCCGACGTCGTGAACTCGATGGCGAGATCCTGCGGCAGCGTGTTGCCGGCCGGATCGCGCAGCCCTTCGGCGCCCCCGCGCAGCACGAGCTGGCAGCGGGCGTTGGTCGGCAGCGACTGCACCGGCGTCGCGCGCAGCGTGTCGATCGCGGTGCGTGCGACGACGACCGGCCAGCCGTTGCCGTTGACCAGCAGCGTGACCGTTCCGGCATGCACCCACGCGAGATCGAGTTCCTGGTCGAACTGCACGTGGATCGGCGTGGTCGTCGGCACGGCGGTGTCGCCCGCGACCGGTTCGCTCGCCGCGATCGCCGGGGCGGTTCCATCGGTGCCGGTGGTGAACGTGCGCTGCTGCGTCGCGACGAGCCCGTTGCCGCTGACGTCGGTCGCGGCGGCGGGGCCGACCAGGAACGACAGCGTGTAGCGGCGGTTCTGCACCAGCGACGCCGGTCGCACGCGCAGCGTGCGTTGGTCGGGGCTGCTCGACGTCGTGAAGGCGACGAGGCTGCCGAATTCGTCGACGAACTGCAGGGACGCCGCTTCGACGGTCGCCGGGTCCATCGATTCGTCGAACACGAACCGCAGATCCGCGCGCGGCGACACGCCGAGCTGACCGTTCGGCGGCCAGGCGGTGACCACCGACGGCGAGGTGGCGTCGAGCGCTGTGCGGAAGACGGTGTTCGAGGTGGCTGCCAGCGCGTTGCCGGCGCGGTCGAGGATGCCGCTGGTCGCGACCAGCGTGAACAACCGGTCGCCGGGCAGATCGGCGTGGGGGTCCAGCGTGACGGTCGGGCCGGCGACCGTGCGCGCGCTTTCGTAGCGCATGCCGAACTGGTCGCGCAGGAACACGGTGGTCGCCGTCACCGAGGCGGCGCCGATCGGTTCGTCGAAGGTCAGCGTGAACGCGCGGGTACGGGCGACGTCGACGGCGCCGGCGGCGACGTCGACGCCGAGCAGCGCCGGCGGCCGGGCGTCGAGGGTCCGGAAGCCGAACGCGGTCGAGACGTCGAGGATGCGTCCGTCCTGGTCACTGGTCAGCGCCGACAACTGGAAGACGTAGTCGGTCTCGGCCTGCAGCGGCGAAGCGGGCGTGAAGCGCACGCGGCCGCCGGCGGCGATCGCGAAGGTGCCCGGCACGTTGCTGTCGCTGCCGTCGATGCGCAGCCAGGTGTCTTCGTCGGCGAGGGTCTCGAGCGCGATCGGCGCGTCGAACTCGAGCAGGATCGTGGTTTCGAGTGCGACCTGCACGGCGTCGGCGTGCGGTTCGTGCGTGAGCAGCTGCACGGTTCCGAGCGCGGTCTCGGTCACGCCAGCATCAGCCCCGCCACCGCCCTTGCCGCCGCACGCGGCGAGCAGCGCGGCCGCGAGCAGCGCGGCGCGCAGCGTGCAATGCTGGCGTGGACGTACGGGTGCGTGACGCATGATGCTGCAGACTCTCCCAGGTGCCTGCGCAGAATCGGCCCGCGACGATCGTCGGTTGAAGTCCCGGATCGGGAACGTCGCGCGGTCCTTGCCATCGACCCTGCTGGCGCGCGTGCGTCGTCAGCCGTCGTGCACGAGCACGCGCAGGTCGCGCACGTTCGTGCCAGTCGGCCCGGTGACGATCGTATCGCCGAGCGCCGCCAGCAGCGGGAACGCGTCACAGCGCCGCAGCGCGTCGTCCGCGTCGAAGCCGGCGGCGCGTGCGCGCGCCATCGTCGTGCCGTCGACGATCGCGCCGGCTGCCGGTGAGTTGCCGTCGATGCCGTCCGTGCCTGCACTCAGCACGGTGATCGGTCGGCCTTCGATCTGGCGGGCGCACGCGAGCACGAACTGCTGGTTGCGGCCACCGACGCCGGCGTCGTCGGGCAGCGGCACCGACAGTTCGCCGGTCGTGACGATCGCGACGCGCGTGCCCGGATGCGCCGCCGCGAGTTTGGCGAGACGCTCGAGCAGGCGTCGAGCCGCGACCTCGTACGGCAGATCGTCGACGTCGTCGGCGGACTCGACGATGGCGACATCGTCCGCCAGGCGGGCGGCGAACTGGTGCTGGGCGTAGCCCTCGTCGAGCACGGTGGCCCAGGCGCGCTTGTTTGCGGGCGCCGGCAGTTCGGGCAGCGGCGGGATCGTGCCCTGGGTCACCGCCTCGCGCAGCGGCGCGGGCAGTGACCGCAACAGGCCGAACTCGTCGAGGTCGGCTCGCAGCGTGTCGGCGGCGTCGGTGAAGTCGCACGTCGGACCCGACGCCACGTCTTCGATCGGCCCCCGCACGTCCCGAGCCAGGATCGTCATCTGGCCCGCCGCCGCCGCCGCCGCGAGCGCGAGCCGGCCGCCCTTCACTTGCGACAGGCGCCGGCGGATTGCGTTCATGCGATCGATCGGCGCGCCGCAGCCGACCAACGCCCGATAGAAGGCGCGCCAATCCGCGACGCCGACGGCTTCTGCAAGCGGCAGTTCGAGCATCGCCGAACCACCGCCCGAGACCAGGAACACGACGTGGTCGGTGGGGGTGACGGCGCGACAGAGTTCGAGGGCTCGTTGTGCGGCGCGGAAACTGCCGGCTGTCGGCAACGGATGGCCGCCCGGAATCACCTCGAGCGGCGGCAGCGGGGCGTCGTCGGGCTCGGGCGGCACCAGCAGGCCGCGCACGGCCAGTTCCAGAATCAACTCGCGCAGCTTCTTGATGCCGTACAGCNNGTTTGCGGCGGCAGCACGGCCAGCAACGACGTCGCCATCGGTCGCGCCGCCTTGCCGAAGGCGATCACCAGCACGCCGCCCCCGCGCGCGGCGGCATTGCGGGCCTTGGCGGCGCAGCGAGGCGTCCACTCGCGCAACCGTCTGTCCAGCGCTTGCACCGTCGCTGCGAAGTGTGCGCGCAGGCGGTCCTTCACCCGAGCACCTGTGGGTTCACCGGGTGCTTGGGCCTCCCGCCCGTCAGCACGGCGACGCAGTCGTTCGCGGCGAGCGCGCACATCAGGCTGCGCACGCTGGTGACAGCGCTGCCGACGTGCGGCAGCAGC
>DDSQ01000192.1 GCA_002343845.1 Planctomycetes bacterium UBA2386 | reverse complement strand
GCCGGTGCGGGCGCGGGCGGCTCGGGGGCCGGTGCCGGTGCCGGTGCCGGTGCCGGGGGCTCAGGGGGTGGTGCCGGCGCGGGTGCGGGCGCCGGAGGCTCAGGCGGCGGCGCGGGCGTGTCGTCGAGATCCGTGACCCGGACACTCAGCGCGAGATCGTCGAATGCCGCGCCGTCGCCGACCCTGACCACCACCTCGTAGCGGCCGTCGGCATCGGCGTCGGTGGGTGCCTCGTGGTCCGGTGCGGCGGCAAAGGCCAGTGCACCGGTCAGCGGGTCGATCGTGAACCGGCCGGCATCGGCGCCGCCGGCGATCGAGAACGACATCGCATCGCCATCGACGTCCGTCGCCATGACCGTGGCGACCGCCGTGCCGTTCTCGGCCACGCTCAGCACGGCCACCGCATCCGTCGTCGGCGTCGTGATCACCGGCGTGTCGTTGACCGGCCGCACGGTCAAGGTCGCACCGCCGGGCACGGTGGTTTGCCCGTCGCCGAGTTCGAAGGCCAGCGTCACCGTGCCGTGCCAGTCCGGCGACGGGGTGTAGAGCCAGCTGCCGTCGCCCTGGTCGACCAGGCTGCCTTCGCCGGCGACCAGCGTCAGCGACATGGCCATCAGCGGGTCGCCGTCCGCATCGCTGGCCAGCGACAGCAACTGCGCCTGCGTGATCAGGGTCGCCGAGGCATCCTCGTCGATCGCCGGCAGCACGACGGTCGCCGAGGCCGGCGGGGCGTTGACGCCGACGACGTCGATGCTGCGCACGGCCACGGCGCTCGTCCCGCCGTCTCCGTCGCTCAGCTGGATCTCGACGACCCGCAAGCCCGGCAGCGGCCGCGCCGAGATGTTCTGCACCGTCACGCTGCGCAAGACAGCCTGCACCGCGGCGGCATCGGCGGCGGCTCCGAAGCTCACGCTCAACTTGGACGCTTCGCCGCCGACGAGCGTGCCGATCGCCGTGCCGCCGTAGCTCAGCACGCTGCCCGACACGCCCACCTGACCCGCGCCGAAGCCCTCGTGCCGGATCGACAGGCGGTCGTCCTCCGTCGCCCCGCTGCTGAACCTGATCGTCAGCGCTCCGCCGTCGAAGTCAGCCGAGTCCGGGTCGAGCACCTGCGCGGCCGGGTCGAGCGCCAGCGGCGGATCCCCCTCGGTGTACGTCAGGACGCCACCCGCGATGGCCAGCGTCGGCGCGGCGTTGCCGCCAACCCACTCGTAGGCCCCGACGTCCGGCAGCGCATCGCGCGCCACGCCGCGCTGGTCGGTCGCGGCCGTGCTGCCGACCGCCTGTTCGATCGCCGGGCTGCCGGGCAGCAGCGCGTGGGTCCGGCTGGCGCCGCCGTTGTCCTGCAACGGCCCGAGCAGCGGGTCGGCAACCCGGTCGCCGAAGCCGCCCAGTCCCAGCGTGCCGTCGCTGTCGAGGTTGTGGCCGCCGCTCGTGACCGCGCCACTGGCGTTGCCGCCGCCGTTGCCCGCGACGATGCTGTAGCGCAGGGTCAGCGACCCGGGGTTCGCCGTGTTCAATCCGCCGCCGTCGCGCGCCACGTTGCCGGCCACCGTCACATGCTCCAGCGTGGCATCCCGCCGGTTGTACAGGCCGCCGCCGTCGCCGGCTGGCGCCTGGTTGCCGCTGAGCGTCACCTGGCGCAGCACCAGCGTCGCCCCGTTGCCGTCGTTGACGATGCCGCCGCCGTCGGCGCTCGCCGTGTTGCCGCTGAGAGTCACGCGCTCGAGCGTCGTGCTGCCGCGGTCGTTGTAGAGGCCGCCGCCCCACTTCGCGCTGTTGCCGGCGATCGTCGAGTCGGTCGCGATCAACGACGACTGGTGGATGTAGAGGCCCGCGCCGGCGTCGCCGAGGTTGCCCTGTACACGCACTCCCTCGAGCACGAGCGCACTGCCGCCTCGCGCGGCGTTGACGCCGCCGCCCCAGTTGTTGCCGGCGTCGCCGCCGGTGATCGTCAGGCCGACGAAGGTGGCCGAGGCTCCCGCGGTCAGATCGAAGACGCGGTCGAGGCCGGCCGCGTCGATCGTCGTGACCGCCGCACCGGCGCCTTCGAGCCTGAGCACGCCGGACAGGTCCAGGTCGCCGGTCAGCGCCAGGTCCTCGTTGCGGCCGGCACGCGACAGGGTGTAGTGGCCGGCCGGGATGTGCACCGTGTCCGGCCCGGCGGTCTGGTTGGCGGCGATGACCGCCTCGCGCAACGAGATCAGCCCGTCGGCGCCCGGGTTGGCCAGCAGGCGCTCGACCGAGGCCGTGTCACCGTCCACGACGTCCGCCGTCGTGCCGACCCACAAGGCACCGGCCACGTCGCTCACCGAGACGCTCAGGGCCTGCTCGTCCCACAGGCTGCCGTCGCTGGCGCGGACGACCACTTCGTAGACGTTGTCGGCGTCGGCATCGGCCGGGCTCTCGAAGTCCGGCGCGCTGGCGAAGGCCAGGACGCCAGTGGCCGCATCGATCGTGAAGAGCGCCGCGTCGGCGCCGCCGGAGATGCCGTAGGTCAGCGGCTGGGCGCTCCCGTCGGCATCCGCGGCGCGAACCGTGGTCACCGCGATGGTGTTCTCCGTCACCGACAGCGTGGCGGAGGCGCCGCCGCCGTCGCTGCCGATCACCGGTGCCTGGTTGGCCGCCGGCAGGACACGCACCTGCTGCTGAGGCAGGAAGGTCATCATGCTCGGCGCGATCAAGCCGCCGGTGCCTGGCGCCACGTAGGTGTCGCGGTAGGCACCCGTGCCGCCATCGAAGCGCAGGATGCTGTTGGTGTTGAAGCTCGCCACGTAGAAGTGGCCGTCCGGGCCGAAGGCCATGCCGCCCGGCCGGTCCAGGCCGCCCGCGCCCCGGGCGACGAACGCACCGAGGAAGGCGCCCGTGCCGATGTCGTAGCGCTGCACCTCGTCACCGCCGAAGCTGCCGACGTACAGGTGGCCGTCGGGGCCGAACAGCATCTGCCAGGGCATGTCCAGGCCGTTGCTGCCCGGCGCGACGACGGTGTCGACCAGTGCGCCGGTCGAGGCGTCGTGGCGCTGCACCGCGTCACTGTCCAGCAGACTGACGTAGAGCCGTCCGTCGGGGCCGAAGCTCAGGCCGTAGGGCCGGTCGACGCTGCCGATGAAGGCATCGAGGAAGCTGCCGCTCGAGCCGTCGTAGCGCAGCACCTGGTTGCTGCCATAGCTGGCGACGTACAGATGTCCGTCGGGGCCGAACGCCAACCCGCCCGCCTGGTCCAGGCCGCCGCTGCCGGCGGGCACGAACGTGTCGATCAGTGCACCGGTCGAGGCGTCGTAGCGCCGGACGCTGTCGGCTCCCTCCTCGCTCACGTACAGCCGGCCGTCGGGGCCGACCACGGCCTGTGTCGGGTAGGTCTGGCCGCCGTTCGCGCCGAAGGTCTGCAGATGGTCGCCGGTCACCGGCGCGAAGCGCATCACGTTGTTGGCGCCGCTGTACGTCGGCACCACCAGCGGGTGCGCATGCACCGTGCCCTGGCCATCGGTCGCGGCCACGAGGATGCCGAAGGTGAAGCCCGGGCGGGTGTAGACATGGCTGACCGTGCCAGGGTCGCCGGTGTAGCTGACGACACTGCCGTCGCCCCAGTTCACCGTCCAGCCACTGGCATCCTCGTCGGCGACCAGGGTCAGGGTGTAGGCACTGCCCGCGTTCACCGTCGCGGCGCCACTGACGCTGACGGCGCCGATGGCCCGGTCGGCCACCGTGATCGCCATCGACTGCGTGTCGGCGGCGAGGCCGTCGCTGACTTGCACGGTCACGTGGTAGACGTTGTCGGCATCGGCATCGGCCGGAACCTCGAAGTCCGGCGCCGTCACGAAGCTCAGGACCCCGCTGGTCGGGTCGATCGCGAAGCGCGCCGCGTCGGCGCCGCCGGCGATGCCGTAGGTGAGCGACTGCACGGGCACGTCGACGTCGACGGCCTGCACCGTGGTCACCGCCGTGACGTTCTCGGCCACGGTTGTCGCCGCCGAGGCGCCGCCGCCGTTGCTGGTGATCACGGGGGCGGTGTTGACGTAGGTGCGCAGCGCCACGCCGTCGGTGTCGCCGGCCACCGCGCCCGACCAGGCCACCGCGAAGTCGGTCGGCGTGCGCATCGCCACGGCCGGCATCGCCTGGTTGCCGGCCGTCGTCTGGTTGACGACGAAAGCCGCGCCGTCGGCGCTGCCGGAGGCGCCGTAGTGCCGCGCGTAGACCTCGGTGCCGCTGGTGCCGCTGCGCTGGTAGGTGACGATGAAGCGGCCGTCGGCGGCCATGGCCACGGCCGGGCTCGTCGCGTCGCCGGTGGCGGCCTGGAAGGACGGGAACCACGGCGTGCCGTCGGCCCGGAAGCCGCGGCACCAGATGCCGGGAACGATGTTCGTCTCGCGATACACGACGACGAAGCGGCCGCTCGCGTCCATCGCGATCGCGCCACCGCTGTTCTGCCCGATGCCGGTGGGATCGATGGCCACCGCGGCACCCGCCGCGCTGCCGCCCGGGCTGAAGCGCTGGAAGTACACCCGCTCGGACAGGTCGTAGACGGCGACGACCCCGCCGCCGGCGTCGACCGCCAGCGCGGGGTTGCGCGGCGCGTCGGGGTTGTTGACCTCCAGGTCCAGCAGCAGCAGGTTCAGGCTCAGGCTGCTGCCCGCCACGCTGCGCACCGCGATGTCGGCCGCATCGCGCGGCTGTCCGGCAGCATCGAAGCGCCGCATCCAGACGCCGACCTGGTCGCCCGGGCCCACACCCTGCCAGGCCACCACGAAGCCCCCGGTCGACGCATCGTGGGCGATCGCCGGGTTGGTCTGCAAGCCGCTGCCCTGGGCGGAGGCGCGCTGGGCCGCATCGAGCGGCGTGCCATCGGCAGCGAAGCGGCGCACCATCACGTCGCCGGCGTTGCTGGCGGGCCCGTCGTCGTGCCAGGTCACGACGAAGTTGCCGGCCGCGTCGCTGGCCACGCCCGCCTGGCCCTGGTCGCCGGCCGTGCTGCTGGCCACGAGCAGTTCGCCGGTCAGCGGCGTCCCGTCGGGTGCGAAGCGCCGGGCATAGACGCCGGTGCCGCTGCCGTCCTGCCCGGCGCTGGTCCACACCAGCACGTAGCTGCCGTCGCCGGCCACGGCCAGCGCGTCCTGGCTGCCGCGATTCAAGGCCGCCAGGGTCTGGCTGCCGGCGGTGGTGACCGTGGCCCCGCTCTCCGGACCCAGCGTGGCCTGCCAGCCGGCGACCAGCGTCGCGTCCAGCGACGGCGTCTCGACGCGGCCGAGGTGCTGCTCGAGATCCCAGTCGCCACCCAGCGCGGCCGCGCCCGTGGTGTCGTCGCTGGCCGCCACGTCGGCCCCGGTCAGCGCGGCCAGGTCGCGCAGCAGCGCGAGGCCGGTCCCGGAGGCCGCCACCTCGCAGCCGTAGATCAGCAGGTCGGCCTCCGCGGCGAGGCTCTCGCCCCAGGCCGCGACCTCGCCGGCACGAGCCGGCAGGGTCGCCGCGTCGAGCCGGGCGCTGCCCAGCATGACCACGCCGTCGGCGCCGTGACCGAACAGGTGCAGCGCGCCGACGTCGGAGCGGCCGTCCAGCGCCTGGCCGACCACCGCCACGCCGTCGGCGCCGGCCTCGATGGTCACGATGTCGATCGGCCGGCCGGCGTCGCGCTGGGCCTGCAGCGCCGCGACCAGCGTCTGCGCGTCGGGCAAGGACAGGTCGACGATCGCCAGCTCGCGCAGCCCGGTGGCCTGGCTGTCCGCCGCGGCGTGCACACTGGCCANNCTGCGCCGCCAGCGCCAGCGCGTCGGCGGCGTAGAGGATGCGCGGCTCGAGGGCCTCGAGCTGGGCGCGGGGACGGGTCTGGCGGGCGTTCAAGCGGCGTGCGGAGGAACAGGCGGTTGGCGGCTTGCGGCCGACGCGCTCAGGCGGCCGGGCCGCGACGCGGCACGGGCTGGCCCGTTGGGGTCGTGTCGCGTGCGGCGGCGTCCCGCGACGGAACGGGCGCAGCGGCGTCCCGCGACGAAGCGGACGCAGCGGCATCCCGTGGCGGAACGCCCACGGCGAGAGTGCCGGCCGGTGCCGCCGCGACGTCTTCGGGCGCATCGGCCCGGCAGCGTGCGCCGGCCGGGATCCGGTTGCCGGGGTTGGGCAGCGCCAGGCGCACGCGGAAGGTGTTGCTCGCCGCATCGAGCGTGCGATCGATGTGCGTGACCCGGGCCACCAGTGCCGTCGTGCCGGGCAGCTCGGGCACGATGCGCATCGTGTGGCCGGCCTGCACGCTCCCCCAGCGGGATGCCGGCATCACCAGCTCGACACGCAACGGATCGAGCTGCGCGATGCGCAGCAACGGCTTCTCCTCGACGCGCTCGCCCTCGTGCGAGAGGCGCTCGACGACGACGCCGTCGAAGGGCGCACGCAGCGTGCGCTGGGCGAGCTGCGCCTGCGCGACGCCGAGCTCCTGCTGGATCACCCGACGCTGGCCGAGGGCCTGCTGCAGCCGCTGGCGCGCGACGTCGTACTCGGCCTTGGCCTGCTCGGCCGTCAGCAGCGCGATCGCGCCCGTGTCGACCAGGCTCGCGAAGCGCTCGTGGCGCTCGCGGGCCAGCGCGACGCTGGCCTCGGCGCTGCGGATGTCGGCCTCGATCGCATGGCGCGCCGCGACCGCCTTCAGGTTGGCCTGCTCGACGGCGTTCTGCAGCACGACCAGGGGCTGGCCCCGGCGCACGCTGTCGCCGCGATCGACGCGGATCGCGGCGACCACCCCGGTCACCGCGCTGCCGATGTCGGCCGAGCGCTCCGGGCCGATCAGGCAGCCGACCGAACCGCGGTGAGGGCGACCCGTCGAGGGCCCGTTGCCCGGCGCCGGCGTGGCGGGCGAAACGGCCGCGCCGGCTCCGCTGGAGCTCGCGCCGTTCGTCGGTCCGCCGGGCAAGGCCGCAGCCGGGCCGCCGGCCCACGGGCCGGCCGTCGATGGCGGCTGCGAGACCGCTGCGGGGGTCGTCGTCGCGGCGAGCGCCAGCCGCGGTGCGTCGACTGCCGGGGCCGCAGCCGGCACGTCGCGGGCGACGGCCGGACCGCCGGTCAGCGACGGCGACAGGCTCAGCAGCGCCAGCAGCCCCGGGCCGGGGATCAGGCGTGCCGCCTTGAAAAGCCGAGTCTTCTTTGCCATGCGAGGTCCTGCTTCAGGAGGCGACGGCGCAGCCGCCGCTGGGTCCAGCCATGCAAACGCTGCTGCAGGCGGCTGGCGGCCTGCACCATCCACAACGGCGCGTCGCTGCGCGGGCTGTCGAGAAAGCCGTCGGTCCAGACGGCGGTGTCCGCGGCGTGCCAGGTCTCGGCACTGCCGGGGTCGCCCTGCCGCGCGGCGCGGCCGATCAGCTGGCGGCGGGTGCGCGCGCAGGGCGTGTCCAGGAGGTCCAGCACGTGCAGGCCGCCGAGCGCGGCGACACACGGGCCGAGCTCGATGTCGGTGCCGCGCCCGGCCAGCGCGGTGGCCACGGTCACGGCCCCGCTGCGACCGGCGCGCGCGATGATCGCGGCCTCGCCAGCCTCGTGGCGCGCGTCGAGCACCTCGTGTTCGACGCCCTCGGCCGCCAGCGCCGCCGACAAGGCCTGCGCGGCCGCCACCGAGGCCACCCCGACGAGCACCGGCCGGCCGATCGCCTGCAGGTTCGCGATGCGTGTCACGGCCGCCGCCTCGCGCTGGCACGAGGCTTCGAAGACGCGTGGCGGCAGGTCCTCGCGCAGGCTCGGCCGGCGCAGCGGCACGTGAACCACGGCCTTGCCGTGGACCGCCGCGAGTTCGCCGCGGCACTCGGCCAGCGTGCCGCTGGTGCCGGCCAGGTGGTGGTAGCGCGCGAAGAAGCGCTGGTAGCTGGTCTGCGCCGCGGTGCGGCTGGACGGGCTCGGCCGGCAGTCTTCCTTCAGCTCGACCAGCGTCTGCAGCGCGCGCGACCAGACCCGGCCCTGGGCGCGCCGGCCGCTCAGGCGGTCCAGCAGCTCGACGCGGCCGTCCTCGACGAGGTAGTCGTGCTCGCGGTGCAGCCCGTGCAGGGCCACCAGCGCCTGCGCAGCCAGGTCCTCCCGATGCGCGCGGTTCAGCCAGGCGCCGCCGAACCCGGCGGACAGCGACTCGAGTCGCTCGAGCCCGGCCGGCGTCCAGTGCACGGCCTGCTGGGCCGTGTCGAGCACCGCGTGTTCGTCCAGCTGCAGCTGCCGCGCGAGCGCGAGTGCCTGGAAACACGCCGCCCGCAGCTGCGGGTCGTCGTGCGGCTCGGCCAGGACCAGCGGCATCACGGCCTCGTCGATCAGCAGGCTGTCGGCCTCGTCGAGCAGCGCGCAGCACAGGCCGCGCTGCAGCAACGCGGGCGCTGCCTCGCCGGCCAGCCGGGCCGCACGGCGGGCGAGGTCGCCGCGGCCCTCGGGACCGGCGGCCTGCAGGGTCTGGTCGTCGCGCAGGTGGTCGAAGGCGATCTCGCGCGCGGTGGCGTAGGTGACGTCGGCGGTGTACGCGGCGCGGCGCTGTTCGGGCGTCGAGGTCGCCACGATCATGCCCACGCGCAGCCCGAGTGCGCTGAACAGCGGCGCGTGCAGCCGCGCGTCGCGCACGGCGAGATAGTCGTTGGCCGTCATCACGTGCACCGGCGTGCCGGACAGCGCGATCGCCGCGGCGGCCAGCGCCACGGCCAGCGTCTTGCCCTCGCCCGTGGCCATCTCGACCAGGTGGCCGTCCATCAGCGCACGGGCGCACAGCAACTGGGTCTCGTAGGGGCTGCGGCGCAGCACGCGATACGCCTTCGCGGCCACGCAGGCCAAGGCCTCGTCGCGCAGCGCGGGCGTGAAGCCGTCCGCCGCCAGGCGCGCGCGCAGCGCGGCCCGCAGCGCAGACTCGCCGTCGCTGCCCAGCAGCGTCCACGCGTGCTGGCGCACGCGCACGTCGCGCACCTCCGCCGGGTCGAGGAAAAGCGCCTGACGCGCCAGGCGCAGCCGCTGCCACGGCGTCGCATACCACGCCGCCTCGTGTTCGCGACGCTGCGGCTGCAGGCCCCACTGCAGGCCCGGGCGCGCCAGCGCGAGGCGGCGGCGGTGCGTCGGGGCGGCATCGGCGGGCGCGGGAGCCGACGCCGCCGGCAGCGTCGAGCGGGTCATCACCGGCAGCGGCGCGGGATCGGCAAGGACGGTGTCGAGGCTCGCGTTCATCGTCGGGGGTCCGGTTGAAGGTGGCGCAGCAGGGTCTGGCGGATCGCGCGGGCGGCCTGGCCGGCCAGCGGCTCGTGGCCGTGGTCGAAGCGAACCCAGACGCGCTCGCCGATGCGCTCGCCCGTCGCGGCCGCCTGACCCGGCTCGAGGCGCAGCTGCGCGACGGCGACCGCCCGCAGCGGCTTCAGGCCTTGTGCATCCGCGGGATCCGTCGCCAGGCTGCCGCCGCTGCGCTCGCCGAGCGCGGGGCTCGGCAGCGGCGAGCCGGCGCCGCTGAGCAACCCGTCCCAGCGGGCGACCAGGGCCGGGGCGCGCGGGTCGGCGCGCCGGATCTGGACGCGCGGCGAGGCCGCGGCGACGAGCGCGACATCCTCGTTCGGCACGGCCGCCTGCACGACCGGTGGCGAGCCCGTCGCCAGGTGGGCCACGAGGCTGCCGCGCGGCAGCCAGCGGCCGGGCAGGTCGGCCTCGCCGGCCAGCGCGACGCGGCCGGCCGTCGACGCCCGCACCAGGCGGCTGTCGAGCTGGGCCTGCGCGCGCTGGAGTTCGGCGCGCGTCGCGGCGAGTTCGTGCTCGAGCTGCACCGCCCGCGGCGGGTCATCGCGCAAGGCCTGCCATTGCTCGGAACGCAGCGCCTCGACCCGCGCGGCCAGCCGAGCCCGCTCGGCCTCGACGGCGGGGGTGTGCAGGCGCAGCAGCACATCGCCGGCCTGCACCGCCTGGCCATGGCCCGCGACGACCTCGGCCACGAAACCATCGACCCCGGTGCGCACGAGGTTGTCCTCGGGCTGCCACCAGACGCCTTGCACCGTCGTGCGGTAGGGCCACGGCAGCACGCCGACCAGCAGGACGGCCGCGATCGCGACCATTGCCAGCCGCCGCGCGACTTGCCGCCGCCGCGCGGCCGGGGCCCCGCTGCCCTGCCAGAGCTGCCAGGCCTGCACGCACGGCCGCACGAGCAGCAACCAGGCCAGCGGCAACGCGACGGCCGCCGCCACCCACGGCGAGACGCCCGCCAGCCACGCCAGCACCGCCAGCGACACGATCCAGCGCATCAGCAGCGACAGCGGCGCGTAGGCCCACAGCCATGGTGCCTCGCCGCGGGCGGGCACCAGCGGCCGCGGCTCGGCGGTCCGCAGCACCGCGGCGCGCAGCTGCTGCCAGCACCAGCGCCGGCTGCGCGTGGCCAGGTTGGGCAGCTGGGCCGCGTCGCAGAGCATGTGGTAGCCGTCGAAGCGCAGCAGCGGGTTCAGCCAGATCAGGCGCCGGCAGCTCTTGTGCAGGCGTTCCATCTCGAACCCCAGTGCCGTGGTGTCGCCATGCTCCAGGCCGTCGGTGATCAGCAGCACGGTGGCATTGCCCGACAGCACGCGCCGCGCCCAGCGCTGGTTGAACTCATGCAGCGTGGACGTGATGCGCGTGCCGCCCGACCAGTCTTCCACCGCCCGCACCACCTGGCCCACGGCCAGGTCGGGGTCGCGGCTCTTCAGCAATCGGGTGGTGCGTGTGAGCCGGGTGCCGAAGACGAAGCTCTCCACCCGTGCGTCGGCATGGCCCAGCAGGTGGCCAAAGTGCAGCAGCATGCGCGAATAACGGCTCATGCTGCCCGAGATGTCGGCCAGCACCACCAGCGGCGCCGGTCGTGTGCGTTCCTGCCGCCAGCGCAGGTTCCACAGCTCGCCGCCATGGCGCGCCATGGCCTGCAGCGTGCCGCGCCAGTCGGGCCGGCCGGGGTGGCTGGCGCGGCGGCTGCGGCGGGTGCGGATGGGCTCGAAGGCCAGCTTCAGCTGCGACAGCAGGCGCTGCGCCTGGCGCCATTCGTCGGCGCTCATGGTCTCGAAGTCAGCCTTCTGCAACTGCTCGCGGTCGTTAAAGGTCAGCGCGGCGTCGATCTCCAGCTGCTCGCCAGCAGGCGGCGGCTCGTCCTCGGGGCCGCGCGGAAACAGCGCCTCGCCCAGGCGGCGGTTTTCGGGCACCGGCGGCGGGCCGTCCTTGATCTGCACCTTGGGCAGCAGCAGGGCGCGCATGCGGCCTTCCAGGTCGGGGTCGCGCCAGAAGAGGTGGAACGCCTGGTCGAACAGCTCGCGGTGCTCGATGCGGTCGAGCAGACAGGCGCTGAGCACGGCGTGGAAGTCGCCGCGCCGCTGCAGCCCGGCCACCTGCAGCGCCTGCAGCGCGGCCTGCACGCGGTCGCTGCCCACCGGCATGCCGGCAGCGCGCAGCACGCGCCCGAAGTGCATGACGTTCTCGGCCAGGTGACCCGGGCTCTGGTCCAGCCTCAGCATGCTCAGCGGCCGCGGCCCTTGCCGGCAGCGCGGGCCGCGGCGTCGATCTTGCGCCAGTAGCCGAATTCGTCCTCGTGCACCTCGATGTCGAGCTCGCCGATGCGCTGCATCAGCCGCTCCTGCACCTGGGCCACGGCCTGGTTGTAGACGCTGGGCCCGATCTCCTCGAGGAAGAAGCCCAGCAGCGCACCGGCGGCGATGTTGCCGATGCGTTCGTCGCGCTCGTCCTGGAACCAGCGTTCGATGGACGCGATGGCGCGGGCGCGGGTGTCCTTGTCCAGTTCGATGGCCATGGCGGCTGCTCCGTCTAGCGCGCCGCGCTGCGCACCTGCTCGAGGATGCGCGCCGCCTCGCTGCCCTGCACACGCGCGATGTCGTCCTGGTACTTCAGCAGCACGCCCAGGGTGTCCTGGATGACCCGCGGGTCCAGCACCAGCGCGTCCAGCTGCATCAGTGCGCGCGTCCATTCGATGGTCTCGGCGATGCCGGGCAGCTTGTAGAGCTCGATCTCGCGCAGCTTCTGCACGAAGGCGACGATCTGGCGCGCCAGTTCCTCACCGGCGCCGGGCACGCGGCGCTGCAGGATCTGCAGCTCGCGCGCGGCATCGGGGAAGCCCACCCAGTGGTACAGGCAGCGGCGCTTGACGGCGTCGTGGATCTCGCGCGTGCGGTTGCTGGTCAAGATGACGATGGGAGGCTGAACGGCCTTGATGGTGCCCAGCTCGGGGATGGTGATCTGGAACTCGCTCAGCACCTCGAGCAGGAAGGCCTCGAAGGGCTCGTCGGCACGGTCGAGCTCGTCGATCAGCAGCACCGGCGGCACTTCGCGCTGGGGGTCGATGGCGCGCAGCAGCGCCCGCTGGTTGAGGAAGCGCTCGCTGAAGAGTTCGGCCGCCAGCGCGTCGCGGGTGATGCCTTCCTTCTCGGCCAGGCGGATCTCCATCATCTGCCGGCCGTAGTTCCACTCGTAGGCGGCGCCGGCCAGGTCGAGGCCTTCGTAGCACTGCAGGCGGATCAGCTCGCGGCCGAGCATGGTGGCCAGGGTGCGCGCAATCTCGGTCTTGCCGGTGCCGGGCTCGCCTTCCAGGAACAGCGGGCGCTGCAGTTTCAGCGCCAGGAAGACCACGGTGGCCAGCTGGCGGTCGGGCACATAGTCGTGCGCCAGCAGTTGCGCGGCGGTGTCGTCGATGCTGGAAGGCAGGTCGCTCACGGTGGATGTCCGTCGGGGAAAGAAAAACGCCGCAGCGCGCTGCGGCGTTTGCCGGGCAAGGATAGGCCCTTCAGCCCACCGCGCGCGCCGCCAGCACCGGGATCAGCGCGGCGCGGTATTCGGCCGAGCCGTGCAGGTCGCTGTTGAGCCCGTCGGCGCTGACCACCGCACCGTTCAGCGCCGCGGCCGACCAGCTGGCGGCCAGCTTGTCTTCCAGCGCCTTGGCGCGGAAGACGCCGCCGGCGCCGGCGCCGGTGACGGCCACGCGCACACCCTTCGGCCCCTTGCTGACGAACACGCCCACGATCGAAAAGCGCGACGCCGGCTGCTTGAACTTCTGCCAGCCCGCCTTCTCGGGGATGGGGAAGCTCACCGCGGTGATGATCTCGTCCTCGGCCAGCGCGGTGGTGTAGATGCCCTGGAAGAAGTCGTCGGCGGCGATGTCGCGCTTGTTCGTGTGCACCGTGGCGCCCAGGCCCAGCACGGCTGCCGGGTAGCAGGCCGCCGGGTCGTTGTTGGCCAGGCTGCCGCCGATCGTGCCGCGGTTGCGCACCTGGCGGTCGCCGATGTTGCCGGCCAGGTCGGCCAGCGCGGGGATGGCCTTTTGCACGTCGGCGCTGGCGGCCACCGCGGCGTGCGTGGTCATGGCGCCGATCTTCACGGCGCCGCCGGCCACCGTGATGCCGCGCAGTTCGGCAATGGCGCCCAGGTCGGCCAGTGCGTCGGGCGCGGCCAGGCCGAGCTTC
>DDSQ01000133.1:2210-4046 GCA_002343845.1 Planctomycetes bacterium UBA2386 | reverse complement strand
GGTCCAGCCGCCCTGGAAGGTCTCGCGCGTCTTGTGCCGGTTGCCCCAGTACATCATCGCCGCGCTCGGCCCGTGGATGTAGAGGTCGCCCGGCTCGCCGTCGGGGACGGGCTTGCCGTCCTCGCCGCGCAGCTCGATCTCGTAGCCCGGGACCGGCCAGCCGGTGCTGCCGTAGCGCACGCGATCCGGCCGGTTCGACAGGAAGATGTGCAGCATCTCGGTGGAGCCGATGCCGTCGACGATGTCGACACCGAAGTGGCGCCGGAAGCGTTCGCCGATCTCGGCCGGCAGCGCCTCGCCGGCCGACGAGACCAGGCGCAGCGCGACCTCGCCGCGCGCGGGCAGCCCCGGGTGGGCCAGCATGCCGGCGAAGCCGGTCGGCGCCCCGTAGAAGACCGTCGGCCTGAGCCCGCCGACGCCGCCGGTCCAGCGCCGGAAGGTGGCCTCGGGCGTCGGCCGCTCGCCCATCAGCAGCGTCGTCGCGCCGACGCTCATCGGGAAGCTCAGCGCATTGCCCAGCCCGTACGCGAAGAACAGCTTGGCCGCGCTGAAGCAGACGTCGCTCTCGCGCAGGCCGAGCACCCCCTTGCCGTAGAGCTCGGAGGTCCAGTACGGGTTCGCGTGCGAGTGCACGGTGCCCTTCGGACGCCCCGTCGAACCCGACGAGTACAGCCAGAAGCCCGGGTCGTCGGGGCCGGTGGGCGCCGGCTTCGGCGCGGGCTGATGCGCGGCGACGAAGGTCTCGAAATCGACCTCGGAGGGGTGCAGGGGCGCCGCCGGGCGCGAAACGATCACCTTGCCGACCTCGTGGTCGGACTTGACCAGGGCCATCGTCAGCGTGGGCAGCAGCGCGCCCGAGACCAGCACGGCCTGGGCCCGCGAGTGCTCGAGCATGTAGGCGTAGTCGTCGGCCGTCAGCAGCGTGTTGACGGCCACCGGCACGAGCCCGGCGTGCATCGCCCCGAGGAAGGCGACCGGCCAGTCGGTGCCGTCGAGCATCAGCAGCAGCACGCGCTCCTCGCGACGGATGCCCAGCGCGCGCAGGCCGGTGGCGACGCGGCGCACGCGGTCGTCGAGCGCACCGTAGGACAGCGTGCCCTGGTCGTCGACGAAGGCCGCCTTGCCGGGGCGCTGCGCGTTCAGCGCGAGCAGGTGGGCCGCGAAGTTGAAGGCCTCCGGTGGCGAGGCGACAGCGGGCGTCTCCATCTCAGGGCTCCTTCAGGACAGGGCCGACAGGACCGTCGTGCTGGCCTGGACGGCCGCGCGGCGCAGGTAGAAGTTCAGGGCCCGCGCGCCGCCGAGCTCTTCGCCGCCCCCGGCGCGGCCGGGGCCGCCGTGCAGCGACTGCGGCATCACGTTGCCGTGACCGGTGTGCAGCGACGCGACATCCGGCGAGACGACGTGGACGCGCCCGTGGCTGTCGGCGAGCTCGAGCGCCGCCGCCGCGAGGGCGGACGGGTCGCTGCCGAAGAGCGAGCACACCAGCGAGCCCTGGGCCCGGCGGGCGAGGGCGATGGCATGCGCGGTGTCACGGAACGGCATCAGCGTGGCCACCGGACCGAAGACCTCGGTGTCGTGGACGCGGTCGCTTGCATCGGGGTCCGTCACGCCGAGCAGGGTCGGCCCGACGCAGCAGGCCACGGCCGGGTCGGCGTCGACGAGCTCGTGGGTGTCGCCGTCGTGCAGGGTGCGCGCCACCGTCTTCAGCTGCTGCAGGCCATCCCGCACGGCCTGCAGCTGCGCGCGGCTGACCAGCGCGCCCATGCGCACGCTGTCGTTGCGCGGGTTGCCGACCGTGGTGCGGGCCAGCCGTGCCGCGATGGCCTCGGCCGCGGC
>DDSQ01000133.1:1128-2171 GCA_002343845.1 Planctomycetes bacterium UBA2386 | reverse complement strand
TCGAAGGCCGGGCTGCCCGGGCCTTCGCCGGGCAGCAGCACGGCGCTGTTGACGCTGTCGGCCTCGACGTTGACCCGCACCGAGTGCCGGGTGACGGCCGGGTGCGAGCGGATGAGCCCCGCCGTCTCGGCCGACCCGGTGAAGGACACCAGGTCGAAGGGCTGGAGCGCGTCGAGCAGGCCGTCCGACGACCCGCAGACGATCGACAGGGCGCCGGGGGGCAGGACGCCCGCCTCGACGACATCGCGCACCATGCGCTGCGTCAGCCAGGCCGTGGCCGTCGCCGGCTTGACGACGACGGGCACGCCGGCCAGCAGCGCGGGGCCGGCCTTCTCCCACAGACCCCATCCGGGGAAGTTGAAGGCGTTGATCAGCAGCGCGACGCCGCGGGCGGGCACCTGCACGTGCTGCGACTGGAACAGCGGGTCCTTGCCCAGGCGGGCAGGCTCGCCGTCGGGGAGCACGCGCCGGTCGCCGAGGGTCTCGCCGAGCTTCGCGTAGGTGCCCAGCGTGTAGATGCCGCCGTCGACGTCGATGGCCGTGTCGCTCTTCACCGTCCCGCTGTTGGCGGTGGAGATCGCCGCGTAGTCGTCGCGCCGGGCCTGCAGCACGCGCACGGCCGCGGCGAGCATCGCGCCACGCTCGCGGAAGGTCGATGCCCGCAGCGCCGCGCCGCCGGTCTCGCGGGCGTAGGCGAAGGCGGCGGCGAGGTCGAGACCCGTCGAGTCGACCCGCGCGAGTTCCTCGCCCAGCACCGGGTCGACCAGCGGTGTGCCGGCGCCCGTGCCCGCCTGCCAGCGCCCGGCCACGTGGTTCGGCAGCAGTTCGCTCATCGTTCAAGCCTCCGGGGTCGCGGGTGTGAAGTCGATGCGGCCCTGCGGCAGCAGGTACAGCACGAGGGCGCGTCCTCCCGAGACCGTCGGCCGGTGGGCGCTGCCCGGCGGGCAGACGAGCCAGCCCGCGGGGCGCCCGTCGAAGCGCGCGCCAGGGTCGAGCGGCAGGATCAGGTCGATCTCGCCGTTCGGGTGGGTGTGGTGCGGACC
>DDSQ01000133.1:0-1079 GCA_002343845.1 Planctomycetes bacterium UBA2386 | reverse complement strand
CGGTTGCACAGCCAGCCCTGCGCGACGCCGTCGAGGCAGGCCGACTTCAGGGCCGCGAAGGTCGTGCTGCCGCTGCCGTGCTCGCGGTTGAGCCAGTCGTCGAGCGCAGCGTCGAGGGCGCGGCCCTGCAGCTGCGCCGTCAGCGCCGCGACCTGGGCGCGCAAGCTGTCCGGCGTGGTCGTCATCGCCTGTCTCCGTTTTCCCGGCGGCGGCGTCGGGCTTGCCGCGTCGAGCGAGATGAATTATTGTGCCGAGGCGCACGATAGTCCGCCTGCTGTTTCATGTCAAGCACTATATTGCATCCGCCGGGTGTGTCAGCCGGGTCCGAGCCCATCGCCAGCGAGCGCGACGCAGCCGGCGATGCCGCGGCCGACGAGAAGAACCCCTTCCTCGTCGGGCTCGGCGAGCGTGTGCGGGCGCTGCGCGCACGGCGCGGCATGACGCGCAAGGCGGTGGCGGTGGCGGCGGAGGTGTCCGAGCGCCATCTGGCCAACCTCGAGTACGGCATCGGCAACGCGTCGATCCTCGTGCTGCTGCAGGTGGCGGGTGCGCTGCAGTGCTCGCTGGCCGAGCTGACCGGGGACGTGACGACCTCGTCGCCGGAGTGGTTGCTGATCCGCGAGCTGCTCGAGCGGCGTGACGAGGCCACGCTGCGCCGCGTGCGCGTCGCCATCGGCGAGCTGCTGGGCACCGGCGGCGACAACGCGGCGCGCAGCCCGCGCGTGGCCNNTGATCGGCCTGCGCGGCGCCGGCAAGAGCACGCTGGGCCAGATGCTCGCCGACGACCTGGGCTTTCCCTTCGTCGAGCTCAGCCGCGAGATCGAGAAGTTCGCCGGCTGCAGCGTCGCCGAGATCCAGGCGCTGTACGGGCAGAACGCGTACCGCCGCTACGAGCGCCGGGCGCTCGAGGAGGCGATCCAGATCTATCCGGAGGCGGTCATCGCGACGCCCGGCGGGCTGGTCAGCGACGCGGCCACCTTCAACCAGTTGCTCGCGCACTGCACGACGGTGTGGCTGAAGGCCGACCCCGAGGACCACATGCGCCGCGTGCTGGCGCAGGGCGACCTGCGCCCGATGGC
>DDSQ01000090.1:2451-2674 GCA_002343845.1 Planctomycetes bacterium UBA2386 | reverse complement strand
CGCGCAGGGGGCGGTGGCCGACCTGGCCGCCAACGACGAATCGGTGACCGGCCGCCTGCTCGCGCGGCCGCTGCTGCACCCGCTGCAGCCGCGGCGCGCGGTGACGGCCGACACGCCGCGGCTGGTGCTGCGCGGCGCCTCGCTGCACAACCTGCAGCGCATAGCCGTCGCGGTGCCGCTGACGCGGCTGGTCGCCGTCACCGGTGTCAGCGGCTCGGGCAAG
>DDSQ01000090.1:0-2395 GCA_002343845.1 Planctomycetes bacterium UBA2386 | reverse complement strand
GCCGATCGGCAAGACGCCGCGTTCCTGCCCGGCCACCTACATCGGCTTCTGGGACGCCATCCGCAGGCTCTTCGCCGAGACGCTGGAGGCGCGCGCCCGCGGTTACACGGCGGCACGTTTCTCCTTCAACACCGGCCAGGGCCGCTGCCCGGCCTGCGAAGGCCAGGGCGTGAAGACCATCGCGATGAGCTTCCTGCCCGACGTCAAGGTGCCCTGCGACGTCTGCCACGGCGCACGCTTCAACCCGGAGACGCTGGCCGTCACCTGGCGCGGCCGCAGCATCGGCGACGTGCTGCGCATGGAGGTCGACGAGGCGGTGGACTTCTTCGCCAGCATGCCGGCCATCGCGCACCCGCTGGCGCTGCTGCGCGACGTCGGCCTGGGCTACCTGACGCTGGGCCAGCCGAGCCCGACGCTGTCCGGCGGCGAGGCGCAGCGCATCAAGCTGGTCACCGAACTGAGCAAGGTGCGCGACGACATCACGCGCCGCGGTCAGCGCGCCCCGCATACGCTGTACGTGCTGGACGAGCCGACGGTGGGCCTGCACATGGCCGATGTCGAACGGCTGATCCGCGTGCTGCACCGGCTGGTCGACGGCGGCCACAGCGTGCTCGTCATCGAGCACGACCTGGACCTGGTGGCGGAGGCCGACTGGATCGTCGACCTGGGGCCCGAGGGCGGCGCCGCCGGCGGCCGCGTCGTCGCCGAAGGCCCGCCAGAGGCGGTGGTGGCGGCGGGCACGCACACCGGGCAGGCGCTGGCGCCGGTGCTGAGCCGGGGCCGGTCCGCTGCCTGATACGGCTTCGCATTCAACGCGCTGACCGCGTTGCTTTGCCTCGCCGTGCGTCGGCACTGTCTTCGGCTTCGCGCCTCGTTATCGCATCGAATGCGAAGCCGCATGAGCACCGGCGAGTGCCTGGCGAAGGCCCGACCCCTCAACAGGTCGGGCCGGCGCGGCGCCGAGCGCGGCCCGAAGCGCCGGCTACAGGAAGTCGGCGATGCCCTCGACGTCCTCGGGGAACAGCTGGCCGGCCTCGCTCATCACGACGCGGCCGTCGCGGCCGAGCACCACGGTGACCGGCAGGCCCTTGGGCTTGGGCAGTGCGCGCTGCACGGCCGGCGTCACCCAGGCCGACGGGAAGGCATAGCCGCGCCGCTGCAGGTAGGCCACGGCGTCTTCCGGCTTGCGGTCGATCGACAGCCCGACGAAGGACAGGCCGCGGCCGGCGTGCTCGCGCCACAGCCTGTCCATCAGCGGCGACTGCACGGCGCAGAACGGGCACCAGCTGGCCCACCAGTACAGCACCAGCACGCGGCCGGCGGCGTCGAGCGTCTCTTCCGGCCGGCCGTCGATCAGCGTCAGCTCGGGCACCTGCAGCCGGCTGCCGAGTGGCGGCAGCGGGCCGGCCTGGGCCTCGGCCGCCGGCGGGGTCTGCGCCGGCGTCGCGCCGGCCCATGCCAGCCCCGCGCCCGCGGCAGCCAGGCGCAGGGCCTGGCGCCGGCTCAGCGCAGGCAGGCCCAGCATCGCAGCGGCCGTGCGACCGGGCCAGGGGGACGGCCCGTCGTCGTGCGGCGGGCAGGGCGGGACGGCATTCATGCGCCGGATGGTACCGCCGCGGGTACGCCGGCGCAGCAGCCCGGCGCCTACATCGACAGCGATCCCTCGCGGAAGGCCGTCTTCTCCAGCCAGACGTTGAGCAGCACCGCGCGCCCGCCGCGCGCGATGGCCTGCGCCTCGCGCAGCGCCGCCGGCACCTCGGCGTCGGTCTTCACGCACAGCCCGGCGGCGCCGAAGCCCTCGGCGACGCGGTGGTAGTCGGTGCGCGCGAGCACGGTGGCCACGTCGTCCTTCAGCATCTTGACCTGCTCGCGCGCGATCTGCGTCCAGCCGGCGTCGTTGCCGACGACCATGATGGGCGAAAAACCCTGGCGCACGAAGCTGTCGATCTCGGCCAGGCTCCAGCCGCAGGCGCCGTCGCCAAAGACGATCCACAGTTCGCGGCCGGGCCGCGCGGTCGCCGCGCCGAGCGCGAAGCCGGCGCCCACGCCCAGCGTGCCGAAGGCGCCCGGGTCCAGCCAGGACAGCGGACCGCGCGGGCGCAGCACGTAGCTGGCGGTGGCGACGAAGTCGCCGCCGTCGGCGACGAAGATCGCGTCGTCGGCCGCCGCGGCCTCCATGGCGCGGAAGAAGGCCAGCGGGTTGACGAATTCGCCCGGCGCGGCGGCCTGCTCGTCGATCTCGGCCTCGCGCGCGCGGTCGCGGCCGGCGAGCGTCGCGCGCCAGGCGGCCCACTGGCTGCGCGGGCCGACGCGCCCGGCCAGCGCCTCGATGCAGGCGCCGGCGTCGCCGATGGCCGCGATGTCCGGGCGCCGGTTGAGCCGCGCGTCCTTGGCG
>DDSQ01000122.1 GCA_002343845.1 Planctomycetes bacterium UBA2386 | reverse complement strand
CTTCCTGCCGGACAAGGCCATCGATCTCGTCGACGAAGCGTGCGCGACGATCCGCACCGAGATCGACTCGCTGCCGGCCGAACTCGACACCGTCAGTCGCCGCGTCGTGCAGCTCGAAATCGAGCAGACCGCGCTCGCGAAGGAGAAGGACGCCGCGAGTCGGGCGCGTCTCGCCGAGCTGAACAAGGAGGCACAGGAAATGCGCGCCAAGGCCGACGCGATGCGTGCGCAGTACGAAGCCGAGAAGAAGGCGATCGCCGGCGTGCGCACGATGCGCGAGAAGATCGAGGTCCTGCGCCGCGACCAGGAGGCTGCCGAGCGTCGCTACGACATGAACAAGGCGGCCGAGCTGAAGTACGGCGCGATCCCGGCAGCGGAGAAGGAACTCGCGACCGCCGAAGCCGGTCTCGCCGCCGGCGGCGAGCGCCTGCTGCGCGAGGAGGTCACCGCCGACGAGATCGCGCGGATCGTCGCCCGTTGGACGGGCATCCCGGTCACGCGTCTGCTCGCCGGCGAGCGCGAGAAGCTGCTGCAACTCGACCGCATCCTGCACGAGCGTGTGATCGGACAGGACGAAGCGGTGCAGGCCGTCGCCGACGCGGTGATCCGCGCGCGAGCCGGCATCAAGGACCCCAAGCGCCCGATCGGCAGCTTCCTGTTCCTCGGCCCGACCGGAGTCGGCAAGACGGAGCTGGCCAAGGCGCTTGCGCAGTCGCTGTTCGACAGCGAGGACAACCTCGTGCGCATCGACATGTCCGAGTACATGGAGAAGCACGCGGTCTCGCGCCTGATCGGCGCACCGCCCGGCTACGTCGGCTACGACGAAGGGGGGCAGCTGACCGAAGCCGTGCGCCGCAAGCCGTACTCGGTCGTGCTGTTCGACGAGATCGAGAAGGCCCACCCGGACGTCTTCCACGTGCTCCTGCAGATCCTCGACGACGGCCGTGCGACCGACAGCCAGGGCCGCACAGTCGACTTCAAGAACACCGTCATCGTGATGACGTCGAACATCGGCGCGCCGATCCTCCTGGAGGGCATCACGCGCGACGGTGTCATCCGCGAATCAGCGCGTGACCAGGTCATGGCCGAACTGCGATCCCACTTCCGGCCCGAGCTGCTGAACCGCATCGACGACGTCGTGCTGTTCAAGCCGCTGCAGACCGGCGAGATCCGCCGCATCGTCGACCTGCTGCTCACGGGGCTGCGGGCGCGGCTCACCGACCGGCGCATCACGCTCGAAGTCACCGACGCGGCGAAGACGTTCCTAGGCAACCAAGGCTACGACCCGGTCTACGGGGCGCGGCCGCTGAAGCGCCTGCTGCAGCGCGAGCTGGAGACGCGCATCGGCCGCCGCCTCGTCGCCGGCGACGTCGCCGACGGCAGCACGCTGCACGTCGACGTCGCGAACGGGGAGCTGCGTCTGACCGTGGCCGCGCCGCAACCGACCGCCGGCTGAACGGCCGGCGGCGCCGGGCATTTGGTGGCGGCGCTGCCGGGCGGTAGCGTTCGCCCCCCGCATGTCGAAACGGCCCGTCGCACTCGTCACCGGCGCCAACGGGGAGATCGGTCGATCGCTGATCGAGCGTCTCCATCAGGATGGCCGCTACCGCATCGTCACCCTCGACCTGTCACCCCTGCCCGAACGGTGGCGGCCGCTGTGTGACGAGACCTACGCCGGCAACATCCTCGACCGCTACCTGCTGGACCAGCTCGCCGCGCACCACGAGATCGAGGCAGTGTTCCACCTGGCGGCGCTGCTGTCGACGCGCGGCGAACGCGACCCCGAGCTCGCGCACCAGATCAACGTCGAGGGCACGCTGCACCTGCTGCGCATGGCGCAGTCGCTGAGTCAGCGCCTCGACCATCCGGTCAAGTTCCTGTTCCCGAGCTCGATCGCCGCCTACGGCATCCCGACCCTGGCCCAGAAGCGCCAGTTCGGCCGCATCCGTGAGGACCAGGGCCTCGAGCCGATCACCATGTACGGCGTCAACAAACTCTACGCCGAACACCTCGGCCGCTACTTCATGCGCCACTACCGCATGCTGTCGGCCAGCAGCGAACGCACCCAGCGCATCGACTTCCGCAGCGTACGCTTCCCCGGCCTGATCTCGGCCGAATCGGTGCCGTCGGGCGGCACCAGCGACTACGGCCCGGAGATGCTGCACGCAGCCGCGCAAGGCAAGCCGTACGCCTGCTTCGTGGCGCCGGAGGCCCGCATTCCGTTCATGGCGATGCCCGATGCCGTGCGCGCGTTGATGGGCCTGCTCGACGCCAAGCGCGAGCAGCTGACGCTGCCTTGCTACAACGTCGGCGCGTTCAGCCTCAGCGCCCAGGAGTTCGTCGAGCGGGTGCAGCGAGCGTTCCCGGGCGCCGACATCACGTTCCGGCCCGATCCGGCGCGCGCGCGCATCGTCGACTCGTGGCCGGCGGACGTCGACCACGGCCGCGCACGCGCCGACTGGAACTGGACCGCCCACTACGGCATCGACCGCGCATTCGACGAGTACCTGGTGCCGTCGATCCGAGCCCGCTACCGGAGCTGATGGTCGTGGCCGGCGACGACCTGCTGACGATCGAATCGCTCGGGTATCGCTACGGCGAACGGGTCGCGGTGCGCGCGGCGAGCTTGACGTGCCGCCGTGGCGAGATCCTCGGGCTGCTCGGCCCGAACGGTGCCGGCAAGACGACCCTGCTCTCGTGCGTGTCCGGGTTGCTGGCCGGCCACGACGGCGTGATGACGTTCGCCGGCACGCCGTTCCGGCCCGCGACCGACGCGGCGGCGCGCGCGCGCCTTGGCCTCGTGCCGCAGGATCTCGCGTTGTACGACGACCTCACGGCCCGCGAGAACCTCGTGTTCTTCGCGCGGCTGCAAGGAGTGCCGTCGGGCAAGGTGTCGGGCGCCGTCGACCGCGCGCTCGCGTTGGCCGGGCTGGCCGACCGCGCCGACGACCGCGTGCGCGCGTACTCGGGCGGCATGAAGCGCCGGCTCAACCTCGTGGTCGGCGATCTGCACGAACCCGAATTGCTGCTGCTCGACGAACCGACCGTCGGCGTCGATCCGCAGTCGCGCAACCACTTGTTCGAGAGCCTGCAGGCGCTGCGCCAAGGTGGGCGCACGTTGATCTACACGTCGCACTACATGGAGGAAGTGCAGCGGCTCTGCGATCGCGTCGCCGTGATGAACGACGGCGCCGTCGTCGCCATCGGCACCGCGGCCCAACTCGCCGAGCGCGCCGGCACGCCAGGCGCCGACCTCGAGCGGGTGTTCCTGACCCTCACCGGCCGCTCGCTGCGGGACGACCCATGAACCTGATCGCCGCTGGCTGGTGGATCGCCAAGAAGGACCTGCGGGCCTACTTCCGCGACCGCACCGGTCTGATGCTCGGACTGTTGCTGCCGATCGCGCTGGTCACCGTGTTCGGCATGGTGATGAAGTTCGCGTTCGGCGGCGGCTCGGGCATGCCGAAGGTGGAGCTGTGGGTCGTCGACGACGACGACAGCGAGACGAGCCGACGCTTCGTCTCGGCACTCCGCGACGTCGGCATGGTGACCGTGCGCCCGCGCCCAGGCGACGCGCCGACGACGGCGGACCGGGTGCGCCAGCGCGTCGCCGACGGCGAAGCGCACCACGGCTTGATCGTCGGTGCCGGCTACGGCGAGTCGGTGACGACCGGCAAGGAGCCTCAGCTCGTGCTCGTCCGGGACGCTGGCCGCACGATGGAGAGCCGGCTCGTCGGCATCGCCATGATGCAGGCGACGATGGCGGCGTCCGAGGGCAAGAGCATGCCGTGGCTGCTCGCCAGCATGATGCGACGGCAGGGCATGAGCGAGGACGGCGTCGCGCGCGTGCGCGCCGCGATGGAGATGGTGCAGGGCGTCATCGACCGTTTCGTCGGGGGCGACGCGGACCTGCGGGCACCCGAGAAGGCGCCGGCGGCGAACTTCGACATGGCGTCGATGTTCGAGGGCATGGTGCCGGTCACGCACGAGAACGTGCAGCCGCCATCGCGCCCGAAGAACCTCGGCTACCAGCTCGCGCAGAGCGTCGCCGGCATGAGCGTCATGATGCTGATGTTCGGCCTGATGGCGTGCAGCGTCACGCTGCTGCAGGAGCGCGACCAAGGCACGCTGCGGCGCTTGCTGGTCAGTCGCGCTCCGCGTGCCTCACTGCTGCTCGGCAAGTTCCTGTTGTGCGTCCTGATCGGGATGCTGCAACTCGTCGTCCTGTTCGCCTACGGCGAGATGCTGTTCGGCGTCGGCGCGTTCCGCGATCCGCTGACACTGCTGGTGCTGTCGATCACCTGGGCCGCGGCGGCGACGTCGTTCGGCATGCTGATCGCCGTGTGGGCGCGCACGCAGAAGCAGGCGGAGGGCCTGTCGACGCTGCTGATCCTGGTGATGGCCGCGCTCGGCGGCTGCTGGTTCCCGATCCAGATCGCCGAGCTGCCGTGGTGGGCGGATCTCGTCACGCACGCGACCATCACGCACTGGGCGATGACCAGCTTCCAGGGCATGTTCTGGAGCCAGAAGGCGTTCACCGATCCGGTGATGCTGCGCGCGCTCGGCGTGCAGTGGGCCTTCGCAGCCGTGGCCACGGCGATCGCGTGGCGGCTCTGGCAGCGCCGGTTCGCCGGCGGCTGACGAACGCCGGACGCCGGGCTCCCTCGATCCTGCTCAGCAGGCCGAGGGAATCCTCCGCTCGCGTCAGGCGCCGAGGTTGATCTTGAACTCCGCCGTTTCGCCCAGCGGCGCGCCGCCCTTCTGCAGGTTGCGGATCATGATCGGGTAGGTGCCCTCACCGATCACGTCGCCGACCTCGAACGACCAGTCGAACTGGCGGTTCGACTTCGCCTGCACGTCGGGGTTCTGGTCCTTCGTCATGCCCGGCGTCGGCGACACTTCGCGGCCCTTGAACTGCAGGCGCACGTCGCCGAGGTCGTAGTGAACGCGCTGGTCGTGGTCGTTCCAGATGCGCACGCGAACATCGATGCGCTGCTTCCGCTGCGAGTAGTCGGCCTTGACCACGTCGATGCGCATCCCGGCGGTCTGCGCCTGGGACGGTTGCATGACCTTGTTGGACTGGCAGCCCGCCGCGGCGAAGGCGGCGAGGGCCACGGCGGGGAGGACGAGACGGCGAACGGGAGTCGGCATGCCGAGAGTCTGCGCCATGGCCCCGCGGCTCGCAACATCGCGCCGTCGCGCGGTAACCTGCGTCGCCGCGATGCGCGCCGTCCACGATCCCGCCGCGTTCGCATTCGTGCCTCGGCTCGAAGCGGCGTTCGGCGCCGTGCTCGCCGAACTCCAAGCGCTGCCGGCCGACGCGTTCGTGCCGAGCCCCGACTCCCTGACCACCGTCGCCGACGGCTACGACGAACGTGGGTGGACGTGGTACGGTCTGTTCGGCGACGCCCCGGGCCTCGCGGCGCATCGGGCGCGCTGTCCCGCCACGGCGCGCGCCTGCGAGGGCGTGCCCGGCCTGCGGAACGCCGGGTTCTCGCGATTCCTGCCCGGGACGCGTCTCTACCCGCACTGCGGCGAACTGCCGGGCGTGTTGCGCTGCCACCTCGGGCTCGAGATCCCCGCCGGCGACGCCGCATTGCGGTTCGTCGACGGCACGTGCCGCTGGCAGCGCGGCCGGTGCCTCGTGTTCGACGACACCTTCGAACACGAGGCCTGGAACCTCACCGACGCACCTCGCACGGTGCTGCTGATCACGTTCGCGCGGTCCTGAACGCGCCTCGGTCAGGACGGGCCGAACGGCAGCCCGAGCCACATCCAGCCCAGGAACAGCACCGACCAGCTGATGAGCAGCGCGACCGAGTAGGGCAGCATCGTCGCGACCAACGTGCCGAGCCCGGCCTGTTTGTCGTAGCGCTGCATGAACGCGATGATCAGCGCGAAGTAGCTCATCATCGGCGAGATCACGTTGGTGCAGCTGTCGCCGACGCGATACGCCGCCTGCGTGACGTCCGGGGGGTAGCCGAGCAGCATCATCATCGGCACGAAGATCGGCGCCATCAGTGCCCACTTCGCCGAGGCGCTGCCCATGACCAGGTTGATCGCTGCGGTCAGCAGGATGAACCCGAGCACCAGCGGCGCGCCGTCGAGCCCGGTCGCCTGCAGGAAGTTGGCGCCCTTCACCGCGAGGATCAGCCCGAGCTTCGTCCAGTTGAAGAAGTTGACGAACTGCGCGGCGAAGAACACCAGCACGAGGTAGCCGCCCAGCGTCTCCATCGACTTCGCCATGCCCTTCATCGCCGCGGCGTCGCTGCGGATGGTGCCGGCGGCGATGCCGTAGGCGAGGCCCATGAGCGCCGCGAACAGGAAGATCAGCGCAACGATGCCGCTCATCAGCGGCGAGTGCAGCAGGTCGCCGGTCTTCGGGTCGCGCAGGAAACCGTCGCCGGGGATCGTGCCCCACAGCACCCACGCGGCGCCGAGCACGAACACGGCCGTGGCTGCCCAGAGGCCCTTGCGTTCCGCGGCCGTCAGCGGCGCGAGCGAGGGGTCGCCGGCTGCGGTCGAACCGGTGCCGCCTTCGGGCACGAACGGCCGCAGACGGGGTGCGACGATCTTCTCGGTGACGAAGGTCACGATGATCGTCACCCAGAACGTCGACGCAGCCATGAACCAGTAGTTGCAGGCCGGGCTAACCACGGCCCCCGGTTCGAGGATGCGCGCCGCTTCCTGCGTCAGGCCGGACAGCAGCGGGTCGACGGTGCCGAGCAGCAGGTTGGCGCTGTAGCCGCCCGACACGCCCGCGAACGCGGCCGCGAGGCCGAGGACCGGGTGTCGCCCCGCGGCCTGGAAGATCATCGCCGCCATCGGGATCAGCAGCACGTAGCCGACTTCGCTCGCGGTGTTCGAGAGCACGCCCGCGAACACGACGACCATCGTCAGCAGCTTGCGCGGCGCCGACAGCACGAGCAGACGCATCGCGGTGCCGATCAGGCCGCTCGACTCGGCGATGCCGATGCCGAGCAGCGCCACGAGCACCGTGCCGAGCGGTGCGAAGCCGGTGAAGTTCGTGACGAGGTTGGTCAGGATCTTGTGCAGGCCATCGCGCGTCATCAGGCTGACCGGCGCGATCACCTCTTTGGTGACCGGGTGCTGTGCAGTGAGATCGAACCAGGTCGCGACTTCGCTCAGCCCGATCACCGCCAACGAGAGCAGCAGGAACAGCGTCGCCGGGTGCGGCAGGGCGTTGCCGACGCGTTCGATCAGCGAGAGGAAGCGCGCCATGAGGCCGCGGGCAGCGGGTGAGGGTGCGTTCATGCGGGACGGAGCAGTGGGGCCGCGCGCACCATAGTGGCGGCACTGGACCTGCCCATGGCTTTCCCGGGTCGGTAGGCTGCGCGGCTTCGCCATGCATCCCTTGCGTCTCGTTGCCGTCGCCGTGCTGTCCACGCTGCCCCTGACCGCGCAAGCGGCGTGGAAGCTGCCGCCGTCGGGCGCGGCCGAGTTCCGGCGCACGCACGCGTCGAGCAGCGACGTGGCCGACGGCAAGGCCGCCGCCGAACAGCTGCAGCCGAAGGGACAGCCGCCCGAGGGCATGCTGCCGCACCTCGTGCCCTCGCCCTGGCTCTGCCAGGGAGAACTGACTGCCGACCAGCGAGCCGTTGGCGACGAGCCGCGCGATCTGCGCGACGTGATCCGCGCCGTCGCGTTCGACCTGCGGCTCGAGGGCGCCGTCCGCCTGCGGTATCGCCGCCAGGTGCCGTTCGGCGACCTGGTGCTGACCGGCAAGGTCGAAGCGCCCGCTGCCGATGGCGCGCAGGCGTTCACCCTCGCCGTGACCACCGAGGATCCCGAAGTGCGCCCCGGCGAGTCGCGCGCCGCGCTGCAGCAGTTCATCCGGCCGCTGTGCAAACACGCGGCGAGCGGGTCGCTGCGGATGTCACGCACGTTCGACGCGCAGCGCGGCGTGGTCGCGAAGTTCGACGCGGAGCTGACGCTGGTGTTCGAGGAGGCGAAGGGCAAGTGGCGCAAGCTCGTCGTCGCCGACGCCCAGGAATTCGTGGCCCTGCACGAGAACCAGGACGCGGCGTTCCGGGGGCGCGTCGCCGAGGCCATCCGCGACGGCGGCAAGTGGCTGAAGAAGGAAGTCGAAGACCTGTCGCGCCGCCACTTCCAGGACCAGGAGGATGGCGAACGCAGCTACGGGGCCGGCCGCATCGCTCTGGCGTTGCTGACGATGCTGCACGCGGAGATCCCGCCCGACGATCCGGTCGTCGCCGCCGGCTTCGACGAGCTGCGCCGCCGCGAGTTCGTCGACACCTATTCGCTGGCGGTCGCGTTGATGGCGTTGGCCGAACGTCACACGCCGCCCGGCGAGGCCGACCTGCTGCGGTCGGGAACCCTCAAGGCGCCGCGCCAGCGCGTGCTGCCCGAGGCGGACAAAGCGGTCGCCGTCCAGTGGCTGGCGAAGCTCCGCACCAACATCGACACCCGCGGCAACGCCAACTCGCGGATGGCCTTCAACTACACGGCGGGTCCACGGTTCGACAACTCGGTGAACCAGTACGGCATGCTCGGCCTCTACGCCGCGTCGTTGTGCGGGCTCGAGGTTCCCGTCACCGTGTGGCGCGCGACGGCGAACTACCAGCTCGAGGTGCAGTGCGCCGACAACGGCCGCCAGCTGCCGCCGGGTGTCACCAGCTACCGCGAACTCGCTGCCGCGGCGGATGCGCCGGATGGGACGAAGCCGACCCGCGCGGCGCCGCGCGCGGTGCCGGTGCGTGGCTTCGCCTACCACACGCCGAATCGTCCGCCGTACGGATCGATGACCGCGGCCGGCGTCGGCAGCCTGGTGATCGCGCGTTTCGGCCTCCTGCAGTCGGGCCAGCCGCATGCCGACGTGGTGTCGAAGATCGATGCCGGCATCCAGAGCGGGTTCGCCTGGCTCGGCGCCGAGTTCCACGTGCGTAGCAACCCCGGCTACATCGATCGCGCCGACGACAGTTGGTACTACTACCTCTACGGCCTCGAACGCACCTGCGAACTGTCGGGCATCGCGCGCATCGCCGGTCGCGACTGGTACTACGAAGGCGCGCTGCAGATCCTGCCGCTGCAGAACAAGAACGGCTCGTTCCGCAGCGAACGCGCGCGCGGCCTGATGCTGGACGCGACGTGCTTCGCGGTGCTGTTCCTGAAGAAGGCGACGCTGCCGCCGGTGACCGGCGGATGAACGCGCCGGCGACGGAGTCGGCGGCGTTCGCGCCGCTGCGGCTCGGCCGCATCACCCTGCCGATGCCGGTCGTGCAGGCGGCATTGAGCGGCTACAGCGACCTCGCGATGCGCACCGTCGCGCGGGAGCACGGCGCGTCCTACACGCTCGCCGAGGTCGTGCTCGACGAGCACGTGCTGCAGAAGGGCAAGCTGCGGCGCCGGATCCTGGCGGTGCCCGAGCACGATCATCCGGTCGGCGGCCAGCTGATGGGCAGCGATCCGGCGACGTTCGGGCGCGCCGCGCGCGAACTGGTGCACGCCGGCTACGACGTCGTCGACGTCAACTTCGGCTGCCCGGTGACGAAAGTGCTCGGTCGCCGCCGGGGCGGCTGGCTGCTGCAGGACCCCGACCAGGCGCTGGCGATCGTCGATGCCGTCCTGCAGTCGGTGGCCGGTGACGTCGCGGTCACCGTGAAGATGCGGCGCGGTTCGGACGACTCGCCCGATGCCGAGACGAGGTTCTGGACGATCCTCGAAGGCGCGATCGCGCGCGGCGTCACCGCCGCGACCGTGCATCCGCGATCCGTCGAGCAGAAGTACGCCGGCCCGAGCCGCTGGCCGTTCCTCGCCGAGGTGAAGCGGCGCGTCGGCGCCTTCCCGATCCTCGGCAGCGGCGACCTGTTCTCGCCGTTCGACGTGCTGGCGATGCGTCGCCAGACCGGCGTCGACGGCGTCACGATCGCGCGCGGCTGCATCGGCAATCCGTTCGTGTTCGGCCAGGTCGCGGACCTGTTCGCCGGCCGGCCGGCGAGGCGACCGACGATGGCAGGGCAGCGCGCTGCCCTGCACCGGCACTGGCAGATCGCGGTGCCGTTCTACGGCGGCGAACGGCAGGCGCTGCCGCACGTGCGCATGCACGCGATCAAGTACGGCCAGTACCACGCCGAGCCGCTCTTCGCGCGCGAGCGTCTGGTCACCATGCGCGGGCCCGAGGTCTTCGCGGCGCTGGTCGACGAGGTGTTCGCGGATCGATTCGACGACCACAAGCCGCGCGAGCTGCGGCCCGAGGATGCGGTCGTGCCGGCATTGCAGAGCTGCGGCGAGTGAACAGTTGCCTCGCGGCACGCTGGCGCCGATCCTCGCCGCCATGAAGGTCCTGCCCGCGGCGTCGTTCTCCCTGCTGTTGCTGATGATCGGTTGCCGGGGCGGCGACGAGGCCGCCGAGCGGGCGATCGCCGCGCTGGTCCCGGCCGACGCAGCCGTCTTCGTGCGTTTGCTGTCGATCGACGATCTCGTCGACACCGCGCGAACCGGCGCCACGCCGTTCGGGGTGCCGACCGAGCTGATCGGCGCCGACCCGATGCTGGCGACGATCGGGCCGATGGGCGGCGACACGACGTACGTCGACAAGAAGCGCCCGATCGCGTTCGCCCTGGTCGCGCCGCGCGCGGTGCAGCCCATTCCACTCGTGTTCGTGCCGGTGACCGATGCCGCGAAGTACGTGGCGTCGTTGCAGGGCAGCGGCATCCAGACGTTCGTCGACGGCGGCTACGTGGTCTTGCCGCTCAGCGGCAAGTACGAGAAGCCGGCCCAGCCGTCCGCGCTGGCGACGAACCTGCCGGCGGAGCTGGTCGTGGCGCGCGTCGACGTCGCCAAGGCGGCGCAGAACCTCGGCACCGTGATCGGCGCCGGCTTCCTGGCGTTCAAGACGATGGTGTCGCAGGCGGAAACGGGCAATGCCGGCGTCGACGGCGCGGCCGTCGCCGACCTCTACATCGAGGCGGCCAAGGCGCTGCTGGCATCGGGCCAGAGCTTCGAACTCGCGGCCGATGCGCCGAACGGCAAGCTCGCGGTGTCGGCGCGCATGCAGATGAAGCCCGGCAGTGACCTCGACGGCTGGGGCAGCGCGCCGGTCGACCTGGCGCCGTTCGCCGGCAAGCTGTCGCCGCGCAGTGCCGCGAACGTGGTCATGGTCGCCGACTGGAAGGCGCTGTGGCCGCGCTTCGAGTCGATGCTGGAACCGCTCTTCGACATCTACCCGCAGCAAGGCCGGACCGCGATGCGCGAGATGATGCGCGGCTACCGCGAACTCTACGAAGCGATGGGGCCGGTGCTCGCCGCGGACGTCGACGTCGATGCGAAGGGACTCGGCATGACCGCCCACATGACGCCGACCGCCGCCGAGTCGATGTTCTCGCTGTTCGCGACCATGACGCAAAGCTCGCAGCTTGCGACGTTCGGCGTCGCGTTCACGCCCGGGGAGACCGGCGAAGTGGATGGCGCCCGATTCCAGGACCATCGCCTGAGGGTCGACTTCCTGAAGTTCGCGTCGGCGATCAGTGCCGTGCCGGTACCCGAGTCGGAGCGCGGCAAGGCCGAGGATGCGATCGCGAGGATGCTCGGCAAGGACGGCCTGCAGATGCGGCTCGCGGCGAAGGGCGGCAGTGCGGCGANNCGAGCCGGGCGAGGCGCTGGCCGATGGCGTCGGCCACCGCGCCGCCGACACCGTCGCCGCGCTCGGAAGGTCGGGCGGGTCGTGGCCGACGTCGATGCGCGCGGCGATGGCGGCCGTCGGCGACTGCAACCCGATGTTCGTCGAGTGCATCGACTTCCTGGCGATGTTCCGGGGCATGCAGGAGTGGATCCCGGAGATGGTGCCGCCGGGCTTCCCGCAGTTCTCGGCCGGCACGTCGGCCGACTTCGTGATCGCCGCCGGCATCCGCGGTGCTGAGTGGCGCGGGCACTTCGAGATGGACCTGGTCGGCTTCGGCGAGGCGGTGCGGGCGTCGTCGCGCCGCTGACGGCGCGGCGCGGGAGCAACGCCGCCTGTCGCGTAGGATGGCGCGGATGAAGACGTGGCATGTGGCCGTGGCGTTGCTCTCGATCGCCGGTGGCTGCTGGTCGGCGCAGCGCCCCACGCCCGGCGCCGAGGGCTTCGATGGGGCGCTGGCCGGGTTCCGCGCCGGGAGCACCGGCGGCAACGGACCGCAAGCGACGTGGCTGGTGGTCGCCGACGCGGCCGCGATCTCGCCGCCGAACGTCGTTGCGTTGACCGCGCCGAACCACGACGTCGACCATCGGTTCAATCTGTTCTGGACCGACGGCGCGCTCGCTGACGGACGCATCGCGGTCGCGGTGCGCGCCGACGGCGGCGTCGTCGACCAGGGCGGCGGCCCGATGTGGCGCGTGCAGGACGCCGACAACTACTACCTCTGCCGCTTCAACCCGCTGGAGTCGAACTTCCGCGTCTACGTGGTGAAGGACGGCGTGCGGCGGCAGCTCGCGACCGCGCTCGTCGACGCCCCGGCCGGAGCGTGGCATCGCGTCGAGGCGACGTTCGTCGGTGATCGCATCACGTGCGCGCTCGATGGGCGCGTCCTGCTCGAGGTCGCGGACGACACGATCCGGAGCGGCGGTGGCCACGGTCTGTGGACCAAGGCCGACGCGCGCACGTCGTTCGACGACCTGTGGGTCGGTCCGGTCAACTAGCCGGTGGCGCGCCGCGCGCGAGGCAGGCGGCGAACGTGGCGTGGTCGAGGTTGGCGCCGCAGACAATGAGACCGACCCGTTGCCCCGCCAGCCGATCCTGCACCTGCAGCATCGCCGCGAGTGCCGCGGCACCCGCGGGCTCGACCGCGAGCTTGGCGTCGGCGAACAAGAGCCACATCGCGCGGCACATCGCGTCGTCGTCGACCTTCACCAGTTCGTCGACGAACCGGCGGCAGAGCCCGTAGGTGTACGGCAACGCCATCGGCGCGCCGAGCGTGTCCGCGATCGTGCGCACCGCGTCGATGCGCTGCGGTGAGCCGGCCGCGAAACTGCGGTGCATGGTGTCAGCTCCCGCGGGTTCGACTCCGAACACGCGACAGCGCGGCTGCAGCGCCTTGACCACGCTCGCGACCCCGGCGGCGAGTCCGCCGCCGCCGATCGCGACGAACAGCGCATCGAGCTGGCCCGTCTGCCGCAGGAACTCCATGCCGAGGGTGCCCGCGCCCAGCACCATCGCGTCGCTCTCGAACGGATGCAGGAGCGTGCGCCCTTCCTGTTCTTCGATCGCGCGTGCTGCCGGAAACGCCGCGGCGACGTCGGCGACCAGCACGACTTCGGCGCCGAACGCGCGGCATGCAGCGACCCGCGCGGGGTTCGCGGTCGCCGGCATCACCACCTTGGCGTGGGTGCCGACCGTTCGCGCGGCGAACGCGACCGAGATCGCGTGGTTGCCGCCGCTGACCGCAGTGACGCCGCGGGCCCGTTGTGCGGCGTCGAGGCGGCGCATCGCGAGCAAGGCGCCGCGCGCCTTGAACGATCCGGAGTGCTGCAGCAGTTCGAGCTTGAGCCAGACCGCGCCGGTGGTGGGTGCCGCGGCCGCGAGCCGATGCCCTTGCCACTGCCACGACGGTGTTTCGCGCACGTCGCGGCCGATTTCGACACGGGCGCGCTGAACGGCCTCGAGCGACGGCGGTTCGCCAGGCGACGTGGTGGTTGGGTTCACGATGGATGGGAGAGTCGGCGTTCCGGCGACCGGAAGGCCTACCAGCGATGAAACGCCGGATGGCCCTCTTTCACGGCGACGAACACGCCGTCGCACGTCGCGCACACCTTGCCGCCGGCTTCGAGCGTGCCGGTGATGCGCGCGCGGTCGGCGCTGGACTCGGCGACTTTCGCCCGCAGCAGCACCGGCCCCGACGTCGGCGTCGGTCGCCGCAGCTTGATCGAGTACTCCGCGGTCACCGTGCACGGCGGCGCGCTCGCCCCCTGCGCCTGCATCAGGTGCCACGCCGCTGTCCAGTTGCAGTGGCAGTCGAGCAGTGCGCCGATGATGCCGCCGTTCAGCATGCCGGGGAACGCCTCGTGCATGGTCTGTGGCTGCCACGTGCACACGACCTCGTCGCCGTCGACGAGGCTGCGGATGCGCAGGCCGTGCGCATTGGCTGGACCGCAGCCAAAGCACGCACCGCGCGGGGCGAATCGTTCCTGCAGGCTCTGGGTCATGCCGTGAGCCTACGGGCCCGAGCATCGCCTACCACTGGCCGACCAGCGCTCGCTGGCGAATGATGCGCCGATGCTGACGACCCGTCGTTCGTTCGTGCTCACCGGGGTTGCGGCCGCTGGTGCTTGCGTGTTGCCTGCGACCGGCAGCCCGAAACCGCTGCGCGTCGCGCGGCCGCCGCGCGATCCCGCCACCAAGGCGCGGCTCATGATCGTCGGCGTCGGTGGCCGCGGCGGCGACAACCTCGCGGCCGTCGCCAGCGAACACATCGCTGTGCTCTGCGACATCGACGGCGAACGGCTCGCCGCGGCCCACAAGCGTTTCCCCGGTGCGCGCGCCGTGCGCGACTTTCGTGAGGTGTTGCGCGATGCCGCCGCCTGCCGCGAACTCGACGGCGTCGTCGTCAGCACGCCCGACCACACGCACTACCTGCCGTCGATGCTCGCCCTGCAGCAAGGCCTCGACGTCTACTGCGAGAAGCCGCTGACGCACACGGTGGCGCAGGCGCGTCGACTGCTGCGCACCGCCGAGGCGAACGGCTGCGTGACGCAGATGGGCATCCAGATCCACGCCAACGCCAACTACCACCGCGTCGTCGAGGCGATCCGCGGCGGTGCCGTGGGGGCGGTGCGCGAAGTGATCGTGTTCGTCAACGGCACCGATTGGTCGGCCACCGAGCTGCCGAAGGCCGGCCAGCGCCCGCCGCACGTCGAATGGGATCTCTGGCTCGGGCCCGCGGCGGCGCGCGACTACGCCGATGGCTACCACCCGATGGGCTGGCGCCGGTACTGGGCATTCGGCGGCGGCACGACGGCCGACATGGCGTGCCACTTCGTCGATCTGCCGTTCTGGGCGCTCGAACTCGAAGCGCCGACGAGCCTGCAGGCCGACGGACCCGAGCCGCACGCGGAATGCGCGCCGCGTGGCAGCCGCTGCACGTACTCGTTCGCGGCGCGCGGCGCGCGACCGGCGGTGACGCTGCACTGGCACGCGGGGAGCGATCGGCCGCAGGCGGCGCTGGCGTCGCGCGGCCTCGATGGGTGGCGCAACGGCGTGCTGTTCGTCGGCGACGACGGCTGGCTGATCAGCAACTACGACAAGCACGAGATCGGGCCTGCTTCGCGGGCTGCGGCGTGGAAGGCGCCGGCGCCGTCGTTGCCGCCTTCACCCGGGCACCACCGCGAGTGGCTGCTCGCCAGTGCTGCGCGCACGATGCCGTCGACGTCGTTCGCCTACGCGGCCCCGCTGACCGAGGCGGTGCTGCTCGCCAACGTCGCGCTGCGGGCGGCGCGCGGGCGGCGGCTTTCGTGGGACGCGGCTGCGTTGCGCACCGACGATGCCGCGGCGAACGCGCTGCTCGACGCCCCGGCGCGCGACGGCTTCGACGCCTGAACGTCAGCGCAGCGTGCGCGCGATCGACGCCCCGACCGCGAGCAGCAGGGCCTGTTCGTCGGCGGTGAAGTCGTAGGCGACGGGCTTGGCGATCCCGAACACGCCGGCGAGCCGCTTGCCGTCCATCATCGGCGCGGCGAGCGAACCCTCCATCTGCGTGAGCTTCGCGCCCTGGCGCACGACGCCGCTCTGGTCGGTCTGCAGGTTGCACACCTGCACCGGCTCGCGGCGCTGCGCGGCGATCCCCGCCATGCCCTTGCCGATCGGGATCACGGCCACCTTGTCGAGCACCGGCGGCGGCAGTCCCTGCTGCGCGGCCAGGTGGAGCTGGCCGTCCGCGCCGAGCACGTGGATCGTCGCGACCGGGCAGACGAAGTGCCCGGCGACGCGCGCGAGCACCGCCGGCCACGGTGGGGCTTGCGGACTCGCCTGCAGGAGGGACTCGATGGCGGCGACGAGCGGATGGGGAGTGCCCATGCGTGCATGCTAACGACGCATCGCCGCGACGACGCTCGCGACCATCGCACCATCCGTCGTGCGCAACATGTACTCGTCGGCGGTGACCGCCGCGCTCATCGGCACGCCGTCGCGCCGGAACGTCATCCCACTTGCCTGCCGACGGCTCGCGGAAAGATGCACTTCGCGCACGCCGCTGGCCGCGACCAGCGCGTGCACGTTCTCCGCGCGCACGCCGCCGCCCGCCATCACGACCACGCGCCCGGCGGCGTGCTGCACGAACGTCCGGATCGCCGCCGCACCCGCCGGCGCGTTCGGCGCCTGGCCCGAGGTCAGCACGCGCGCGATGCCGAGGTCGGCCAGGGCGTCGAGCGCGCGCAGCGGCTCGCGGCACAGATCGAACGCGCGGTGGCAGGTGAACGCCTGAACCGGCGCGACCGCGCGCAGTTCGCGCAGGCGGGGGCCGTCGAGCGCGCCCTCCGCGGTCAGCACGCCGCTGACCAGGCCATGCGCGCCCGCCGCGACGAGCCGTTCGGCGTCGCGCCGCATCACGGCGAACTCGTCGCGGTCGTAGAGGAAGTCGCCGGCGCGCGGCCGGATCATCACGAACACCGGCACGGCGACCGCGGCCCGCACCGCCTCGAGCAGCGCGAGGCTCGGAGTGAGCCCGCCGAGTTCGAGCGCTGCGCACAGTTCGAGCCGCGTGGCGCCGTTCGCAGCGGCCGTACGCGCACCAGCGACCGAATCGATGGCGACCTCGACGGCGAACGGCGCGTTGGCGGGACTGGTCACGGCGACTATGGTCCGGGAATGCGCCCCCAGTTGCTGCACCTTTCCGGTCCGCTGCGTGGCCGCACGGTGACCTACGAGGCGCGCGTGGTCCGCATCGGCAGCGCCCCCGACTGCGATGCCGTCATCGACGCGCCTGGGATCGCCCGCAAGCACGTGCAGATCGAGTGGGTCGAGGCCGAGTGCCAGTTCCACCTCAAGCGCCGCGACGGCCAGACGTTCGTCAACGGCCAGGAAGTGGACGAAGTGATCTTGCAGGACGGCGACCAACTCGAACTCGGCAGCGGCGGTCCCGTCGTGCGCTTCAACATCTACGTGCCGATCGGCGCGGCCTGCAAGCCGGTGCGGCGCATGCTCGCCGATGCGCGCGAGGTCGCGCGCGTGAGCGGCGGTGCGGCGGCGACGCAGACGCTGACGCGCGACCTGTTCACGCAGGCGACGCCGCAGTTGAAGTGGGGGGTGCCGCTGACGCTCGTCGCCGGGGCGTTCGTCGCGGCCTGGCTCGGCGCGTTCGTCGGCCGCCCGGAGATCGATCAGGTCGTGACGCGCGCCGAGCTCGATGCGCTGCGCGAGGCGCAGGCGAAGCTGCAGCCCGCCGACGTGGTGAAGCGCGAGGACTTCGAGGCGCTGCGTGCCGAGCAGAAGAAGCAGCAGGACGACGTCGCGCGGTTGGCGCGCGCCAGCGCGGTGCTGCGGCGGATCCAGAAGGAACTGAGCCAGGGCGTGTGCCTGCTGCACGGCGTGTTCCGGCTGAAGATGCCCGACGGTTCGTGGTTCGCGCCCGACGGCGACACGTTCGAGGTCGAGTACACGGGCTCGGGGTTCCTGGTCAGCGACGCCGGGCACGTGATGACGAACCGCCACGTGGTGGCGCCGTGGCTCGAGATGGCGCCGGTGGTGCGGCTGATCGCGGCCGGAGCCAAGCCCGAGTTCGCGCGGCTGACGGCGACGTTCCCCGGCAAGGCGCCGATCGCCGTGCCGCCGGAGTCGATCGTGCGCCGCAAGGACGACCTCGACGTCGCGGTCGTGCAGATCGCCGCCGCCGAGGTGGTGGGCGTGCCGCGCCTGCCGCTGCGCGACCTGCCGGAGGAGGAAGAGGACCGCCGCGCCATCGTCGTCGGCTACCCGACGGGATTGTCGGCGATGCTCGCGCGCGCCGACGGCGCGCTGGTCGAGTCGCTGCAGCAGCGTTCGGCGTCGATGGCCGAGACGATCGAAGAACTGGCGAGCGCCGGGCAGATCACACCGACGATCACGCAGGGCGTGATCGGCAACGTGCGCGACACGGTGATCAGCTACGACGCGCCGACGACGCACGGCGGTTCGGGCGGGCCGGTGTTCGACGGCACCGGGATGGTGATCGCGGTGAACTTCGCGATCCTGCGCGACTTCACCGGCAGCAACTTCGGCGTACCGGTGCGCTACGGGCGCGAACTGCTGCCGAAGTGAGGGGCGTGCGAGCGGCTGCTGCTCAGCGCTTCTTTGCCACGACGATCATCTTGTTCTGCCGACCGACGAGCTTCGCCAGCGCGAACAGCGCGCCGAGGAACAACCGCGAAGCGCGGGCCTTCAGTCCCGATCCCGAGAACGAACGCGCGACGTAGGTCGACGCGCCGGTGATGCCTTCGACGACGAAGCCATGCTGCTCGAGCAGGCGGCGGATCGAGGCGCGGCGGAACAGCACGAGGTGGTGCGTGCCGTAGAACTGGCGCGCGGGCCACGACACGCCGAGCCGGTGCAGCGCCAGGATCGTGCGGTCGAGCAGCGCCGCCTCGTCGGGCGTCTCGACGAACAACCGCCCGCCGGGGGACAACCGTGCGGCTGCCTGCGCGACCAGACCGTGCGGGTCGGCGACGTGCTCGAGCAGGTCCCACATCGCGATTGCGTCGAACGTCGAGCCGGGCACCGAGTCCAGCGTGCCCGCGTGCACCGTCACGCCGTGCGCCGCGCGGCTGCGTTCGGCGGCGCGGGCGCTGAGTTCGACGCCCTCCGCATGCACGCCGGCGTCGACGAGCACCTTGAGGAACAGGCCGTGGCCGGAGCCCACTTCGAGCACGCGCTGCGGTCGCGGCGTCGCGGCCAGCACGAGGCCCGCGCGTTCGCGGATCTCCCGCCCCTCGGGCGTGTCGAGCGCGTCCGGACGCCAGAGCGCGGCGAAGTACGGGTAGTGCTCGCCGACGATGTCGTAGCGCTGGTAGTAGTCGAACAGCTCGCGGTCCGTGGGCATCGGCCGCATCTGCAGCAGCGTGCACGCCCGGCAGCGGAAGAACCGGCTCGCCTCCATGTCCGCGCCGCGCAGCAGCGGGCGGAAGTCGTGGCCGCCGCACAGGACGCAGGCGGGATCGGGGCGAGAGTCCATGGTGGGGCGCGGTGGCGAGGGCGAAAGCGCGGGCGGTTTCGCCGAGGGGTGCTGCGCATGCAGCCTATTGGCCCGGACCGCGTCGACGGAGTTGTTTCAGGCGAGGGTCGGGGGCCTCGTGGCTGCAAGAGGGCGAGTGGCCGTTCGCAATCTCGCTGCGGGTCTGCGACACTCCCGGCGCGCGGCCGGTCAGCCGCGAACATGGTCAGGCGAGCAGAAATGGACGGTGCTTCAGCCGGGCGGCAACCAACGGCTCCGACGAGCGGGCTCGGCCCACGCGGTCGCGGTCTGTTCGGTCGTCTGCTCGACGGCCTGCGCGGCGCGCCGACGGCGCGGCACGAAGCGACCTCGATCGCGATCGCGAGCGGCAAGGGCGGTACCGGCAAGTCGTTCGTCGCAACCTCGCTCGCCGTGCTGCTGCACCGCATCCGCCGCACCGTGCTCGTCGACTGCGACTTCGGCCTCGCCTGCGACCACCTGCTGCTCGGCGTGAAGCCGACCCTCACTCTCCAGCAACTGCTCGGCGGCCAGTGCACGCTCGACCAGGCGCTCGTCGCGTCGCCGTGCGGCCCGCGTCTCTTGCCGGGCGCGTCGGGCGTGCGCCGCATGGCGACGCCGACCGACAAGGACCTGCTCGCGTTCGCGCGGGAACTCGGCGCGTTGGCGCAGCGCGAGGAAGCGCTGGTGCTCGATCTGGGTGCGGGCATCGCGCCGGCCACCGTGCTGACGATGCTCGCCGCCGATTGGATCGTGCTCGTCACCCAGCCCGAGATCGCCGCCCTCGTCGACGCCTATGCGGTGGTGAAGTGCATCGGCCAGGTGAACAAGAACGCGCGCTTCCTCGTGCTCGTCAACCGCGTCGCCACGCCGGGCCGCGGCGAGCTCGCGTTCCAGCGCCTCACCGAAGTCAGCAAACAACACGTCGGCGTGCCGTTGACCTACCTCGGCGAGATCCCCGACGACGACGCGGTGATGCAGCATCGCCTCGGGCAGTTGCCGCTGATCGCGACCGATCCGGAGGCGCCGACGTCGCGCGCGCTCGCGGCGATCGTCGAGCGGCTGCTGCAGCTCACCGGCGGCCTGCATGCGCACGAGGTCGCGAGCGACCAGGGCATCGAGGCGCGCTTCCGCCAGCACCGCCTGTTTCTCTAGGCGCGGTGCGGCTCAGCGGCTGACGCGGTTGCGGCCGGCGGCCTTGGCGCGGTAGAGCGCGTCGTCGGCCTTGCGCGTCAGTTCTTCGGCGACCTGGCCGTCGTCGGGAAGCACGGCGAATCCGATCGAGATCGTCGGGTTGACGGTGATCGCATCACGCGTGATCGGCTCGCCGCCGACGGCCGCGCGCATGCGTTCGCCGATCGCGGCTGCCTGCTCGGCGTCGGCGTTGGGCACGAAGGCCGAGAACTCGTCGCCGCCGAAGCGGCTGACCACGCCGCCGGCCGCGTGCACGATCGCGCCGAGCCGCCGCCCGACGGTCGCGATCGAGTTCGCGCCGACGAAGTGGCCGTGCGTGTCGTTCATCTTCTTCAGGCCGTCCATGTCCATCATGTAGACCGCCATCGGCTGCCCGCGGCGTTTGCACACCGTGAACGACTCCTGCAGCCGCGTCTGGAACACGCGCTGCACCGGCAACCCGGTCAGGTCGTCGATGTTCATCAGGTGGTCGACCTGACGGTGGAACTCCTCCTCGAGCTCGTCGTGGAAGGTGAACTTCAGCACCGTCTCGCCGACCAGCATGCGGTCGCCGTCGCACAGCGCGCGGTTGTCGACGCGTTCGCCGCCGATCACCGTACCGTTGGTCGACTGCAGGTCGACGACGTGCCACACCTCGCCCGCACCGCTGCGTTCGAACTTGCAGTGCGTGCTCGAGATCTGGGCGTCGCCGGGCACCACGATCTGCGCCTTGTCGGCGCGGCGCCCGAGCACGAGTCCGCTCTCGTTGAGCAGGTAGCGACGGCCGACCTGGGCGCCGCGCAGCACCACCAGCACCGGCAGGCGGTTGCTGCCGCCTGCGTCCTTGCCGCCGGTCGGCACGGAGTAGACGGTGCGGCTGAAGTCGCTCTCGGTGTCACCCATGACAGGTCGTGCGGCGGGGAAGTCTAGCTCGTGGTCGAGGCGCGTGAAGGCGCGCGCGGCGCCAGCGCGAACATGCCCCATGCGGCGGCGGCGGCTCCGGCGAGGCACGCCGCGGCCTTGCCGTGGTCGCCGAAGATCAGCCCGCCGATGCCCGGCAGCGTGAGCCAGATCGTGGCGGTGCCGAGCAGCGCGCGTAGCACGGATCGGCCCAAGCCACCGTCCGGTCGCACGTCGCGGGCGTCCGCCGCGATCGGACCCCAGCCCGGGCCGTCGGGGCGGATGCGTTGGTAGAAGGCGACCAGGTGTTCGCGGGGCTCGGGGCGCGTCAGGAACGTGACCGTCATCCAGACGACGATCGACACACTGGCCACGATCAGGGCCGTGTACTGCGGCGCGATCCCGAACGGGACCACGGTCACCACGACGAACATCACCAGCGACGAGGCCATCGCCGCGATCTCGCTCCAGGCCGAGATGCGCCACCAGAACCAGCGCAGCAGGAAGACGCTGCCGAGTCCGCCGCCGAGGGCCGCCAGGTAGCCCCACGATTCATCGGGCGAGATGCGGAAGCGCACCATGATCCACGCGGTCAGGCCGCCGCATACCAGCACGACGACCGAAGCCCAACGCGACGCGCGCACCAGCTCGCGGTCGGTCGCGCCCGGCGCGACGAACCGCTTCCAGATGTCGTTGACGACGTAGCTGGCGCCCCAGTTCATCTGGGTGCTGACGGTCGACATGTAGGCGGCGAAGAACGTGACGAGCAGAAGTCCGCGCAGCCCCGGCGGCGCCAGTTCGCGGATCAGCATCGGAAAGCCGGTGTCGGGGTTCGGCAGGTTCGCGGACTTGTCGGCGAGCGCCCACGTGCGCAGTTCCGGATGCAACGCCATGGCGGCGAAGGCGACCAGGATCCACGGCCAGGGCCGCAGGCAGTAGTGGGCGAGCTGGAACAGCAGCGTCGCCTTCTCGGCATCCCGCTCGTTCCGGCAACTCGCCATGCGCTGCACGATGTAGCCGCCGCCGCCGGGTTCAGCGCCCGGGTACCACGTCGCCCACCACTGGCCGAGCACGAGGGCCAGGAACACGCCGAGCGGCATCCACGCCGCCGAACCGAAGTCGGGCACGTAGTCGAACAACTGCGTGCCGCCGAAGTTCGTGGTCGCGCGCTCGCGCAACTGATCGACGCCGCCGACGTGGTCGACGGCGATCACGGCCAGCGCGATGCAGCCACCCATCGCCAGCACGAACTGGAAGGCGTCGGTCACGGCGACGCCCCACATGCCGGAGAGGACGCAGTAGAGCCCGGTCACGGCCAGCAGCGCTCCGATCAGCAGCAGGTCCGTCGAGCTGTCCGCGGAGCTGCCGTGCAACACGGTCTCGCGCAGCACGGTGACCATCGCGTAGGTGACCCAGCCGATCACGAACGAGTTGACGACGATCGACACGTAGACCGCGCGGAAGCCGCGCAAGAAGGCCGCCGGCCGGCCGGCATAGCGCAACTCGATGAGCTCGACGTCGGTCAGCAGGTTCGCGCGGCGCCACAACTTCGCGAACACGAAAACCGTCAACATTCCGCCGAACGCGAACGCCCACCAGAACCAGTTGCCGGCCAAGCCGTTCTTGGCGACGAAGCCGGTGACCGCCAGCGGGGTGTCGGCGGCGAACGTCGTCGCAACCATCGAGATGCCCGCCAGCCACCACGGCATGCTGCGGCCCGACACGAAGTAGTCCGCGAGGCTGGCTCCGGACTTCTTCGCGAAGGCGAGGCCGATGCCCAGCGAGATGGCGAAGTAGCCGACGATGATCGCCAGATCGAGGCCGCTGAGTTCCATGCGCGGATGTTGCGTTCTGCTCGCGAGCGACGCCACGGCGTGGCCCGCTTTCGCCGCCGGACCGCGGCGCGCTTGCACCGCGCTCGCGAGCCGCTATGCGAACGCCATGGACCTGGTCGAAGTGCACTTCGCGACCGCCGCGAAGACCGTGTTCGTGCAGCCCGGCACGACGCTGCTGGCGGCCGCCCGGCTCGCCGGCGTCGACTGGCCGAGCGNNCGGCTGCACGCGCGGCATGTGCGGCACCGACGCGGCGCGGCTCGCCGCGGGGGCCGACGCTGCGCTCGAGCCCGCCGCCGAACCGGAGCGCTCGACCCTCGCTCGCATGGGCCTCGGCGACGGCTGCCGTCTGCTGTGTTCGGCCCGAGTGCGCGTCGGCCGCGTCGCCGTGCTGGGCGACGCGCTCGTCGATGGGTGACGGGGCGCTTGCCCGCGGCGCGGGCTCGGGGCACTGTTCCGCCGTGGCTTCCACGATGCCCGCGGGCGAACCTGCCGACATCCCGCGGCGACCGATCCGCGACGGTCTCGGCTTCTTTGGTCGCTTCCTCCGCAACCCGACGACGGTCGGCGCCGTGCTGCCGAGTTCGCGCTACCTGTCGCGCGCATTGGTCGGACATCTCGACCTGCGGCCCGGCGAGCTGATCGTCGAGTTTGGTCCCGGCACTGGCCCGGCGACGGCGGTCGTGCGCGAGCGCTTGCCGAAGGGCGCGCGCTACCTCGGCATCGAGCTCGAGAAGCGCTTCCACCGCCTGCTGACCGAGCGGTTCCCGACGATGGCGTTCCACCTCGGCTCGGCGGCGGACCTTCGGCAGATCCTCACCGACCAAGGCCTGCCACCGCCGCGCCGCATCATCTCGGGGCTGCCGTTCGCGAGCCTGCCGCCCGCCGTGCAGGACGGCGTCGTCGACGGACTGGTGTGGGCGTTGCGCGAGGGCGGCGGCGACTTCCGCACCTTCCAGTACGTGCACGCCTACGGACTGCGCGCGGCGCGACGCTTCCGCGCGCTCATGCAGGAGCGGTTCGCGGGCTTCGAGCGCATCGGTCCGATCGTGCGGAACGTGCCGCCGGCGTTCGTGCTGCGCTACTGGGACGCGAAGTAGCGCCGGCGCGCCATGAGCGGCCCTGCCGATCGTCGCTCGTCCGGTCTGCCGCTGCTCGCCCTGGCTGGTGTCGTGATCGCGGGGCTGGCGGCGTTCACGCCGAACCTGCTCGCGGGTCCATTCGTCACCGCTGCGGTGTTCGCCTGGTTCGTCGCGCTGCCGGCAGTCGTCGCGTGGCGCACGGCCTCGGCGCTGCTGCCGGAGGCCGAGGGTTCGGTGTTCCTGCTCGCCGTCGGCCTGCTCACGCTGGTCGTGCCGGGCGGGTTCGTCGTCGCGACCGGCCTCTGCGGCGCGTTCGGTCTGGTCGCGGTCGGCGTGCTCGGCGCCGTCGTGTCGCTGCTCGTGCACGTGCAGGCGCCGCCGGGCCGCACCGTTGGCAGCCTGTTGCCAAGCGCGCGGTTCGACGCTGCGACCGCGGCCGGCGCGTTGCTGCTCGCCGCGGCGTGGCTGTTCGTCGCCGGCAACTGCCTGCGCTTCACCGTGCAGGATGCCGACAGCATGTGGTACCACCTCGTGATGCCGGCCGAGTGGGTGCGGACCGGCAGCGTCGCGATCAGCGACACGGTGCCCGACCTGGCGCGCGCCTACCCGGGATTCCGGCAGGCGGTGATCGCCTGGCTGTCGTTGCCGGCCGGCAACGAACACCTGGCGCTGCTGTCGGTGTTCGAATTCCCGCTGCTGGTCGTGGCGGTCTACACGCTGGCGCGGTCGTTCGGCGGCACGCGTCCCGTCGCCTTCGCCGGCGCGCTCGCGGCAGCGACCACGCCGGTCGCGCTGGGAGCGACCACCACGCAGGGGAACGACCTGCTGCTCGCGATCGTCGTCGTCGCCGCCGTCGTCTTCTGTCGCCGCCACTTCGCGCAACGGGGCGCTGGCGACGGACTGCTGGCGGGCTTGGCGCTCGGCGCCGTGATGGCGACGAAGTTCTCAGGCCCCGGCTACGCGGCGCTGATCGTCGCGGCGACGGCGTTCGTGCACTGGCGGGCGCTCCTCGCGCCACGAACGCTCGGCCTGCTCGCCGTAGGCCCGATGCTGGTCGCAGCGCCGTGGTACCTGCGCAACCTGCTGGCACTCGGCAATCCGCTGTGGCCGGCGCAGGTGAAGGTCGCGGGCAGCGTCGTGTTCGACGGTCCGATCGACGCCGCGTGGTTCGCCGAACGCACGCTCGGCTGGAACCTGCGGCCGCTGCTCGAACGTCTGCCGCAATTCGTCGAGGCGCACGGCGTGGCCGCGCCGGTCGTCGCCGGCGCACCGGTGCTGCTGCTGCTCGCCGCCGTCGCGCGTCGACTGCCGTGGCGGACGGCGGCGGTCGGCGCGGTGCTGCCGCTGCTGCTGTTCGCGACGTTCCTGAAGCACCCGTTCAACCAGCCGTCGTTCGACGCGCAGTACTCGCATCGTTACCTGCTGGCCTGGGCGAGCGTCGGCTTCGCGGGGGCCGCTGCGGCCGTGAGCGCCCTGCTGCCGGCCCGTGCCTCCTGGCTCGTCGTCGCCGCCTTCGCCGGCGCTGCGGCGAACGGAATTGCGCCGCTGACCCGTCTGGCCTGGCCGGCGTTCGCGGCCGCGGTCGTCGGCGGCGCGGCGCTCGCCGTGCCGGCGTGGCGCCGTCGACTGAACGACGTCGGGGCGCTCGGGCTGCGCGCGGCGTCGTCACGGGCGACCGCGGCGATCGTCGGGCTGGTGCTCGTCGTCGGCGCGCTGCTCGTCGCCAGCGCACGGCAACGTTGGCAGTACGACGCCGCCCTCGGCTGGCGCGACGGGCGCAGCGAACGCGGGTGGGCTGGCTGCGTGTCCTTCGTGCACCGGCAGGTCGCCGGCAAACGCGTCGGCGTGCACGGCAGCCACTTCCTCTTCCCGCTGCTCGGCGAGCCGTGGCGCAACGTCGTGCGCATCGCCGACCAGCCGCTGGTGCCGGGCACGCCGAAGTCCGTGGAAGAAGTCGCGGCGTGGAGCGAGGCGGAGGCCCTCGACTTCCTGGTGTGCTGCCAGGACCGGGCGCAACGCACCGGCTCGCGCACGTTCGAGTTCGTGCCGTCGATCGCGCCCGCACTGCTGGCCGCGCATCCCGGCCGGTTCGAAGTGGTGCACGAGAGCGACGGCGCCTTCGTGCTCGCCGTGCGGCGCTGACTCAGAGGCGCGGCAACGAACGTCGCGCGCGTTGGTCGTCGACGAGCGCGTCGGTGGTCGCCGACAGCTGCTCGAGCTTCGCTTCGAGCACGCGGATGCGATCCTGCGTCGCCTTGGCGTGCCAGAACGCGGCGAGCGCGACCCACGCGAGGCCGAGCACGAACGTCACGATGCCGATGCGCGGCGAGGACCAGTGGGGGACGTGCGTCGCAGCCAGGTGTTCGAGGAACAACGCCGCGACGAGCAGCGCGGCCATGCGCAGGTGGAAGTTCGTGTCGTTCGGGAAGCGCATGCGAGCAGCGTAGGCCGGCGCGGTCGGGCACGGCAGCGCCGTGTGCGGACTCGTGCACGACACCCCGGGTGGTGCTACGAAACGCGCCATGGATCTGGCCCAGCTGATCGCGAGCGCTCCTGGTCTCGAACTCGCGAGCTCGCGCCTCGTGCTCCGGCGGTTCACCGCCGCGGACGTCCCGATGGTGACGGCCCAGGAGAACGACCGGGAGCTGATGCGTTGGATCCGCGATCCGGAATCCAGCGAGGCCGTGCGCGCGCGCGGCGAGCAGATGGCGTCGCCGTGGCAGGGGCGGGACGGGGAGTGGCTGTGCCTCACGATCGTGCCGCACGCCGAGCGCCGCGCCGTCGGCATCGTGGTGTTCCGGCTGACCGCAGCGGCGAACGAGACGATGGAGATCGGCTACCGGATCGACGCCAACGTGCACCGGCGCGGCTACACGCGCGAGGCGTGCGCCCGGCTCTGCACGTACCTGTTCGAGGTCGTGCGCGTGCACAAGCTGGTCGCCTACTGCGTCGCCGACAACGAACCCTCGTGGCGACTGATGGAGAAGCTCGGCATGCGGCGTGAGGCCTGCCTGCGCGAGTACTGCCGGCTCGGCGGTCGTTGGCGCGACGAGTTCGTCTACGGGCTGCTGGCCCGCGAATGGCCGCCGGCGGCGGGCTGACCGTCTTCGACGTTCCGCGCCCAGTCGGGCCTGGGCATACTGCTCGCCCTCCGACCATGGCCGAGCCGAGACACGAGCCGAAGCAGACGTACGAACCCGCGGCGATCGAACCGAAGTGGCAGCGGTTCTGGCGCGAGCACAAGGTGTTCCGGGCCAAGAACCCCGGCGACCCGGACTTCGACGCGCGGCAGCCGAAGTTCTACGCGCTCGACATGTTCCCCTACCCGTCGGCGGCGGGCCTGCACGTCGGCCACCCCGAGGGCTACACCGCGACCGACATCGTGTCGCGCTGGAAGCGGGCGAAGGGCTGCAACGTGCTGCACCCGATGGGGTGGGACGCGTTCGGCCTGCCCGCGGAGCAGTACGCGATCCAGACCAACACCCATCCGGCGAAGACTACGGCCGCCAACATCGCGACGTTCCGGGCGCAGCTGCAGCGGCTGGGCTTCTCGTACGACTGGGACCGCGAGCTCAGCACCGCCGACCCGAGCTACTTCCGCTGGACGCAATGGATCTGGAAGCAGCTGCACGCGCGTGGTCTGGCCTACGAGAGCAACGCGCCGGTGTGGTGGTGCGAGGCGCTCGGCACCGTGCTCGCCAACGACGAGGTCATCAACGGCAAGAGCGAGCGCGGCGACCATCCGTGCGAACGGCGGCCGCTGCGCCAGTGGGTGCTGAAGATCACCGAGTACGCGGAGCGCCTGCTCGCGGATCTCGACGGGCTGGACTGGAGCGAGTCGCTCAAGACCATGCAGCGCGAGTGGATCGGCAAGAGCGAGGGCGCCGAGATCGACTTCGAGTGCGACCAGGCGAGCCACGGCAAGATCCGCGTGTTCACGACGCGCCCCGACACGCTGTTCGGCGCGTCGTTCGTGGTGTTGGCGCCCGAGCACCCGCTGGTCGCGAAGATCACGACGGAGAAGCAACGGGCGGCCGTCGACGCCTACGTGAAGGCGGCGGCGCAGAAGAGCGAACTCGAGCGCACCGATCTGGCGAAGGAGAAGACCGGCGTGTGGACCGGTGCTCTGGCCCGCAACCCGGTGTTCCCGATCGGCGACCCGCGCGGCTGGCTGCAGGTGTGGGTCGCGGACTACGTCATCGTCACCTACGGCACCGGCGCGATCATGGCCGTGCCCGCCGGTGACGAGCGCGACTTCGAGTTCGCGACGAAGTTCCGCCTGCCGATCCCGGGCATCTTCGCGCCGCAGACCGGCGATGAGGCGCGCGATGCCCGCATCGCCGACGGCAAGGAGTGCTGCAGCGACGAGATGCCGTATGCGGAGCACTGCCGCACCGTCGACGAGTCGTTGCGGCTGGCCGGGTCGTCGTTGGCGCAGGCCAAGCGCGCCACGATCGACTGGCTCGTCGCGAACGGGCATGGCGCCGCGAAGGTCACCTACAAGCTGCGCGATTGGCTGTTCTCGCGGCAGCGCTACTGGGGCGAGCCGTTCCCGGTGCTGCACACGCAGGACGGCGCCGAACTGGTGCCCGACGCGCAGCTGCCGGTGCTGCTGCCGCACATGGACGACTTCCAGCCCGGCGGCACGCCGGAGTCGCCGCTGATCCGTGCGCGGCAGTGGGTGGAGACGAAGGACGGCAAGGGCCGCCCGGCGCAGCGCGAGATCAACACGATGCCGGGCGCTGCCGGCTCGAGCTGGTACTTCCTGCGGTTCTGCGACCCGAAGAACGACCGCGAGTTCTGCAGCAAGCAGGCGAGCGACTACTGGCTGCCGGTCGACCTCTACGTCGGCGGCACCGAGCACGCAGTCGGGCACCTGCTCTACTCGCGGTTCTGGACGAAGGTGCTGCACGACCAAGGGCTCGTGCGCGTCCGCGAGCCGTTCCACAAGCTCTACAACCAGGGGATGATCCAGGCGTTCGCCTACGAGGATGCGCGCGGCGCGATCGTGCCGAAGGCGCAGACCAAGGAGCAGGGCGACGACGTCGTGCACGCCACGACCGGCGAGAAGCTCAAGGCCATCGTCACCAAGATGAGCAAGCGCTACGGCAACGTCGTCAACCCCGACGACGTGGTCGCCGAGTACGGCGCCGACACGCTGCGGCTGTACGAGATGTACATGGGGCCGCTCGCCGACAGCAAGCCGTGGAACCCCAAGGACGTGCCCGGCGTGTTCCGCTTCCTGCAGCGGAGCTGGCGGCTGGTGGTGCCGGAGTTCGCCGAGAAGGGCACCGTGCACGAGTGGCTGCGCAGCGATCGCGCCGACGATCCCGAGCTCGAGAAGGCGCTGCACCGCACGATCCACAAGGTCGACGGCGACATCGAGCGGCTCGCGTTCAACACCGCGATCGCGGCGATGATGATCTTCGTCAACGAGGCGACGAAGGGCGTCGAACGGCTGGGCCGCGGCCAGCTGCGGCGCTTCGCGCAGATCCTGCAGCCGTTCGCGCCGCACCTCGCCGAGGAACTGTGGGAGCGTCTCGGCGGCCAGGGGCTGCTGAGCTACGCGAGCTGGCCCACGGTCGACGCCAAGCTGCTCGTCGACGACGAAGTCGAGATCGCGGTGCAGGTGCTCGGCAAGCTGCGCGGTCGCGCGATGGTGCCGAACGGCTGCGGCAACGACGTGGCGCTGGCGGCGGCGCGTGCGGCGGTGGCGTCGTTCCTCGACGGCAAGACGGTGGTCAAGGAGATCGTCGTGCCGGGCAAGCTCGTCAACTTCGTCGTGAAGTAGCGGCGATGCTCGCCAACCCGATCATCGGGCGGCTGTACAGCGATCCGTTCGTCTGGGGCGTCGCGCTGATCGCGATGTGGGTCGAGGTGCGGACGGTCGTCTGGCTGCTGCGGAAGTGGGGCAGCGACGCTCGTGGGCTCGACGCGACGTTGTTCGCCGTGAACCTGACGACGTGGCTGCCTTTCCTGGTCCTGGTCGATGGCGTCGAACGTTGGCCCCTGCCGACGTGGCTGGCCATCGCTGGCTTGGAGGGCCTGGTCGTGGCGGTCGAGGCCGTGCTCCTCCACGCCGCGACGCGCGGCCGCGTGTTCAGCCGGGGGCTGCCCTGCGCGCCGCTGTCCTGGCCGCGCGCCTGGTGCGCATCGCTGCTCGGGAACGTGATGTCGGTTGCCGTCAGCGTGGCTGCCCCGCTCGGGATCTACCTGCTGGCGCTGGCCTGGCGCGGCTGACCGTCGGCCGAGGGAAGCGAACTCCGTGACTCGCCTGCGGCGGGCGCGGTCGGCGCATCGTACGGCTCACGGATGAGCGCGAGCACCGGCCGGTCCGGCATCGCTCGACGGCCCATCGGGCCGCGGTTCGCCGGTGAAGCCCTTGCCGACCAGCCGGTCGAAGATCGGGCTCGCCATCAGCGTGGTGACGATCGCCATGATCACCAACGTCGCGAACAGGCCCTCGCCGATGATCCCGCGCTGCAGGCCGATGTTGATGATGATGAGCTCCATCAGCCCGCGCGCGTTCATCAGGATGCCGATGCCGAGCGCCTCGCGGTTGGGCACGCCGGTCGCGCGGGCGGCGAGCCAGCAGGCGATGCCCTTGCCGGCGATCGCGGCGAACAGCACCGCACCGCACATCAGCCACAGGAACGGCGTGTCGATCAGGCTGATCTTGGTGTTGAGCCCCGAGTAGGTGAAGAACAACGGCAGCAGCAGCGACACCGCGAGCGGCTGCACGCGCTGGACCACGTCGCGGGCGACGCCGCGCGGCATCACCGCGCCGGCGACGAAGGCGCCGAACACGGCGTGCAGGCCGATCAGGTCCGTGAACCAGGCGGCGATCGCCATCGTCGCCAGCGCGACCACCAGCCCGGTCTCGGTCAACGAGCCCTTGTCGAACAGCCACTGCGACAGCCACTGCAGCAGCGGCCGCACGACGAGCAGCATCACCAGGACGAAGCAGCCACCGCCGCCGACGTTCCAGACCGCGTGCGCGAAGTCGCCGTCGAAGCTCGCGAGCACGAGCGCCAGCAGGCACCACGCCGCCGCGTCGTCGAGGGCGCCAGCACCCAGCGCGATCGTGCCCATGCGGGTGCCGGCCAGTCCCTTGAAGTGGATGATGCGCGCCAGCATCGGGAACGCCGTGATCGACATCGAGGCGCCGAGGAACAGCACCGCCTCGAACAGCCCGGTCTTCGCCGGGAACAGGTCGGTCCACGCGAACATCGCCCAGCCGAGCAGGCCGCCGAGCAGGAACGGCGTGGCGATGCCGGCGAGCGACACCGCGACCGAGCTCTTGAAGTGGCGCCGCACGATGTCGACGCGGAACTCCATGCCGACGATGAACATGTAGAGCGCGAGCCCGAGCTGCGAGGCCGGGAACAGGTAGCTCTGCGTGTCGCGCGTGCGCTGCGTCGGATCCCACGGGAACAGGGCGCCCTGGAGTTCGGGCGCGAGCAGCCCGAACAGCGACGGCCCGAGCAGCACGCCGGCGATCATCTCGGCGACGACCTGCGGCTGGCCGAAGCGCTTCGCGACGAGGCCAACGGCTCGGCAGACCAGCAGGATCACTGCGATCTGCAGGAAGAAGTGGATGGCGAGCTGCAGGTTGGTCATGCCGGCGGACTGCGCAGCTTAGACCCGGTGCGGCCGCCGTGAAGGCCGCTGTCGGTTCGCCGGGGCGCGTCCGCGGTCGCTACTCGGTCCGCGCGACGGCGAGCACGTCCTCGAGCGTGACCAGGCCGCGCTTCGCCTTCTCGAAACCGTCGTGCAGCAGGCGTCGATACCCGGCTTCGACCGCGAGCTTCTCGAGTTCGGTGTCGGGCGCGCGTCGCGAGATCGCGGACGCCAGCGCCGGCGAGACGTAGAGCACTTCGTGCATGCCGATGCGGCCGCGCTTGCCGCGGTTGCGGCACTGCTGGCACCCCGCACCTTCGCGGAAACCCGAGAGATCGATGTCGCTGCCGACTCCGAACTCGCGCAGCAGCTCCGGCTTTGGACGGGCAGGGCGTGCGCAGCCCGTGCAGATGCGGGAGACGAGGCGCTGGCCGACGACGCACCGCAGGGCAGGGCCGAGCAGGTACGGGGCGACGCCCATGTCGCACAGCCGGTGCACCGTCGACAGCGCGTCGTTGGTGTGCGCGGTGCTCAGCACCACGTGGCCGGTCAGGGCAGCCTGCACCGCGATGCCGGCGGTCTCGGGGTCGCGGATCTCGCCGACCATCACGACGTCCGGATCCTGGCGGAGGATCGACCGCAGCGCGCTGGCGAACGTGCGCTCCGCCTTGACGTCGACCTGGACCTGCGTCGTTCCTGCGAGTTCGTACTCGACCGGGTCCTCGACGGTCACGAGGTTGCACTCCGGCTGGTTGAGCTCGGACATCGCCGTGTAGAGCGTCGTGGTCTTGCCCGAGCCGGTGGGGCCGGTCAGCAGCACGATGCCGTTCGGCGAGGTGTAGCCGCGCTTGAACAGCTCGAGGTTGTGCGCGTTCATCTCGAGCTTGGCCGGATCCAGCGCCACGCCGCGTCGGTCCAGCACGCGCATGACCGCCTTCTCGCCGAGCGTGCTCGGCAGCATCGAGACGCGCAACTCGACCTTGTCGGAGACGGCGATGCGCCCGTCCTGGGGCTTGCGGCACTCGCCGAGGTCCATGCTGCCGGCGACCTTGATGCGCGCGGCGACGGCGCGGTGCAGACCCGCCGGCAGCGTGTAGAGCGTGTCGAGTTCGCCGTCGACGCGGATGCGCACGCGCAGGCCATCGCGCTGCGGCTCGATGTGGATGTCGCTCGCGCGCGCGCGCATTCCCTCTTCGATCAGGTGGTCGACGAGTTGCACGACGGCGTCGTCGCCGCCCAGTCGCCGCAGCCGTTCGGCATCGCCGCCATCCGCGCCGTCGTCCGACGCGAGCATGCGCTGGATCAGGCCTTCGATGCCGGCCGCCCCGCGCTGCAGCCGCGCGAGCGCCTCGGCGATCGCCTGCGGCGTCGACAGCACGACCTGCACCGACTTGCCGGTGACCTCCTGGATCTCGTCGACCGCGAGCAGGTCGAACGGGTTCTTGAGCGCCACCGAAAGCACGTCGTCCTCCTCGGCGATCGCGACGGCCGAGTGGCGTGTCGCGAGGTCGAGCGGGATCGCGTGGCGCACCTTGTGGTCGAGACCACGTTCTTCGAGCGTGTGGAACGGCAACCCGAGCACTTCCGCCCACAGCCGATAGCCGCGCTCGACGCTGATCATGCCCAGCGCCGACAGCCGCTCGATCCAGGCGACCTCGCCCGGCCCGCAGTCGTTGAGGAGGCCCTGCAACGAAGTCGGCGCGCGATCGAGGCTTGCAGCGATCGCGTTCAGCAGCTCGGACTTCGGTTGCGGCATCGGTAGTCGGTGATCGGCAGCCCGCGGGCAGCGCCATGAGGCGAGAGTTGCCAGTCCATGCGACCGGATCGACAGCGAGGATCGACAACAGTCCGAGGCGGTGGATTGCCGATGCCGGCGCACCATGAACGAAACTCGTCAACCTCAGTCCCACCGCCGCGCCGAACGCGGCTTCACGCTCGTCGAAGTCATCGTCGTGCTGTCCGTCGTGCTGCTGCTGACGGGCATCGCGGTGCCGATGCTCTCGAGCTACATGGAAGACGGCCGCCGCGCTCGCGCCGAAGCCGAGTGCAAGGTGATCGGCGCTTCCGTGTCGTCCTTCTACAAGGACCTCGGCGTCTGGCCGGCCCGCAACAGCGCCGCCAGCAACAACCAGATCTATGTGCTGCTCACGGGCAACACGATGCCGACCACGAACCCGTTCACGGCCGGCCACCAGTGGATCACCTGGGGCATGAGCACCGCGCGCGGTGACCTCGCCAACTACCACCTGACCGTCAACACGCCGCAGGCCACGACCGGCGCTGCCTACACGACCACCGGCAACATCCGCTGGCGCGGTCCGTACTCGAACGGCAACACGCCCCTCGATCCGTGGGGCCGTCCGTACGTCATCAACGTCGTGTCGGGCCACCTCGCCAACGCGACCAACTACAAGCGCCTCTGGGTGATCTCGGCTGGTCCGAACGGCACGTTCGACACCAACGCCAACGCCACCGCGACGACGGACATCGCCGGCGACGACATCGGTTACCTGGTCAACCAGGTGCAGTGATTCGCGGGTAGCGAACACGCGGGAGCGCCCGAGGCTCCCGCGTCTCCTCCGGATCGCCATGCCCCCCGAGGAACGTCCCCCATGCGTTTCCGATCGACGATCCTCGATGCCGACGGCTCGCAGAGCCAAGCCGTGCTCGAGGCTGCCGACGAGCAGGAGTTGCACGCTCGTCTGCACGGCGAGGGTCGCACGCTCGTGCGCGCGCAGTCGCTCGATCGCGCGGCACCGACCGATCTCGATGCGCACGAACTCGGGGTCGTGCACATCCCGCCGCGCCGGCTGCTGCTGCTGACGCAGGCGCTGTACGAAGCTCTCGACGCCGGCGTGCCGCTGCTCGGCACGTTCCAGGCGGTGGCGGAGCAGGAAGAAGACCCCAAGATCGCCGCGTTGCTCGAGCACCTCGGCGACCGCGTCGCGGCCGGGCAGATGCTGTCCGACGCGATGGCCGAACACCCGCGCGCGTTCCCGGGCATCTACTGCTCGCTGGTGCGCGCCGGCGAACAGTCCGGCAGCCTGCCGGAAGTCCTGCTGTCGATCGTCGGCTTCCTCGAGTGGCGCATCGAGATCGCGTCGACGGTCAAGCAGGCGATGATCTATCCGATGATCGTGGCCGCCGCGGGCTACGGCATGGTGCTGTTCATGCTGTCGTTCGTGATCCCGCGGCTCGGCTCGGTGCTGAGCAAGATGGGCGGCGAACTGCCGGCCGCGAGCCTGGTGCTGATCAGCGCCTCGGACTTCGTCGCCGCCAACGTCTGGTACATCCTCGGCGGCACGATCGCCGGGGCGATCGCCTTCAAGATCCTGGCGGGCACGCCGCTCGTGCAGGGCCTGCTGCTCGATGGCCTGGGCAAGCTGCCGGTGGTGCGCAACGTCGTGCGCACGCTCGCCATCGCCCAGTTCGCCCGCACGTTCAGCGTGCTGCTGCACGCCGGCCTGACGATGACGCAGGCGCTCGACCTCGGCGGCTCCGCGGTCTCGCTGCCGGCCGTGCGCAACCGTCTCGACGGCACGCGCGAACGGATCCTCGGCGGCTCGCGCCTCGGCGAGGCCCTGCGCGAGGAAGAAGTGCTGCCGCCCGTGGCGCTCAGCATGGTGATGGTCGGCGAAGAGGCCGGCCGCCTGCCAGTGACGTTCGAGCGGCTCAGCAAGCTCTACGACCGCGAAGTCAAGGCCGCGGTGAAGAAGGCGCTCGGCATGCTCGAGCCCATCGTCACCGTCGTGCTCGGCATCGTCGTCGGCGGCGTCGCCGTCCTGGTCGTCGGCACGATCTACTCGGCGATGAAGGGGATCGGCAAGTGAACGCGTTCCCCGCATCGCATCGCGCCGAAGGCGGCTTCGCCCTGCTGGTGATGCTCGGCGTGCTCGGCATGGGCAGTCTCTCGATCGTGCTCGCCGTGCAGGCGTTCGTGGCGCCGGCCGCCGAACGCGCCGTTGCGCTCGACGAACGCCTGGCGATCGCGCAGTCCGCGGTGCGGGTCGGCTACCGGCGGCAGGGCGCCTTCCCGGCGTCGCTCGACGCGGCGGCGACGGCGGGCAGCCTGCCGCTGCAGGATTCCTGGCGTCTCGATCCGTTCGGCCATGCGCAGGACTTCGGGTACGTCGTCACGGCGGCGGGCGTCACGCTGCGATCGCGCGGCGACGACACGGCCCTGAACACCGCCGACGACGTCACGTTCGCCGTGCCGGCCGAAGCGCAGTTGCGGGCGCGGCAGCGCGGACGACTCCGCTTGCTGCGGGCGCAGCTCCTGCGCAGCCCGTATCGCGATGCCGTGGCGATGACCGCGCCGGCGCGTGCGCAGATGCGCACGGCGATGCGCACGGTCGCCGTCAACACGCGGCGTTGGCTCACTGCCACGGCGGCCGAGCGCACCGTGCTCGGCACGCAGACCAGTGCGGCCGCCGCGACCATCGCGTCGTTGGCCACCACGTGGTCCCTGCCTCCGTTGCCGCCGTCGCTGACCGGCGCCGGCGGCCTGATGCAGATGCTCGGCACCAGCGACAACCGCGCCGTCGACGGCGCGGGCAACGCGTTGCGCACCGACACCAACCTCGGCATGGCAGCGCGCGGCGCAGACCTCACCGGAGGCACCGATGACGACATGTGATCGCCATGCCGCGCCGCGGCCCGTGGCCCAGGCCGGCTTCACTCTGATCGAGTTGATCGTCGTGCTCGCCGTGCTCGGCATCGTGGTCGGCACCGCCGTGCCGCTCGCGGGCGCGGTCGTCCAGGCCGATCGCCGGCAGGAGGCCAAGCAAGAACTCGACGCCATCGCCGAAGCGCTGTCGTCGTACTGGTTCCAGCGCGCGGCGTTCCCGGCCAGCCTGACGGCGACCGACTTCCTCGGCGTGCACCTGCTGCCGGGCGTGAACGGCACCGCGGCGGAGGACCCGTTCGGCGCCGGCCAGGGCTACATCTACGCCGTCAGCGCCGCCGGCGTCGCGAGCGTGCACAGCCGCGGCGAGAACGGCGTCGACGACGGCGTTGCCAGCGAAGAACTGGTCGTTCGCGTCGACCGTGCCGTGCCGGGCACGAAGAAGACCTGGATGCGCCTGCGGCTCGTCGTCGAGGTGCTCGCCAACCACATCGAGACCGGCGGTTCGGTCGCCGGTACCTGGCCCGTCGTGCGAGCCGCCTGCGGCCTGCCGGCGTCGTTCGACGCCGACGGGTTCGGCACCACGCTGCAGTGGACCGCGGCGACCCACACGTTGCTCAGTGCGGGCGCCGATCGCGCCTTCGGCACGGCCGACGACATCACTCTCTGAGGAATGCCCATGCAAACCCATGCCATCGTCGAGATCGAGGAAGGCTCGCTGAGCGTCGTCGTCGGCGCGCGCGTCGGCAAGGCGACACGCGTGCTGAAGTCGCAGCGCGTTGCGCTCGCGGACCTGAATCGCGAGGCCGTGACCCAGGCGCTGCGTTCGCTCGCCGGCGACGTGCTGCAAGGCGCGCGCGGCGTGCACGTGATCCTCGGCGAACGTCGCGTCCTGCACTTCTCGAGCACGGTGCCGAAGATGGGCGCCACCGAGATGGCCAGCTTCGTCGTGCGTGAGGCGCTGCGCCTCACCAGCCTGAAGAGCCCCGACGAGGTGCTCGCGACGACGCGGCTGGTGCGGTCGTTGCCCGGACATCGGCACGTGCTGGCGACGACGGCGGTCGCGCGGGCCGTCGCCGAACCGATCCTCGCGGCTTTCGAACAGAACCAGTTCCAGGTGCTCGGCCTGTACTCGACCGAGACCTGCATGGCGTTGGCGGCGCCGCCGCGCGGCAGCCAACCGTTGGCACTGCTCGAGTGCAACGCCGGTCGTGCGCGCTTCGTGCTCTGCGATGGCCCGAGCCCCGTCCAGGTCCGGCGCTTCGTGATCAGCGGGGCCGGCGAGGCCGGCGGCGACATGCTCGCGACGCAGTTGGCGATGGAGCTGCCGCGCACCTTCGACTGGTTGCGCGAGATCGGTCAGGAGCTGCCGCGGACGATGCTGCTCGGCACGCGCGTCGCGATCGAGGACGACTCGCTGGCGATGTTGAAGGGCGACGAGTTCCAGCACATCGGGCGCGCCCAGCCTGGCCTCGCTATCGATGCCGAGGCGCAGCCGCCGAGCCTCGGGGCGTCGATGCTGCTGCGGGCGCTCGCCCTCGGCGAGGCGCCGACGTCGCTGCTGTCGCCGCCGCGCGTCGTGTTGCCGGTCGGCGCCGGTCGGCTCGTCACCATCGCCGCCGCATTGATCGCCGGCGGCGCGATGTCGTGGAGTGCTTGGGTCGACTTCGAAGGGCAACGCTCCCTGCGCTACGCGATCGCCCAGGCAGAGTTGGAGTTCGGGAAGCTGCAGCAGCAGATCGCCGACCAGAAGGTGCAGGCGCCGCCGCCTTCGGCGCCGTCGACCGACGACGCCGTGGTCGCGGCAGCGTGTGCGATGCGACGCCCGGTGAGTCTGCTGTTCGCCCAGGTCAGCAACGCCGCGGAGCCGTCGGTGAACCTCGAGGAACTGAAGTTCGCGAGCGCCGACCGCATCATCGTGTCGGGGAGCGTGACCGGCGAGTCGCGCCGTGAAGCGCTCGCCGTCCTCGCGACCTTCGGCAAGCGGCTGCGCGACATCCCGTTCGTCAAGCCCGATGGCCAGGACGACGTCTCCGAGGTCGCGGGCCAACGCACCCGCTTCCGCTTCAAGCTCGGTCTGGCGTGGAGGAACCCATGAGCAAGACGCGTCTCGTGACCGGCATGACGGTCGTCCTGGTGTTGGCGCAGGCGTCGGCCGCAGGCGTCAGCTGGTGGCTGCGTGAGGACGCCGATGGCGCACTCTCCCGGGCCACGGCGAACAACGTCGACCTGCGGCGTAGGGCCGAAGAGGTGCCTGCGGCTCCGAGCGTCGAGGTGGCTACGCCGCCGCCGCGTTGGGTGCTGCCCGAGAGCAACGACGTGCCCGCGACGATGCAGCTCCTGGAGTCGATGTGCGACGGCGAAGGCGTCACCGTCGACGGCATCAAGGCCGCGACCACGAACTCGCCCGGGCGCCAGTCGTTCGTGCTCGCCGTGCGTGGGGCGCCCCAGGCGCTGTGCGCGCTGCTGGTGGCGTTCGAGAGGCACGAACGCCTGTTGGTGGTCGAGACCGGGCGCGTGCGTCCGGGTCCCGAGGGCACGGTGACGGCGGAACTCGGCGTCGCTGCGATCCACCAGGGAGGTGGCCGATGAGCCGCAAGAAGAAGGCGAAGAAGGGCATGCACCCGGGCGTGGCCATCGGGTTGCTGGTCCTGGGCGGCGGGTTCGCCGCGAAGTCTCTGCTCGGCACGCTCGCGCCGGCGAAGCCCTCGGGGCCCGAGCCGACGTTCTCGACCGAGATCGCCGGCGAGCCCGGCGCGGCCGAGACTGCCGGGGGCCTGGGGCAGGACTTGCTGGTCGTGCACGGTTCGCACGACCTCAGGCTTCCGCTGCGGATGCCGTTCCACGCGGTCGCCGATGTCACGCCGGCGAACGCCGCAGCACCATTGGCCGAGACCGCGCCTGTCCCCGCCGGGGAGTGGGAAGGCCTCGAGCCGCCGCAGTTGCGACTCGGCGTCGTGATGGTGAGCAGTGAAGCCCGCCGTGCCTCGCTGGGAGGACGCATCGTCGGTGTCGGCGACCGTCTCGGCGAAGCCACCGTGCGCAGGATCGAGCGCGGCCACGTGCAAGTGCTGTGGCGCGGCCGCCCCCTGACCTACGCCCTGGGCGGCGACGTGCCGCTCGAGTTCCGCGCCGAACAAACGCGGCGCGAGGCCGCCAAGCAGGCGGCGCGTGTTGCCGTGGCGGCCGACGACTCGACACCCGCCGGCGAGCCGGCCACCGAGCCGTCGACCACCGCCCCGCAGGGCGGAGGCAAGGACCAGAAACCGCAGAAGCAGGAGTGAGGCAGATGAAGACGTCATCCCATTTCGTTGTCGGCGCCGCGGCCCTGTTCGCGTCGTGCGCCGTTCCTGGCGGCGCGTCGCTGCCGCGGTTGGATCACGAGGACGGCAACGCTGCGCCGTCGTTCCAGCCGCTGCTGGTGGTTCCGCTGCCGCCCCTGCAGGCGCCGGCGCGGGCCGGGCGCGCGATGGACGCGATGCAGGCGAACGCCACGCCGCTGTCCGAAGTGCTGCTGACCCTGTTCCGCGACTCCGACATCAACCTGGTGATCGATCCGGCGGTGCAGGCGCGCGAGTGCACGTTCGACATCAAGCGCTCGACGGTCGAGGAGACGTTCGAGGCGCTGCTCGACGGGCTCGACCTCGGCTACGAGTGGGATGGCAGCTTCCTCCGCATCCTGCCGACCGTCGAAGCGACGGTGATGGTCGATCTGATGTCCGGCGGCTCGGGCGGCGGTGGTGGTGGCGGCGGCGGCGGCTCGGGTGGCTCCGGGGGCTCCGGCGGCGGTGGTGGCGGCGGCGGTGGCTCCGCGAGTCTCTGGGACGAACTCGAGGAGAGTCTGCCGAACGTACTCGGCGAAGAGGGCTCCTTCGTGCTCAACCGGACCGCGTCGACGATCCACTTGCGCGGGCGGCCGAGCGGCCTGCGCCGCGTGCAGGCGATGATCGGCACGACGATGGGGCGTGCCAACAAGCAGGTCTCGCTCGAGGCCCGCGTGCTCGAGGTGCGGCTCGAGAACGAGTACAGCCTCGGCGTGAACTGGGGGGCCCTGCCGGGCCTCTTCAACAGCAACAAGACCGGCCTGACGACCGGCGGCGCCGTCGTTGCGCAGGCGGCGGGTGCTGGTGGCACGGCGCTGACGTTCGGCATCCTCGACACCAACGACTTCTCGGTGTTCGTCGATGCACTGCAGTCGCAGGGCCAGGTGCGCGTGCTGAGCAGCCCGCGCGTCTCCACGCTGAACAACCAGACGGCGACGATCGCGGTCACCGACCAGGTGCCGTTCATCACCCGCGAGGTCATCACCGAGGAGGGCATCGCCCGCACCGAGTTCAGCGTCGAGTTTGCGCAGACCGGCGTCCTGCTGGCCGTGCGGCCGCTGATCGGCGAGGACGGGCTTCTGTCGGTCACCGTGTCGCCGTCCGTGCGCGAGCAGATCGGCACGGCCGTGACGCCCGACGGTCTGGTCAGTGTTCCGGTCATCAGCGAACGGCAGGCGTCGACGACCGTGCGCGTCGCCGACGGCCAGGCGATCGCGCTCGGCGGTCTGCGCAGCACGCGCAAGAGCGAACAGCGCGCCGGCGTCCCGTTCTTGATGGACGTTCCGTGGGTGGGCCAGGTGTTCTCCAGCACGGTGCAGCAGCGCGACGAGATCGAACTGATGATCGTGCTGGTGCCGCGCGTGCTCGACGACACCTGGATCGCCGAGGAGATCCAGCGCGGCGCGCATCGCCTCGTGCAGCTGCGCCACGCCTTCCAGTGGAATCCGATCCGGCTCGACGGCTACCGCCCCGAGGACTGGTCGGGCGGCAGCCTGCAGGGCACGGCGCAATCGGTGGCCGATCCGGGCGTGCGATCGCCGGAACGCACGCCGGCACCGCCGACCGATCGTGGCACGACCGTGACCCGCAAGGGGCTCGCCGCGCACCATCTCGCGCGCGCCGATGTCGCCCTGGCCCAAGGCGATCCACGCACCGCGTTGGCAGCGATCGAACGTGCGTTGCAGCTCGAGCCGACGTCGATGGAGGCCCTGGTCGCGGCGGCGGTGTTGCACGAGCGGCGCGGTGATCGTGGCCGCGCCCGCGCGCTGCTCGACCGGGCGCTGGACCTGAAGACCGACGACGTCATGGCCCTGACGGCGCGCGGCGCGCTCGAACTCGATGCGGGCTCGCCCCACGCGAGCCGGCGCCACCTGCAGCGGGCCCACGAACTCGGCAACAGCGCGGCGACGGCGTCGAACCTCGCGGCGGCATTGCTCGCGCTCGGCGAGCACGCCGCGGCGCGCGAACTGCTGACCGCGCGGGCGGCGCCCGGCGGGTCGCCCGAACTGCACGCGAACCTCGCGTACGCCGAACTGCAGACGGGTGCCGTCGATCTCGCCCGCGAGAGCCTTCGCCAGGCGTTGGTCAGCGGCGCCGATCCGCGCAACCCGCGGCTCGTCGCGCTCGAGCGGCTGATCACGGACGCCGAGAAGGCGCCGCCGGCTCAGCCGTAGGGCTCGCTCACTTGGCGGCGGGGGGCAGCCCTGCCTCGCCGCGGCCAGGGGAAAACCTGGAGTTGCTCGCCTTAGGAGCCGAAAATACAGTAGTATTTACGGCATGGATCGGCGATACAGCAACGCATACGCGGAGTGGGCGGCGGCCCGTTCCGCGCGACCGCTCGTCCTTCGAGGCGCCAGGCAGGTTGGCAAGACGTGGCTGATCGAGAACCTCCGACGACCGACCGACAAAGTCGTCGTCACGGCCAACTTCGATCGTGATCCCGGCCTCGCCCGGGCCTTCGCGTCCAATGACCCCAAGGCGATCGTCGGTCTCCTCGAAGTGGCCCTTCGCCGATCGATCGAACCGGGGCGCACGGTGCTGCTGCTCGACGAGATCCAGGCGGCTCCCGAACTGCTCGCGAAGCTGAGGTGGTTTGGCGAAGAGATGCCCGAGCTGCACGTCGTGGCGACCGGGTCGCTGCTGGACTTCGCGCTCGAGCAACCGGAGTTCTCGATGCCGGTGGGGCGCGTCACCTACGGCCACCTGGAGCCGCTGACGTTTGGCGAGTTCCTGGATGCGGTCGGCGAACGCCGCTTGGGCGAGGCGATCGGTGCCGCGACGGTCACCGCATCGCTGCCGCCGATGCTGCACGCCCGTGCTGCCGAACTGCAGCGCACCTACATGCTCGTCGGCGGCATGCCGGCGGCGGTGGTGGAGTGGACCCAGACCGGCTCGCTGCTCACCGTCGCCACGCGCCACCGCGACATCCTCACTTCGATGCGCGACGACTTCGCCAAGTACCGCCGCCGCACCGAGCCCCGGCGCATCGAGAAGGTGTTCGCAGCACTGCCACGACTCGTCGGCCGCAAGTTCCAGGCAACCCAGGTCGATCGCGAGGAGAGTGGGCGCGGGATCAAGGAGGCGTTCCGCCTGCTGTGCTTGGCGCGCGTGGCGACGCCGGTGCGACGCAGTGCGTGCACCGGCATCCCTCTCGGTGCGACGATCGACGAGCGCTACGACAAGGTCTGCATGCTGGACGTCGGGCTGCTGGCGACCATGTCGGGCCTGGATGCGGCATCGCTGCCGCCCGACGGCGAGACGCTGTTCAGCAACCGTGGCCAGCTCGCCGAGCAGTACGTGGGGCAAGAACTGCGCGCGTGCCGGCCGTTCGACCAGGAGCCGGCGCTGTTCACCTGGGTTCGCGACGCGAGGAGTTCGAACGCCGAGGTCGACTACGTGATCCAGGTCGGCGGCCGCGTCGTGCCGGTGGAAGTGAAGGCCGGAGCGCCGGGGCGGCTCCGCAGCCTGCACATGATGGTGCAGGAGAGGGAACTCGACATCGCCGTGCGAGTCGGACCGGAGCCGTTGCAGTTGCGCGAGGTGACGACGGCGCTGCCGGTCGGTCCGGCGCGCACGTTCCGTCTGCTGTCGGTGCCGTTGGCGATGGTCAGCGAGATTCCGCGACTCGTGCGCGAGATCGCTGGGTGAGAGTCAGGGAGTGCCGGCGCGCGATGGTGGCGTGACCGGATGTCGGCGTTCGACGCACGGCGCAGGCGACGAGACTCCCGCAAGCGGCACGCTTGACGTGCGGGAAGCCGACGCCAAGGCGGTCGCGCGGAGCGTGGTGGGCGGATAGGCGGACCCTTGCGCGCACCGGGCGCCCACGAGTCGAAAGGGCTCCGCGGGGCGCCTTGTTGGTCGCCCAAGAGCGGGCTAGGGTGACCAGCTCGTCGGCCGCCCATGCCTCACGCATTCCGCAGCGCCTTCGCCGTCTCCGCTTTCGTGGTGGCCGGCGTTGCCCAGGAAGATGCCTGGTGGGCCTACCGCCCGCTGCAGCGGCCGCCCGTTCCCGCGGTGCAGAACGCCGCTTGGGTGCAGAACCCGATCGATGCGTTCGTGCTCGCGGGCCTCGAGGCGCGCGGCTTCACGCCGGCCGCCGCCGCCGACCGCCATGCTCTGCTGCGACGTGTCACCTACGGCCTCACGGGTCTGCCGCCGACGCCCGAGGAGATCGCCGCGTTCGTCGCCGACGATGCGCCCGACGCCTACGAGCGTGTCGTCGATCGGCTGCTCGCCTCGCCGCAGTACGGCGTGAAGTGGGCGCAGCACTGGCTCGACCTCGTCCGCTACGCCGAGACCGACGGCTACGAACGCGACCGCAAGAAGCCCTTCGTGTGGCGCTACCGCGACTGGGTCGTCGACGCGTTGAACGCCGACATGCCGTGGCACGAGTTCGTGCAGACGCAGCTCGCCGGTGACGAGAAGCCGGAGCCCAGGGTCGCCGACCTCGTCGCGACGGGGTTCTATCGCCTGGGCATCTGGGACGACGAACCGACCGATCCCGAGCAGCATCGTTACGACGATCTCGACAGCATCGCCGACACCACGGCGCGTTCGCTGCTCGCGATCTCGATGGGCTGCGCGCGTTGCCACGACCACAAGAAGGATCCGCTTTCGCAGAAGGAGTACCACGCCTTCCTGGCGTTCTTCGAGAACGTGCGGCCCTACGACCTGGCGGCGCGCACCGTGCCGGTCGATGGCGCACGTGCGCAGTTCGAGCGTTCGCTCGCCGACTACACGACCGCGCGCAGCGACGCGGTGGCGGCGCTGCGCATGGCGGCGGCCGCGGTGGTGCCGGGCGAGGCTGCGAACGCGCCGAAGCTCGTGGCCGCCTACCCGGGCGATCGCGGCAGCGCCACCGAACTGCTGGATGCGGTCGGCGAACGGCACGGCGCGATGCGCGGCCAGATCGTGCAGGTGCCCGGCCATCGCGGGCAGGCGCTGCGCTTCGACGGCGACGACCACGCCGAGCTGCCGCGGCTGGTCGAGGACTCGTTCACGGTGTCGTTCTTCGTGCGCAGCGACCGGCCCGGTGCTGGCAATGGCAACGACACCCGTTGGTTCACCGGCACCGGGCTCGTCGATGGCGAAGTGTCGGGCATCGTGCGCGATTGGGGCATCGCCTGGCACAGCGACGGCCGCATCGTCGCGGGCAGCGGCGATCCGGAGACGTTCCTCGCGTCGGGGCCCGGCCACCACGACGGCCAGTGGCATCACGTCGCGTTCACGCGCGACCGGGACAGCGGCCGCATCGCGTTGTACGTCGACGGCGTGCTCGTCGGGGAAGCCACCGGTTCGAAGGCGGCGCTGACCGCGCCGCCGCATCTCGTCGTCGGCAGGATGCGGCCCGGCGGCCGTGGCTTCCGCGGCGATCTCGACGAACTCGCGTTCCATGACCGCGCGCTGAGCGGTCCGGAAGTGGCGGCGCTCGCCTTCGACCTGCCGGGCGGGTTCGCGGCGGCCGAGGCGATCGCCGCGTCGCCGGCGTTCGCGCGGCTTGCCGCGCTGCGCCGCCCGGATCTCGAGACCACCGAAGTGCTGGCGGTGACCGAGTTCGGCAGCGAGCCGCCGGCCGCGTTCGTGCGGTTGCGCGGCAACGTGCACAGCAAGGGGCCGCAGGTCGAACCCGGCGTTCCGTCGATGCTCGGCGGCGAGGGCGTCGGGCCAGTGCGCGCGACGCCGCAGTCGGCCGGTCGACGTACGGCGTTGGCGCAGTGGATCACGCGGCCGGACCACGTGCTGACGTGGCGCGTGCTGGCGAATCGCCTCTGGCAACACCACTTCGGCCGCGGGCTGTCGCGTTCGACCAACGACTTCGGCCGGCTCGGCGACGTGCCGACGCATCCGGAGTTGCTCGACTGGCTGGCCTGCGAAGTGCTCGCGCGTGGCCAGAGCCTGAAGGCGATGCACCGTCTGATCGTGCACTCGGCGGCGTTCCGCATGGGCAGCGACGCGGAGCCCAAGGCTCTCGCTGCCGATCCGCTCAACGACGCGTTCTGGCGTTTCGATCGCCGGCGACTGACGGCCGAAGAGGTGCGCGACTCCGTCCTGGCGATGGCCGGCGTGCTCAACCTCGAACGCGGCGGCCCGAGCGTCTATCCGCCGCTGCCGCCCGAGGTGCTGGCGACGTCGTCTCGGCCCGACGAAGCCTGGGGCGAAGCGACGCCCGAGCAGGCCGCGCGCCGCAGCCTCTTCGTGCACGTGAAGCGTTCGCTCGCCGAGCCGCTGCTGGCGTCGTTCGACCGCGCCGACACCGACGCGAGTTGCCCGGTGCGCTTCGCGACCGTGCAGCCGACGCAGGCGCTGACGATGCTGAACGGCGACTTCGCGCAGGCGCACGCTGCGGCGTTCGCGGCGCGCCTGCTGCGCGAAACCTCGGGACTGCGCGCACAGCTGACCCGCGGCCTCGAACTGGTCACGCAGCGTCCGGCGCGCGCGGCCGATGTCGACCGGCTCGTGCTGCTGGCGCGGGAGCTGCGGGCCGACCACGGCCGCGACGAGGCGCAGGCGCTGCAGCGCTGCTGCCTCGTGCTGCTGAACGCCAACGAGTTCGTGTTCCTCGACTGACCCATGAACGACCCGACCAACACCTTCTGCGGTCGCACGCGGCGCGAGTTCCTGTGGCAGGCAGGTGCCGGGTTCACGGCGCTCGGGCTGACCGACGCGTTGTCGCGCGACGGCTTCTTCGGCGACGACCGCAAGGCCGCAGGTCCGCTCGCGCCCAAACCGCCGCACCACGCGCCGAAGGCCCGCGCCTGCATCTTCCTGTTCATGTACGGCGGCCCGAGCCAGGTCGACACGTTCGACTACAAGCCGAAGCTCTACCCGCTCGACGGCAAGACGATCGACATCAAGACCAAGGGCCGCGGCGGCAGCAAGAACCAGGGCCGCGTCGTCGGCCCGAAGTGGAACTTCAAGCAGTACGGCCAGTGCGGGCGGTGGGTGAGCGACCTGTTCCCGCACGTCGGTCGTTGCGTCGACGACCTCGCGTTCGTGCACAGCATGTACGCGGAGTCGCCGCTGCACGGTTCGGCGATGCTGATGATGAACAGCGGCCGCATCCTGTCGGGCGCGCCGTGCCTCGGTTCGTGGGTCAACTACGGACTCGGCACCGAGAACCAGGATCTGCCAGGCTTCGTGGTGATGCTCGATCCGTCGGGCGGCCCGATCTCGGGCGCGAAGAACTGGAACAGCGGCTTCATGCCCGCGGTCTACCAGGGCACGGTCCTGCGGCCGCACGGCGAGCCGATCCTCGATCTCGCGATCCCGGCCGGCATGACGGTGCGCGAGCAGCGGCGACTGCTCGACGCGCTGCGCGAACAGAACGACGCGCACCTGGCCCCGCGCAGCGACGACAGCAACCTCGCGGCGCGCATCCAGAGCTACGAGCTGGCGTTCCGCATGCAGGCGCATGCGCCGGAAGCGATCGATCTCGCCAACGAGAGCGCGGCGACGCGCACGCTCTACGGCCTCGACGACCCGCGCACCGAGGACTTCGGGCGCAAGTGCCTGCTGGCGCGCCGGCTGGTCGAACGCGGCGTGCGGTTCATCCAGATCTACTCGGGTGGCAACCACAACGACTACAACTGGGACGCGCACGGCGACCTCGTGATCAACCACGAGAAGCACGCCGGTGCGACCGATCGGCCGATCGCCGCGTTGCTGCAGGACCTGAAGCAGCGCGGATTGCTCGAGTCGACGATCGTCGTGTGGGGCGGTGAGTTCGGCCGCCAGCCGACGGCGGAGTACGCTGAAGGTACCGGCCGCGACCACGATTCGGCGGGGTTCACGATGTGGCTCGCGGGTGGAGGCATTCGCGGCGGCATGGCGCTCGGCGCCACCGACGAACTCGGCTACCAGGCCGTCGAACGGCCGCTGCACGTCAAGCATCTGCACGCGACGATCCTGCAGCAGATGGGGCTCGACCCGAACCGGCTGTCGTTCTTCCACGCCGGACTCGCGCAGCGGCTCGTCGGCACCGAAGGGGCGCAGCCCGTGCGCGAGCTGATCGCCTGACGCGATCGTCGCTCAGTTGACCGACGGCCGCGACGGCACGTCGCGCGCGTCGCCGTCCTGCACGTGCATGTCGAGCGCGACCAGCGTCGCCAGGTAGACGGCGCTCTGCTCGGGCCGCTCGCGCACGAAGTCGCGGGCGACGGCGAGGAACTCGCGGAAGTGGATGGTGCCACCGTTGCCGGCGCGCAGCAGGCGGGCGCCGAAGTCGAGGGCGTGCGGGGTCAGCAGGCGGCGCAGGTACGCGCTGGCGCTGAGGGAAGGAACGGGCGGACGCATGGGGGCGGTCTCCTGCGGCGGGTCGAGCCGCATCGACTAGGTGCGCGACCGGGGGCGACGCGTTCGGGTCGATTCGCGCGGCGACCCGGGTGCGGCCATCGGGGGGGCGGCCGCCGCGCGGCGTGTTCAGGCGAGGCCGAGCGTGCCGAGCAGCTCGAACCAGCGGGCGCGTTCGCGTTCCGGCGCGACCATCGGCTGCAGCGTGTGGATGCGGCGCTGCAGTTCCGAACGGAACGTCGCGTCCGACGCCGTCCGCCGCAGCAGGGCGCCGAGTGCTGCCGCGTCGCCGGCCGGGAACGTCGCCGGCCAGTCGTCGCCGAGCAGCCCGAGGTTGCCGGGGATCGCGGTGCACAGGACCGGCGTACCGGCGGCGATCGCCTCGCACACGACGTTGGAGCCGCCCTCGGCAGCCGACGTGACGATGCAGGCGTGGCTCGAGGCGAGCATCGTCTTGGCGGCCCGACGTGGCAGTTCCCCGAGCCAGCGCGCGCGCGCATCCGTCGCGGCGGCGGCGTTCGCTGCGGCGGCGAGTTCGGGAGTCAGCGCCCTGCCGGCCAGCCAGACTTCGATCGGCAGGTCGCGCGGCACGTGCGCGAGTGCTTCGAACGCCAGCAGCGGATCCTTGATCGGCCGCAGGTGCGCCAGCACGCAGGCGCGGAAGGTGGGCGCTCGCACGGCGGCGATCGCCGTCGCGGACTGCTCGATCGTGCGCGCCTTGCCACGCATTCCGGCGGGCAGCGACTCGATGCCGCGGCGTTGCAGCGCCACGAGCGCGTCGGCGCGATCCAGCACGGCCAGCGTCTCGGCATCGGGTTGGAACCGCGGGTAGATGTCGGTGCCGGCCAGCAGCACGACGAGCCGCAGCTTCGGCAGGGCGCGCGCCGCGTCGAGCGCGGTTGCAGCGGACTTCTTCGCGTGCACGGCGACGAGCAGGTCGCACGGCTGCCCCTGCCAGCGCTCGGCGACGCGCACGGTCGCGCCGCGCGAGCGCAGGTGCGCCGCCAGTCGCAGGGCGGTGACGCGGTTGCCGCTGCGGCTGCCGCGTGCCGCCGGCGTCACGATCAGGGCACGCATCGGCGCCCGGTCAGCCCTTGCCGAGCTGGCTCAGGATCTCGCGTTCGTCGGGGAAGCGGTCGTCGTCGCGCCGCCGCTTGTCCCACAGCGTCTTGCTGTCGGCCTTGACCAGGAAGTCGCCGCGGCCCCCGGGTCGGGTCTCGACCTTCGCCCGCGGGTGCGCCTTCTGGATCGCGGCGGCCAGACTGGCCGCCTTCGGCAGGTAGTTTCAAACGACGCAGTAGTCGATCGTGATGTGCATGGGGGCGAGTCTAGGCTGCGCGCGATGGGGTCGCGAGCAGCGCCCAGCCGACCAGGAACGCCACGCCGCCCGCTGGCGTCACCATGCCCAGCGCTCGCAGGTCGAACCACACCAGCGCGTAGAGCGAGCCCGAGAACAGGATCACGCCGACCGTGAACGCGATTGCCGCAGCGCCGACGCGACGCGTGGTCGCCGGCAGCGCGCCGCACAGCACGATCGCCAGCGCGTGCACGAGCTGGTACCGCACGGCTGTCTCGAACGTCTGCAGTGCGGTCGCTTCGTAGCGGTCCCGCATGGCGTGCGCGGCGAAGGCGCCGAGAGCCACGGCGATGCCGGCGAGCAGCGCGCCGGCGCGGATGCAGGTCGTGGAACGCATCGCGCCACCGTAGCGGTGGCGCGTGGACCTGGTCGAGTTCCGTCAGCGGCAGTGACGGTGTGGGCGGCAGTAGCTCCAGCTCAGGCCCCACCCGTCGTCGCAGTCGTCGTAGCCGCCGTGGAAGTGGCAGCCGGCGAAGCAGGCGGCGAGGACGACGAGGATGACGACGCGGGCGATCTTGCGCAGGTTCATGGCAGCCTCCGGAAAAGGCCGCCCCCAGCGCGTTCGTCCCGGGAACGTGACGAGCAGTGCGAAGTTGGACCCTTCCGCACCGTCCCCGCGACGTGCCGGTCCGATAACACGGACCATGCACGAGCTACCGCACCTGCTGTTCGCCGCATCGTGGCTCGCCGGGCTTGCCGCGCAGGCCGGGGAACTGCCGGGAGTGCGAGCCGCCACCGCGGAGGCGGTGCAGCAGCTCGGGTTGCGCGGGGCTGGTCTCGCCGTGGTGCGCGCCGGCGAACGGCTGCACACGTCGCTGCACGGCAATCTCACCGCGGATGCCGCGCTGCCGATCGCGTCGGCGAGCAAGTGGCTGGCGGTCGCGACGGTGCTGGCGATGGTCGACGCCGGCGAACTGGACCTCGACCTGCCGGTCGGTCGCTACGTGGCCGAGTTCGATCGCCCCGATCGCCAGGGGATGACCCTGCGCCAGTGCCTGGCCAACACCACGGGGCTGCCGGCGCGCCTCGGCGACCTGCGCGACGCCGACATGGCGGCGTTTGCCGCGGCGGCTGCCGACGTCGGACTGCGCAGCCCGCCGGGCGCTTCGTTCCGCTACGGCGGCGTGGGGTTCCAGGTCGCGGCCGTGGCCGCCGAGCGCGTGAGCGGAAAGAACTGGCACACACTGTTCGCCGAACGCATCGCCGGTCCGCTCGGCATGACGAAGACGAAGTTCGGCACGCTGCTGCCGCCCGGCGGCGAGGCCGGCACGGCCAGGCTGCCGTGGGTCGCTGGCGGCGCGGTGTCGACGCTCGACGACTACGCGGCCTTCGTCGGCATGCTGCTCGCGAAGGGCCGGGTCGGCGAGCGCCGTGTGCTGAGTGAAGCCAGCGTCGCGGCGATGCTGCGCGATCAGGTGCCCGAGAACGTCGCGGTCGATGCCGTCGGCTTCGAGGCCGATGGCGTGCGCTACGGACTCGGCACGTGGATCGTGCCGATCCCGGGCGAAGGCGTGCCGCGGGCGAGCGATCCTGGGGCCTTCGGCTTCACGCCATGGCTCGATGTCGATCTCGGCATCGGCGGGGTGTTCGCGGTGCGCGATCGCGTCGGACGCGTGATGCCGAAGCTCGAGCGCGTGCAGGCCGTGGTGCGCGATGCCGTGCGTTCGCCGGCCGTCGCGGGCTCGACGACGACGGTCGCGCTGGAGCACGGTGGTCGCGATCGGCGCTACCACCTGCACGTGCCGCCGCATCCGCAGGGTCACCCCGGGTTGCCGCTGCTGCTCGTGCTGCATGGCGGCGGCGGCAATGGCGAGCAGGTGCGCGAAGCGACGGGACTGGCCGCGGCCGGCGTGCGGGCCGGCTTCGTGGTCGTGTTCCCGGACGGCACCGGGCCGCTGCGCGGCAAGTTGCTGACCTGGAACTCGGGCGGCATTGCGGTCTACGCGCAGGAGCACGACGTCGACGACGTCGGCTTCTTGCGGGCGGTGGTCGCCGACGTCGCGCGCCGCGCGCCGATCGACCTCGCGCGCGTGTTCGCGGCCGGGCACAGCAACGGCGGCATGATGTGCCATCGCCTCGCGCGGCAGGCAGCGGACGTGTTCGCGGGCATCGCCGTCGTCGCCGGCGCGATGAACTTCACGGCCACGGCCGCCGACCGCCCGATCGCCGTGCTGCTCGTGCACGGCAGCGCCGACGACCACGTTCGCATCGAAGGCGGCCGGCCGCGGGCGGCCATCGGCCGTGCGGGGGATCGCACCGACACTTCGCTCGCAGCGGCGGTCGAGTACTACTGCGCCCGCAACGAACTGACCGCGGCGTTCGAGAAGGTCGTCGAGGGCAAGGTGCGCACCGAGACGTGGTCGGTCGGCGCGCGGCCCGGCACTCCGCAACCCGTGCGCGTCATCACGCTCGACGGCGGCGGCCATGCGTGGCCAGGGTCATCGGCGAGGTTGCTCGCCGACACGCCGTTCCCGTTCGACGCCAGCGCGGCGATCCTCGCGTTCTTCCGCGATCTGCCGGCGCGCTGACGCGCGCGGCGCGTCACCAGTAGAGGCGCCAGCGCCAGGTGGAGTCGGCGTAGCCGGTCGCCGAACGCAGCGTCGCCAGCTGGTGTTCGGTGAGCAGCGCGCGCATCCGTTCGCGCAGTTCGGGATCGTCTTCTTGCGCACCACGGCCGAACGGCAGGATCTCCCCGACCGCCATGCCGACCCACTCGAGCGGGACGGCGAACAGCGAACCGACGTCCCCGCGCGCCGCAGCGTTCATGCCTGGCGGCAGGAACTTGCGCAGGTCCGCGAGCGCATCTTCGGCAGGCTTGGCGTCGGCGGGTTGCTGCAGCCCGGCGAGCAAGTCCGTGAGCCGTTGTTCGGCCTCGCCGCCGCCGGCGACGAAGAACGTGCCGCGCCCGACTGCGAACCACACCGCGTAGTTCAGGAAGTTGCCGTAGCGGTGGCACTCGACGCCGTGGATCGTCGTCGTCTCGGCGCGAGTCAGGCTGGGCTTGGCCTCCTCGAGCAGGGTGTCGAGCCCCTTCGCGAACGCCTTCTCGTCACGCAGCGCCACCGCGACTGCCCACGTGAAGTCCTCGGGTCGCTCGATCGCGTCGAGCGGGGAACCGAACGCGAGCACTTCGTCGGTCATGTGCGCGATCAGGTCGTCGGCGAGGTCGACGCCGAGTTTCTGCTTCATTTCGGCGCGTACGTCGATCGGTTCGGCGGCCCCGCGCATGTCGGCGATGCGCAGCACGGCATCGAAGAGCGCTTGGAACCCGAAGCGACCGACGCGCCACGAGCCGTTGCCGGCCGGCACGGCGCGCTGCAGCGACGACACGCCGGTGGTCGGCGGGCAGAACACGGCCAACAGCCCCTGGGGGTCCGGGAGGAAGCGCGCTGCGACTTCGACCTGCAGGTGCGGTCCGGCCGTCGTGATCGCGAGTTGCGCCCGAATCAGGCTGGCGAGGCCGAGGAACGCCATCTCGTTGCGGTCGTGTTCCCGCATGTCCCCCATGGCGTTGGCGACGATCGCCTGGATGTTGGCGTCGAGCGAGAACGCCGGCGTCGTCGGCGTCGGCGGCTTGCCGGTGGCGGCGCGGGCCAGCGCGCGGGCAGCCACGAACGGCCGGGCGATGTCCTCGCCGTGCTCGAGCACGACGACGACCGAGCCATCGACGAGTGCCGCGGCCGTCATCGTGTCGCGGCCGGCGCGCAGGACCTCGACGGCCAAGCCGTCGATCTCCGCGGTGCTCGCCTTCGCACCGGCCGTGTTCTGCAGCTGCCGCACGTCGCCGACGAGCGCTTCCATGTCGGTGCGCCCGTCGGGTTCGAGCACCAACATCGCGCTGCCGATTTCGTCGGTCCGGTTCTCACCGCTGCCGAACCACAGGCCGATGCGCACGGCACCGCTGTAGCCGAGCACCCGTTCGCGCTGGGCTCCGAACGCCGCGGCATCGCCGGCCAGGCGTTCCCAACCGCCGAGCAACGGGGCCAGGATCGGCCGCCACATGCCCTGGCCCTGCTCGGAAGCGAGCAGGCTGCCGAGGTTGGTCGGGCCGAGCCGCATGCGCCATCCGTCGGGGCCGACGGTGTCGATCCGCAGGTGCGGGGCCGGGGCGGCGGCTGCTGCCGTCGTCTGCGCTGGCAGCAGCGCAGCGAGCAGCAGGAATGGCGGGACGAAGCGGATGTTCATGGTCGGGACTCGGGTTCGGGAATCGATGCGCGCAGGTTCCGCGTCGCCAGCAGCAGCCCGATCGTGCACAGGGCGGCACTGACGTAGTAGACGGTGCCGGGCGGAAGCGAAGTGTCGGTGGTCTGGATCGATGCGCGGAAGACGTAGGCGCCGAGCGGATATCCGGCGATCGTCGCCAGGCTCTGCACACTCGTGAGCGCGCCTTGCACGAGACCCTGTTGGTCCGGGCGCACGCTCTTCGTGATCATCGACTGGCACGCCGGCATCGTGATGCCGCCGAGCGCCGCGATCGCGATCGCGACGTAGATCATCCAGCCGACCGGCGCGCTGCCGTAGCCGCAGTAGGCGACGATCGCGAGCGACAGTCCGGCGAACAGGGCGCGGCGTTCGCCGAGGCGCGGCACGAGGGTTCGCGCGAGTCCGCCCTGGACCAGGGCCCCGCTGACGCCGACCGCGAACATCGACCACCCGACCGCGGCGCTGTCCCAGCCGTAGCGATGCCCGGTGTAGAGCACCCAGGTCGAGTGCAGCATGAACTGCGCCATGTTGGCGAAGAGCAGCGTGAGCGCGAGGCGCCGCACCACCGTCTGTTGGCGGAGGATGGCGAGCGCTGCGAACGGGCTGCCGACTGCGCGCTTGGTGCGACGCTCCAGCGGCAGCGACTCCGGCATGACGAAGGCGCCGTAGAGCGCGTTCAGCAGCGCCAGTCCGCCGGCGATCCAGAACGGCAGGCGGACGTCGATCTGGCCGAGGTAGCCGCCGAGCAGCGGACCGAGCACGAAGCCGAGACTCGCCGCTGCGCCGAACACGCCGTAGCCGGCGGCCCGCTTCTCGGGCGGCGTGACGTCCGCGATGTAGGCGGCCGCCGTGGTGACGCTCGCGCCGGTGAGGCCGTTGACGATGCGCGTGACGAACAGCCACGTGATCGACGGCGCCAGCGCCATCGCGAAGTAGTCGAGGCCCGTGCCGAGCATCGACAGCAGCAGCACCGGACGCCGGCCGAAGCGGTCGGACCAGGCGCCGAGCAGCGGGGCGCACAGGAACACCATCGCCGAGTAGACGGCACCGAGCCAGCCGACCATCGGCGCGGCGTTGCTCTCGTCGCCGCCGGTCAGCTCCGTCACGAGTCGAGGCCCGACCGGGATCAGCAAGCCGATGCCGAGCAGATCGATCAGCACCACGAAGAAGACGAAACGCAGCGCTGCGGGGCGGGCGGTCACGCGGCCGGATCGTGGAGCGCGGAGGATCGCGCGTCCACATCGTGGCGCGACAACTGCACGGCCTTGCATGATGCGCCGGCGATGGGCGAGCCGTTCAAGAACCTGATCTCGGCGCCGCTGCTGCGCACCGCGGCCCGACACCTGCAGCGCGTGCAGGCGGACTTCCCGGCCGCGGCGTTCGTGCGGTTGGCGACGCGCGGCCTCGACGAACTCGAGCTGAAGGCGCGCGTGCTGCAGGTCGCCGCCGCGTTCGCGGCGACGCTGCCGACGGACTTCGCGGCGGCCGCCGCCGTGCTCGTGCGCTCGTTGGCGCCGCCGCGCGATGACACGGACCTCGGCAAACTCGTGCCGGGCGCCGATGGCCTCGCGGGGTGGATCGTCTGGCCGATGACGGAGTTCGTCGCGCAGCGTGGCCTCGATCACCCCGAGCGCGCGCTCATGGCTCTGCGCGAGCTGACGCAGCGCTCCACGGCGGAGTACGCGGTGCGGCCGTTCCTGGTCGCCCACGAGGCGCTGACGCTACGCACGCTGCGCGGCTGGCTGCGCGATCCGAGCGCGCACGTGCGTCGCCTCGTAAGCGAGGGCACGCGGCCGCGCCTGCCATGGGGGATCCGGCTGCAGAGGTTCGTTGCCGACCCCACGCCGACGCTGCCGCTGCTCGTGGCCTTGCAGGATGATCCGAGCGAGTACGTCCGGCGCAGCGTCGCCAACCACCTCAACGACATCGCCAAGGACCATCCCGACGTGGTTGCGGACTGGCTCGAACGGCACTTGCCCGACGCGCCCGCCGAACGGGTGGCGCTGCTGAAGCACGCGAGCCGAACGTTGGTGAAGCAGGGCCACCGCCGCGTGCTCGCGGCGTGGGGCGTCGCTGGCGCTCTGCGCGGCACCGCCGCCATGCGCGTCGAACCGGCGGTCGTCCGTCGTGGGCGATCCATGACGGTCGTCGTCGAGCTGCGATCGACGTCCCGCGGGTCGCAGCGGCTCGCGATCGACTACGCGGTGCACCACCTGCGGCCGACCGGGCGCAGCTCGCGCAAGGTCTGGAAGGGCTGGACGGTCGACCTCGCGGCCGGGGAACGGCGCATGCTGCAGAAGGAACACTCGTGGCGGCCGACGACGATCCGCAAGGACCACCCCGGCCAGCACGACGTCGAACTGCTCGTCAACGGCCGCGTCGCCGCGCGCACGTCGTTCGTGCTGCAGTAGCCGATCGGCGGCCCGCCGAGCCCACCGAGGGATCAGTTGCCGGCGTCGGGATCGGAGAAGGGCACGATCGCGATCGCTCCGGCCAGCAGCACCAGGGCCACGACCAGGCTCGGCACCATGGTGCCGTTCAGCATCCAGGTGACGATGCCGAGCAGGCAGCCGCCTTCGAGGAGCGCGAGCGGCACCAGCGTCGCGAAGAAGCGCGCCTGCGCCCGGGCCGGCCCCGTGGCCTGTTCGGCGCGGCGCCGCAGCGGTCCGCGCACGAAGAACGCCGCCGACGCCAGGACCGCGCCCAGAACGATCGAGGCACTGTCGAGCGCCGGGATCGGCTCGACGGCCAGGCCCCTGCCTTCGTTCGCCTGCTGCAGCACGGCGACCGCGACGATGAACATCACGACGCTGAACAGGATCGCGAAGTAGATGATCCGCTGCTGCGCGAACGAGGGTGCCGGGCGTTCCGTGGTCATTGGCGCTTGAACAGGCCGAGCACGTGGCCCGAGCCGATCAGGAACAGCGGCTTGCCGAGTTCCTGGCGGAACCCGCACTCGGTCGCGATCGCGCGCACGCGCTCGTTGCGCAGCACGTTCTTCGGCTTCTTGCCGGCGATGCGCACGCGCACCTCGCGCAGCAGGTTCTTCAGCGAAGTCGCCGAGAACCAGGTGACGATCACGGCCTTGCCGGCGACGCGGAACAGTTCGCGCAGGTGCCGCTCGCGCAGTTCCTGCGTCTCGAGGTGGTGCGACAGCCGGAACGACACGACGACGTCGACCGCGCGGTCCGGCAGCGGGATCTCGAGGGCCGAAGCGCGCACGTAGTGGCGCCGATCGAGGCCGTGGTCCTTCTGGTTCAACGACACCATCGTGAACGACCAGTCGCCTTCGATCAGCCGATCGCAGTGGCTCCGCAGCAGGTCGCTGAGGCGGCCGTGGCCGCACGGCAGGTCGAGGATCGTGCCGACGCGGCCGATGCGCGCGAAGTAGCGGTGCAGCAGCGCGCGCTCGCGCTTGTCGGACCACTTGCGGTGCAGCTTGTTGCGGTAGTCGGCCTTGTAGGCCTCCGCTCCGCGCGTGCTGTTGTAGTTCTGCAGCTTGCTGCGCTGCATCGGGGCGTGCACGGTCGTCGTCGGGCGGGGGTCGTTCACGGGCGGGTTCGTCGCGGGCCAACGATATAGGTGAACGCCGCCGTCGCGAGCGCGCGCTCGAGGACATTCTGCAGCGATCGCCGGCGGACCAGGCGGCGCCACAGACCCCGGGCCGCGTCGCGATCGCCGGCGGTGTAGCCGAGCAGCCACCGCAGCCGTTCGCTGCGCGACCAGTCGGCGCGGCGGCTCGGCGAGAACGCGCCGAGGAACAGGTCGATGCACGCCAGGCGCCTGCCGTGCAGGTCGCGACCGAGCACGAGGCAACTCGGCGGGTCGCAGACCACGAGGCGGGCGTCGGCCGGATCGCCGACGACCAGTGCGTTGCGCGGCATCGGGGTGTTCCACAAGAACCCTGCGTGGTGCATCGCGCCGACCAAGGCGCCCATCGCGCGGGCCAGCGCGGCTCGGCCGCGGAACGCGGTCGGACGCAGGTCGCGAAGCACCTGCTTCAGCGCCACCGCGTCCGGCAGCCAGCGCGTCACCAACGTCGAGTTGGCGACGCCGCCGAACCGCCGCTGCTCGGACCAGGCGAGCGGCTGCAGGCACGGCACGCCGGCGGCGGCGATCGCGGCGAGGCGGTCGTGCTCACGGTGGGCGCGGCTCTGCCGCCACAGACTCTGCAGCCAGCGCACGCCGCGGTTGCGGTAGGTCTTGCGGACGACGGCGTGCTCGCCGTCGCCGAGCCGTTCGACCCGCGCCTGCAGCTCGTCCTTCAGCACGACCCGTCGTTCCCGCGCCAGGCGCTCGAGGTCGGCTGCGTCGCCGCTCATCGCCGCTGCAGCCCGCGTTCGAGCCGTTGCACGAGCTCGTGCGTCGGCCACGGGCCGCGCGGGGCCATCGTGACGAGGTTGGTGAACATCAGCGCATGCTCCACCTTCGGCATCGACAGGCCGAGCCACTCGCGAACGGCGCGCACGGCGAGCACTTCGACCGGGAACACCCGCAGCGGCGGGTCGTCGAACGGACTGCCGGCGGAAGCCGCTCCCTCGAGGTGCAGGTCGAGCAGGCCCGCGAGCTGTTGCGCGAACACGCGGCCCTCACCGTTCCAGTGCATCAGCGCCTCGTGGTACGGTCCGAGCCGCGGCGTCAACGTCGGCCGCTGCCCGGCGTGCAGCACCAGCAGGGCGTGCGCGAACAGCGGCATCGCCTCGTCCGGGCCGAACGACGTCTCGGGCTCGTCGCGCAGCAGTTCGTAGAGCGGGTCGGCGCCCGGATCGTGCAGAGCGAGCCCGAGCATCGCGGTCCACGCGCCGTGCAGTCGCGAGAACGGCAGCCGCGAGCCGTTGCGGCCGGTGCTCCTGCCGGTGCCGACGTTCTGTGCGCGCAGCAGCAGCGAGCAGCGCCGCAGGGATTGGCCGATGCGCGCCTCGTCGAAGCCCTCGCCGTCACCTTCCAGCACGCGATGCAGGCCGTGGCCGAGGTGCCAGGTGCCGAGCATCCACGCCGCGACGTGAACCTGCGGCCGGCGGCGATCGTCGTCGATCGCGCGGCGCAACTGCGCCTCCTGGTCCTGCTGCAGGAACTTGCGGTTCGCGGGCCGTGCGGCCCATTCGCCGAGTTGCCGGCGCAGCGTGGTGAGGATCGCGTGGCTCATCGCGAGCGGCGAAGAGTACCGTCGAAGCGCGCGGGACCGAAACGTAGACTGCGGGCGTGGAGCTGCTGCAGTGGGTGGTGTTCGGCGTGCTGCCGGCGATCACGGCGGTGCTCGTCGGCGTCGGCACGCTCGGTCCGCGGTGGCTGGCGGCAGCGCTCGCCGTCGCCGTCTGCGTGCCGTTCGGCATCGCGGCGGGTTGGCCGGCGTGGCCGTGGCATCTGCCGCTGCAGGGTGCGGCCTTGGCGTGGCTGTGGTGGACGTTCGCTGCCGCCGGCGTGGTCGGCGTCGGCTACGACGCGCGGTTGCTGCCGAAGCCCTTGCTGCTCGCGATCGACGTCGTGCTGGTGGTGGCGATGCCGCTGCTCGTCACCGGCGAAGGTCGCGGCGCGTGGAAGTTCGAGACGCAAGTCCTGTGGCTCGCCGCGGCGTGGCTCGTGCTCGCCGCCGCGTGGTGGGTGCTGCGGCGCGTCGCCAAGATCCTGCCCGGGCTCACCGTGCCGCTGGTCGGCGCGATCGCGCTGGCCACCGACGCGTGGGTCCTGCGCGAACGCGGGGTCACGCTGCACTGGCAGCTCGCCGGTGTCGGCGCCATCGCGCTGCTGATGGCGGTCGCGACCACGACGTGGCGGCGGCCGTTCCAGTGCGGAACCGGGGCGGCGCTCACGATCACGGTGTTGCACACGGGTCCGCTGCTGACGGCGCACGGCCAAGGCCAGCTGCCGTCGTGGCCGTTCGTGCTGGTCGCGGCGGTGCCGCTGGCGCTCGGTCTCGCCCTGCTGCGACTGTTCGCGCGTCGGCCGCGCCTCGGTGCGGCGGTCGGGATCGGCGGCTGCCTGTTGCTGGCGGGCATCGCAATCGCCAGGGCGTGATGCCAGACCGCTGGCGATGAACCGCTGACCGTCCCGCGCCGTTCGCCCGGCCCTTGCCGGATGGATCCATCCGGCGCCGAGGAACCCGATGCCGACGTCCCCGCTCGCCGTCGTGGCCGCGGCTGCACTCGCAGTCGTTGCCGTCTTGCCCGCCCAGAGTTCGCAGTCGGTGCTGCCGCCACCTCCGCCGGGCCAAGGCGGTTCGACGTTGTTCGCGACCGAGCGCTACCTGTTCGTGCTGCGCGGTGACGAGCTGTGGCAGTTCGACATCGACTCGTTGGCGCCGCGGCACACCTTCCGCTTCCCGGGTGGCGAGGAGTCGCGGCCGATGGCGAAGAACCGCGCCGAACTGCGGGTGCCGGCGCGGGCGCCGACCGCGGCCCCCGAGGTGGTGCGAGAACCATCGGCGCGCAGCCGCGCCGTGGATGCCGGGCTCGCCTGGTTGGCGCGGCACCAGGACGAGGACGGCAAGTGGGACTGCGATGCGTTCATGCGCCACGACAAGGAAGGGGAAGTCTGTGATGGTGCTGGCAGCCCGGTACACGACGTCGGCGTGACGGGCCTGGCGTTGCTGGCCTTCCTCGGCAGCGGCAACACGATGCGCGCCGGCCCGCACCGCGACGTGGTCAAGCGGGGCGTGGTCTGGCTGCGCGACCAGCAGGATGCGAACGGCCGGTTCGGCACGGCCGCCGCGCACGACTTCATCTACGACCACGCGATCGCGGCGTATGCGATGTGCGAAGCGTTCGGGCTGTCGAACTACCAGATGCTGCGCGGGTCCGCGCAGAAGGGCATCGACTACCTCGAGTCGCATCGCAACCCGTACTCGGTGTGGCGGTACCAGCCGCGCGACAACGACAACGACACCTCGGTCACGTCGTGGGCGTTGTCGGCGTATGCGTCGGCAGAGTTCTTTGGCCTCACCGTCAACCGCGAGGCGATGACCCAGATCGCGGCGTGGTTCGACCAGGTCAGCGACCCGAGTGGTCGTCACGGCTACAGCAAGCAGGGGGAGCCGTCGTCGCGGCTGCAGGGCGACCACGCGACGCGGTTCCCGCCCGCGAACGGCGAGGCGATGACGGCCGCCGCCGCCGCCGGACGGTTGCTGCTCGGGCAGCGAGCCGTCGACAAGCCGGTCCTGGCGGCAGCGGCGCACGTGATCGCCAGTGCGCCGCCGCGTTGGGAGCCCGGGCACGTCGACGCCTACTACTGGTACTGGGGCACCTGTGCCATGGCGAACCTCGGCGAGCCCTGGGCGAGCACCTGGAACGGCGCGCTCGGCACGTTGGTCGATCACCAGCGCACCGGCGGCAACTTCGCCGGCTCGTGGGATCCCGTCGGCGTCTGGGACGAGGCCGGCGGGCGCGTGTTCGCGACGGCGCTGTGCACGCTCTCGCTCGCGACCGCCGAGGCGGCCGGCAAGCGGCGCAAGTAGGCGCCGGCCCGGGGTTGTCGGGCGTGCGCGGCAGGCCATGATCGCCGGACCGCGTCGCATGCGCCTCGCTCCCCGCCTTGCCCTCGCCATGCTCGCCGTCTCTGGCGGCGCCCTGGCGCAGCAGCACTGGTCGTACCAGCCGATCGCGCGACCCGAGCCGCCGACCGTCCCCGACGCGGCGTGGCGCCAGCCGATCGATGCGTTCGTGCATGCGGCGATGCAGGCACGCGGCCTCGCACCATCGCCGGCCGCCGACCGGGCGACCTGGTTGCGGCGCGTCACCCTCGACCTGACCGGGCTGCCGCCGACGCTCGCGGAACTCGACGCGTTCCTCGCCGACGACGCGCCGGGCGCCTACGAGCGCGTCGTCGATCGGCTGCTCGCCTCGCCGCACTACGGCGAACGGTTCGCGGTGCCGTGGCTCGATCTCGCCCGCTACGCCGACACCGACGGCTTCAACTTCGACCGCCCGCGCACGATGTGGAAGTGGCGCGACTTCGTGATCGACGCCCTGAACCGCGACGTGCCGTTCGACCGCTTCACCGTCCAGCAGCTCGCCGGCGACCTGCTGCCGGACGCCACCGACGAGGATCGCATCGCGGCCGGCTTCCACCGCAACACGATGTGGAACGACGAGGGCGGCGTCGACCTGGAGGAAGCTCGGTGGGAGCGCCTGCTCGACCGCGCGTCGACGACGGCGACCGTGTGGCTCGGCAGCACGTTCCACTGTGCGCAGTGCCACGACCACAAGTTCGA
>DDSQ01000175.1:103527-104002 GCA_002343845.1 Planctomycetes bacterium UBA2386 | reverse complement strand
GCGACCTCGGCAACACCGTGATCGCGGTCGAGCACGACGAGACGATGGTGCGCGCCGCCGACCACGTGCTCGACATGGGGCCCGGTGCGGGTCGACGCGGCGGCCGCGTCGTCGCCTCCGGGCCGCCGGCGGTCGTCGCGGCGAGCGACGGCTTGACGGGGCGCTGGCTGCGCGGCGAACTGGCGCCGTCGGCGCCCGCGGAGCGTCGCGAGCCGTGCGGCGTCGTCGCGCTGCGCGCGGTGCGGGTCCACAACCTGCAGAATCTCGACGTCGACGTGCCGCTCGGGGTGTTCACCGCGGTGACCGGCGTGTCCGGGTCGGGGAAGTCGACGCTGGTGATGGACGCGCTGGTGCCAGCACTGCAGTCGGCAACGCCGCCAATCACGTGGCACGGCCCCGCGCAGCGCCATGCGCTCGTCGTCGTCGACCAGGGGCCGATCGGCAGCTCGCCGGCGAGCAACCCGGCGACCTACAC
>DDSQ01000175.1:0-103486 GCA_002343845.1 Planctomycetes bacterium UBA2386 | reverse complement strand
TTCTCGTTCCACGTCGCCGACGGCCGTTGCGCGCATTGCGAGGGCAAGGGCCAGCTCCAGGTCGAGATGCACTTCCTGGCCGACGTCTGGGTGACGTGCGAAGTGTGCCGCGGTGCTCGCTACAACAGCGAGACCCTGACGGTCGACTACCGCGGCAAGAACATCGCGCAGGTGCTGGCGATGGAGGTCGACGAGGCGCTGGCGTTCTTCGGCAACCACCCGCAGATCGTCCGGCCGCTGCAGCTGCTCGCGGACGTCGGGCTCGGCTACCTGACNNNGGCGGCGAGGCGCAGCGCATCAAGCTCTGCGCGGAACTGGCCCGGCGGCCGCGCGAGCACACGATCTACGTGCTCGACGAGCCGACGACGGGGCTGCACGTCGACGACGTGCAGAAGCTGCTGTCGGTGCTGGCGCGCCTGCTCGGTCGCGGCGACTCGGTGGTGGTGATCGAGCACCATCTGGACGTGATCGCGTCCGCGGACCACGTGATCGAACTGGGCCCCGAAGCGGGCGAGCAAGGTGGGCGGCTGGTGGCGCAGGGGCCGCCGGAAGCGATCGCGGCGGTGGCGGCGAGCCACACCGGACGCTTCCTGGCGCGGCATCGCACCCTCGCCAAGGTTGCGGCGCCCACGCCGCGTCGCCGGGCTGCCGCCGCACGCACGCGGGGGGAGGTCGCACCGTGAACGAGCCGCCGCTGATCGTGCAGACCGACCGCACGGTGCTGCTGGAGACCCGGCATCCGGAGTACGAAGCCGCGCGTGACCGCCTGGCGCGGTTCGCCGAACTAGAGAAGTCGCCCGAGTACGTGCACTTCTACCGGCTGACGCCGGTCAGCATCTGGAACGCGGCGGCGCTCGGCGAAGACATCGAGGGGATCGTGCAGTGGCTCGTGCAGCAGTCGCGCTTCCCGATCGTGCCGACGGTCCTCGCGCAGATTCGCGAGTGGTTCCGCCGGTACGGACTGCTGCGCATGTTGCCGGGCGGCGGCGGCCGGCTGCGGCTGTGCAGCGACGACGCCACGGTGCTGGCGACGCTGGTCGAGCATCCCACGGTGGCGGCGTTGGTGACGATCGCCGACGACGGCGAAGCGTCGCTCGACGCCGGAGCCCGCGGCGAGCTCAAGCAGGCGCTGGTGAAGCTCGGCTATCCGGTCGACGACCGCGCCGGCTACCGCAGCGGTTCGGTGCTGCCGTTCGCGTGGCGACAAGCTGCGCCCGGAACGCCCGGGTTCCGGTTGCGCGACTACCAGATTGCCGCTGCCGCCGCGTTCCACGCGGGCGGCAGCGATCGCGGCGGCTGCGGCGTCGTGGTGCTGCCGTGCGGCGCAGGCAAGACCGTCGTCGGCATCGCGGCCATGCACCAGCTGCAGACCAACACGCTGGTGCTGACGACCAACACGGTCGCGGTGCGGCAGTGGTGCCGGGAAGTGCTCGACAAGACCGACTTGTCGGCCGAACAGGTCGGCGAGTACACCGGCGAACAGAAGCAGATCCGGCCGGTCACCGTCGCCACCTACCAGATCCTCACGCATCGCAAGGGCAAGCTCGAGGCGTTCACGCACCTCGACCTGTTCGACCGCGGCGAGTTCGGCCTGATCGTCTACGACGAAGTGCACCTGCTGCCGGCCCCGGTGTTCCGCGCCACGGCCGGCATCCAGGCGCGCCGACGCCTGGGGCTCACCGCGACGCTCGTGCGCGAGGACGGCCGCGCCGACGAGGTGTTTTCGCTGATCGGTCCCAAGCGCTACGAGCTGCCGTGGAAGCAGCTCGAACGGCAGGGCTTCCTGGCGCCGGCGCGGTGCGTGGAAGTGCGCGTTCCGCTCGATCCGGTTCGCGCCGAGCGCTACGCGGCGGCCGGGGCCCGCGCGCAGATCCGCATCGCGGCCGACAACGAGCGCAAGGACGACGTCGTCGGCGCGCTGTTGCGCGCGCACGCCGGCGACCGGGTGCTGGTGATCGGCCAGTACCTCGAGCAGTTGCAGCACCTGGCGACGGTGTTCCGGCTGCCGCTGATCACCGGGCAGACGCCCAACGCCGAACGTGATCGCCTGTACGCGGCGTTCCGGGCCGGCGAACTGCCGCGGCTGTGCGTCAGCAAGGTCGGCAACTTCGCGATCGACCTGCCCGACGCCAACGTCGCGATCCAGGTCTCGGGCACGTTCGGCAGCCGACAGGAAGAAGCGCAACGCCTCGGGCGTGTCCTGCGGCCCAAGCAGGACGGCGGCCCGGCGAGCTTCTACTCACTGGTCTCGGCCGACACGCGGGAACAGGAGTTCGGCAAGAAGCGGCAGCTGTTCCTGACCGAGCAGGGCTACGCGTATGCGATCGTCGGCGCCGCAGACCTTGTTGCCGCGGGTGCCGCGGCGAAGGAGCGGGCATGACCCGGCTGAGTTTGCGCACGCTGCTGCAGGGCGCGGGCGAGGCCGGCGTGCGCGAGTGCGTGTTCCGCTGGTGCGGCACGCCCGCCGACGGCGCCGTCGCGACGCTGGCCGCGGCGGCGGGCGCGATGGAGGACGAGCACCGCGTGCACGCTCGGATCGGAGCACTGCCGCGCAAGCTGCAGGATCTGCTCGAGGCGTTCTTCGCCGACGGTGGGGCGGTGCGCTCGGTGCAGGCGTTGTTCGGTGAGTGCGGCAAGCACTTCAAGAGCCGCTTCGAACTGGAGGCGGCGCTGGCCGCCCTGCACCGCGAGGCGTTCGTGTGGCACGTGCGCGACAAGCGCTGGGCGACCTTCGACAGTCCGTGCTGGGTGGCGCCGAGCGAACTGGTCGAGTGCGTGCGCAACTGCCGCGCGCGGCGGCAGCGCCAACTGCAGGACACCTTGACACTGCAGGGCTTCCTCGATGCCCGCTTCTTCCGCGAGCGCGAGCAGGCCGAAGCCAAGGGCGCGGTCCGGTCGAAGGCCGCCGACGCCAAGGCGGGGGATCACGCCCGCAAGATCTACAAGCTCTACACGCTCGACAGCTCGCTGCAGCAGCGGCTGCAGAAGCTGCCGCCCGCCGTCGGAGCACTGGTCGACAGCGTGCTGCAGAAGCACGGTGGCCTCGCGGCGTGGGACGAGCTCGTTCGCGAACACGGTGCGTCGGAGCTGCCGGACCTCGAGTTCGTCGGCAAGTGCCTGACCGAGGCGATGCTCGGCACCACCGGCGCGCTCGACCTCGCGCGGATCGGGATCCAGCCGATGCCGCAGGCGGTCGTGCTGTTCCACGAAGTCGCCCTGTACGCGCTCAAGCGGCGCGGCGAAGAGCACCGCCCGCAGGTCAGCGAGGAACTGGTCAGCGGCGGCGACCTGGCGACGAACGTCGGCCGGTTCCTGCGCGAGTTGCAGCAGAGCAAGGTGCTGTTCACGTCGGACGGCGAGTTGTTCAAGGCTTCGGCGAAACGCATCGCCGGTACGTTGCTGCCGGTGCCCGGCGGCTTCCTCTCCGCCGACGCGATGCTCGAGACGATCTACCGCTTCTGCCTGCAGCGGCGGTTGATCGACCGCCGCGGCGAACGGTCGCTGCGGCCGACGCCGGCCGGCACCGACTTCGATCGCGCCGGACTCGGCCCGCAGGTGAAGATGCTGCTGTCGCACTTCGTCGAGGACCGCACGCTGCCGGGCGAGGGGTACCACCACGTGCGCATGCGGCGCGTGCTGTTGCGGCTGCTGCGCCGCGCCGAGCCGCTGCTGTGGCAGGACGTCGCGATCCTGCCGTTCCTCGCGCGCAACGCCTACCTGGCGCAACTCGAGACCCGGCCGACCGAGGAGTTCTTCGCGGCGCGGTTCCAGGGCGGCAGCTACACGCCTGGCGAATCGCTGCAGCAGATGTGCTGGAACCTGCTGGTGTGGGTCAAGAAGCGGTTGTTCCCGCTGGGGCTCGTCGACGTCGGCAGCCACCAGGGCCGCGTGACCGCACTGCGGCTGTCGCGACTGGGCGCCGAACTGCTCGACGCCGAGCCGGCCGCGCGCGTCGGCGGCACGCGCAGTTCGGTGATCGTGCAGCCCGATTTCGAGGTGCTGGTGTTCCCGGGCGACGACGTGCACGATGTCGTGCACGTGTTCGATCGCTTCGCGCACCGCACGAAGAGCGACCACGTGCACCAGTTCCGCATCGACGAAGCCAGCGTGCGCGCGGGCGTCGCCGATGGCATGACCAAGGCCCAGATCGTGCAGGAACTGACCGATCGGGCGCGGGTGCCGATCCCGCAGAACGTGCTCTACAGCCTCGAGGAGTGGGCCGACCGGCCGGCTTCCTGAGGCCCATGCCAACGGCGGTTGCCGCCGCGTCGGGATCGTCTCCACGACGCGGCCACCGCCGCACGATGAACGTCGGCCGCGGCCGCCCGCGGTCTCCTTGTCGCGATGCCCGAGTCCGCCCCCGATTCCGACCAGCCCGACCCCGCCGGTCTCCCGGCACGGGAACCCGCTCCGGGTCCGCAGGCCGTGGCGACCGGGACGGAGCCCGAGATCCTGATCCTGGGTGCCGGGCCCGCGGGCCTTGCCTGCGCGATGGAACTGTCGCGCAAGGGCAAACGACCGCTCGTCGTCGAACGCGACGAGCAGATCGGGGGCCTCGCGAAGACGTTGACCTTCCGTGAGGGCGAGCACGTCTTCCTGACCGACATCGGCCCGCACCGGTTCTTCAGCAAGAACCAGTACCTGTACGACTTCATCGAGGACCTGCTGCAGGAGGAGTGGCGCAAGGTGCCGCGCCTCACTCGCCAGTTCGTCGACGGCAAGTACTTCGACTACCCGGTCAACTTCCGGCAGGTGGTGAAGAACCTCGGCCTGTGGAAGAGCGCGCGCATCGGCATCGACTACGTGCTGGCCCGCCTCCGCTACGGCCTGCTGCGCAAACCGCTGCGCACCTTCGAGGACTACGTGGTCGCGAACTTCGGCCGCTCGCTGGCCGAGTTCAGCATGATCAACTACTCGGAGAAGATCTGGGGCATCCGCTGCGCCGAGATCCACCCCGACTGGGCCAAGCAGCGCATCAGCGGGCTCAACCTCTGGAGCGTGTTCAAGAACGCGATCGGGCTGGGCGGCAAGAAGGGGCCGAAGTCGCTGGTCGACGAGTTCTACTACCCGCAGTTCGGCACCGGCCGCATCTACGAGGAGATCGGCAAGCACCTGCGCGCGACCGGCGCCGAGATCCGCACGCGCACCGAGCCGGTGAAGGTCCGTCACGACGGCAAGCGCATCACGGCGGTCGACCTGCGCGGGCCCGACGGCGTCGTGACCGTGCGTCCGCAGTCGGTGGTCGAGTCGGTGCCGCTGACGCACTTCCTCACGCTGCTCGATCCGCCGCCGCCAGCCCCGGTGCGCGAAGCCGCGGCGCAGCTGAAGTGGCGCGCGCAGATCTACCTGTTCCTGACCTTGGACCAGGACAAGGTCACCGACGACAACTGGATCTACTTCCCGAGCAAGGACATCCCGTTCGGCCGCACGAGCGAGATGAAGAACTTCAGCAAGGACATGTGTCCGCCGGGGAAGACCTCGTTCTTCATCGAGTTCTTCGCGTTCGAGAGCGACCCGATCTGGTCGATGACGAAGGAGCAGTTGCTCGACCTGGTCATGCCGTACTTCGAGCGGTGGGGGTTCTTCACCCGCAAGGCGGTGCGGCAGGCGTACCTGTTGAAGCGCCAGCACGTCTATCCCGTCTACGACGCGGGCTACAAGACGGCGTTGGCGACGATCCAGGCCTGGCTCGAGCAGTTCGAGAACCTGGTCTACGTCGGGAGGCCGGGGCGCTTCCGCTACACGAACCAGGACCACAGCCTCGAGATGGGCATCATCGCCAGCCGCATCCTGCTCGAAGGCCGTCGCTACGACATGGACACGGTCGGCAGCGAGAACGAGTACTTCGAGAAGGGCCCGATCTACGAGAAGCGCATCTGAGCGCTGCTCAGCGCGCGCTTCAGACCGTCTCGGTGCGCCCGCTCTGCGTTGCCCGCAGCATCGCCTCGACGACGCGCAGGTCCTCGAGCGCCTGTTCAGCCGGGCACGGGAAATCGTCGCAGTCGTCGATCCAGCGGGCGAAGCGGCCGACCAGTTCGCAGGCCGGAGCCTGCGCGGCGAGTTCGGGCTGCAGTTCGGCGCGCGACAGCGAAAGCTCCTCGCCGGGAGTCCGGTAGGCGAACGCGGCGCCGTGGAACTCTTCACGGCCGCGCAGCAGCATGCGGTCGCCGGCGACGCGCACCAGGCCGTCGGTGCCGTGCACGGCGAACGCGTGCGCCGAACTGGCGCGGCTGCAGGTGAACGTGCACGCGACGCCGCCGCGCAGCACCGCGGTCGCGACACCGCCGTCATCGCGGTCGCCGATCGAGCGCGTGCTCTGGGCGGTCACGCGGACTGCTGGCCGACCCACGAGCCAACTCGCGAGGTGCAGGTGGCGACTCGCCAGGTCGACGAACGGATGGCAGTTCGGCACGTCGCCAGCACCACTGCGCAGTCCCTCGTCGACGCACAGCAGGCCCTGCACCGCGACGACACCGCCGAGCCAGTCGGCGGCGATCATGCGCCGCACCTGTTCCCAGAGCGGGTCGGCGAACTCGGGCACCAGCACGCCGAGCTTGACCTGGGCCGCGGCACAGTCGCTGGCCATCGCCGCGGCGCTCGCGAGGTCGGCGGCGAACGGAGCCTGCAGCAGGCAGTGCACGCCTTGCGCCGCCGCTGCGGCGACGCGTTCGCGCCGCGTCGCGAGGTCCCCGGCCAACACGACGAAGTCGACGCCCGAGCCCAACAGCGCATCGAACGACGCGGCAGCAGTCCCGAGTCCGTGCTCGGCCGCGAAGGCGGAACCGCGCGCGGCATCGTCGTCGTGGGCGACGACGATGGCGGCATCCCGATGCCCGCGCACGCGCTGCAGCAGCGAAGCGCCAGCGGCCGAACAGCCGGAGAGCCCTGCGCGCAGCGTGGTCACGGCGCGACGGTAGCGCGCTCGCGCAGCAGGGCCAACTGGCCGGCCAGCACCGCCAGCGCGGTCTCGGTGCGCAGCGGCGCGCGGCCGCAGGTGATCGGCAGGAAGCCGCGCGTCGCCAACGCGTCGACCTCGTACGGCAGGAAGCCGCCGTCGGGACCGATCGCGAGCGTGAACGGGGCGCGGCCCGGATAGGCGAGCGCGTGTGTTGGCGTCGGTGCGGCCGGGTGCGCGACGAAGCGCGCGGGCGGCAGGTTCAGCGTGCCGAGTTGATCCTCGACCATCGGCTTGAACCGCGGGAAGAACTGCACGCTCGGCAGCACGGTGCGCCCGGCCTGTTCGAGCCCGGCCAGCAACATCGCGCGCTGGGCATCCGGCAGCAGCGCCTTGCTCTGCAGGTGGCTCTTCTCGACGCGCCAGCTGCGGAACAGGACGAGCCGCGCGAACCCCAGCGCGGCGGCATGGGCGTAGAGCCGCAGCAGCACCTTCGGCCGCGGCACGGCGAGCAGCAGCACGTCGTCGGCAGATGGCGGCGGCTGCGCGAACGGCAGCGCGCAGCGCAGCTGCACTTCGTCGGCGGTGACGGCGAGCACCGTCGCCTGCCCCAGCCGCCCGCCGAGCAGTCCGGCCCGCAGTTCCTGCCCTGGCTCCGCACGCAGCACCGTGCGTACGTGCGCGGCACGCGCGCCGTGCAGCAGAACGAAGCCCTCGTTGCCGACCTCATCGGGAGCGAGCAACAGGAAGTTCACGCCCGACAGGCTACGCGGCCGTCGATCGGCGGCGCGAGGCTGTTCCCGGCCTCGCCCCGCACTACCATGCGCCGGCGCGATGACCGCCCGCCTCGAGGACTTCACGACCCAGCGCCGACGCAGCCGCCTGCGGCGGTTGAAGGAAGTGCCGGTGCTGCCGAGCCTGATCACGCTCGGCAACCTGTTCTTCGGCTTCCTGGCGATCGCGAAGGTCGCCGACGCCCTGCGCCTGACCCAGCCCGGCGCGCAATTCGCGAACGTGGTCGGCTACTTCGAGCTGGCGGCCGTGCTGGTGTTCGTGGCGATGGTGTTCGACGCGCTCGACGGCCGCGTCGCGCGCATGACCGGGCAGACGACGCCGTTCGGCGCGCAGCTCGACAGCATGGCCGACATGGTGACCTTCGGCGTCGCGCCAGCTTTCCTCGCCAAGGTGCTGGTCGACTGGCACGCGCAGGTCGATGCGAACCGCTTGCTGCCGCTGCATCCGAAGCTGTTCTACGCCGCCGCCGCGGTCTACGTGATGGGCGCGGCCCTGCGGCTCGCGCGGTTCAACGTCGAGACTGGCGGCGACGAAGAGGACCACCGCGAGTTCAAGGGGCTGCCGTCGCCGGCGGCTGCTGCGGTGGTGTGCGGGCTGGTCGCGCTGTTCTGCACGCGCAACGACGAGTCGGCCGAACTGGGGCACTTCCTGCTCGCGCCGCGGCACTTCGACGCGATCGTCGTGGCGATGCCGTGGGTGCTGGTGCTGCTCGGCCTGCTGATGGTGAGCCGGGTGCCGTACCCGCACGCCCTGCACGCGATCCTGAAGGGTCGCCACAGCGTCCCGGTGCTCGCCTCGACCGTCGTCGTGATCATTGTCGCCGCGATCGAGTGGCAGCTCGCGCTGGCGGTCTGCACGATCGGCTACGTCGGCTGGGGCATGGGGCTCGGCCTGTTCCGCGTGGTGACGCGCCGTCGCGACGACGACGACGACGACAACGAGGAACTGGCGCCGGTCAACCGGAACTGACGGCCCAGGCGCGTGGCGACGACCGCCTGGCTCGGGCTCGGCAGCAACCTCGGGGACCGGCGTGCCCACATCGAGCGTGCGCTCCAGCGCCTCGCGTCGGTCCCCGGCGTCGCCGTGATTCGCACGTCACCGCTGCACGAGAGCGCACTGGTCGGCGACGGCCCGGTCCAGGACGCGTTCCTCAACGGCGTCGCCGAGCTGCGCACCGACCTGCCGGCCGCCGCCTTGCTGGCTCTGTGCAAGCAGCTCGAGCGCGAGGCGGGACGGGTGTTGCCGGCGCCGCGCAACCACCCGCGGCCGCTCGATCTCGACCTGCTGTTCGTCGGCGACGAACGCCACGACACGCGCGACCTCGTGCTGCCGCATCCGCGCTGGCACGAACGCGACTTCGTGCGCCGGCCGCTGCGCGAACTCGGCGTCGATCTCGCGACCCTGCCGCGAACGGAGCCGATCGTGGTGCTCGCGACGCCCGCCGATCTGGTCGCGCGTTGCGGGACGTGGCTCGCCGGCGGATGTTCGATCGGCCTCGTGCCGACGATGGGCAGCCTGCATCGCGGTCATGCCAGCCTGCTGCAGCAGGCGCGTGCCGAGAACGACCGCGTGGTCGCGACGGTGTTCGTGAACCCGCTGCAGTTCGGCCCGAACGAGGACTTCGCCGCCTATCCGCGGTCGCTCGACGCCGACGTCGCACTGTGTCGCGCCGCCGGCGCCGATGTTGTCTTCGCGCCGAGCGTCGCGGCGATGTACGACCCGGCCTTCTGCAGCCACGTCGCAGTCGGGGCGGCGGCAGACGGCCTGGAAGGGGCACTGCGGCCCGGCCACTTCGCCGGCGTCGCGACGGTCGTCGCGCGCTTGCTTGCGCTGGCGTCGCCGACGCGGGCCTACTTCGGCGAGAAGGACGCGCAGCAACTCGCGGTCGTGCGCCGGATGGCGAAGGACCTGGGCTTTCCGCTGCAGATCGTGCCGTGCCCGATCGTGCGCGACGACGATGGGCTCGCGCTGTCGAGCCGGAACGTCTACCTGGGCGCCGCCGACCGCGCGGCGAGCCCCGTGCTGGTCCGTGCCCTGCGCGCGGCGCTGGCGGCGTTCCGTGGCGGGGAGCGCGATCGCGACCGCCTGCTCGCGGCAGCGAAGCGTGTGCTCGCGACCGAACCGCGCGCGGTCGTCGACTACCTGGCGCTTCGTTCGGATCCGGACTTCGCCGAACTGCCACCGGGGCCGGTCGCCGGGGGTCGCCTGTTGGTCGCCGCGCGCTTCGACGGCGGCAAGCGGCCCGTGCGCCTGCTCGACAACCTGTCGCTGGCCGCACCACGCGGGGAGCACCCGTGACGGCGACCTGGTGGTTGCCGGCGCGCGCGAAGCTGAACCTCGTGCTGCGCGTGGTGGGCCGCCGCGCGGACGGCTACCACCTGCTCGAGACGCTGTTCCACGCCCTGGAACTGCACGACGACGTCGCCCTCGCGCGCGCCGACGGAGGGATCACCCTGGACGTGACTGCGGACGAGCCTTCGCTGCACGTGCCGCCCGGTCCCGACAACCTCGTGCAGCGCGCGCTCGCAGCGCTGCTCGAACGCACGCGGGACGGCGGGGGCTTCCGCGCGCACCTGCACAAACGCATCCCGCACGGAGGTGGTCTCGGTGGCGGCAGCAGCGACGCCGCAGCGGCGCTGCGGCTCGGCAACCACCTGCTCGGCGAACCGCTCACCGCGGGCGAACTCGCGGCGATCGCGGTGCGTCTTGGTGCCGACGTGCCGTTCTGTTTGCGCGGCGGCAGCCAGTGGGGGCGCGGCATCGGCGACGAACTCACTCCCGCCGAAGTGACGCCGCGGCACTTCGTGTTGGTCGCGCCGCCGTTCGGTTGTCCGACCGCGGATGTGTACAAATCCTTGGCTGCAAGGTGGAAGCGGGAGCCTGACGTCGATACGGTCCGCGACATTCCGGTTTCCGACACCACGGATGCCATCTCGCGCGGCGGTTATCGCAACGATCTGCAGGCGGCGGCGGAGCGGGTTCGTCCCGAACTTCGCGACCTGCGTCGTCGCGTCACCGAGCTCGTGCAGCGTGAGGTGGCGATGACTGGCAGCGGCTCGACCTTGTTCGTGCCGTGCGATGACGCCGACATGGCGCGTCGCTGTGCAGCGTCGCTCGCCCCCCTCGGTCAGGAGGGGGTGCGCATGCTGACGACGCGCAGTGCCGGCGATCCGGGGCTCGACGTGCCGCGGCTCCTGGACGGAGCGCGCGGTGGAGGAGTCGGCCGGTAACGAAGGCGGCAGGCAGTTCCAGGGAGGCGGTGATGCAGCTCGAACGCAACGGTGGTTCCGATCCGGCGCGACTCCTCGTCACCGAGGTGCGCGTGAAGCTCACGGACGATCCACGCAACAAGCTGAAGGCCTACGCCAGCGTGACGCTCGGCGACTCGTTCGTCGTGCGCGACCTCAAGATCATCGACGGCAACAAGGGACCGTTCGTGGCGATGCCGAGCCGCAAGCTCGCCGACCACTGCCCGCGTTGCCACCACAAGAACCACCTACGCGCCGGCTACTGCAACCAGTGCGGCGAGCGGCTCGATCCCGAACGGGCGCCGCGCGATCACCGCGGACGCGCCCGGTTGCACGCCGACCTCGCGCATCCGATCAACAGCCAGACGCGCATCGAAGTGCACAAGGCGGTCGTGCGCGCCTACATCGAGGAAGTCGAGGCCGCGCAGCGCGCCGGTTCGTCCTACCGGCCCAAGGACTTCGACGACCTCGACGATCTCAACGACACGCTCGACCAGGAGTACATCGACGAACTCGAGCGGCGGCAGGAGGAACGCGAGCGTCGCCGGCGCGAGGCGACCTCGAACGGCGGTGAGAGTGCCGCGCAGGGCGCGGGCTGATCATGCGCCGAGCCCCTGCCGGTAGGATCCACGCGTGGCACTGCGCGTAGTGATCTTCGGACCGGGCCGGGTCGGCACGGCGTTCGGCCAGCGGCTGCTGCGGTCCGGCGTCGACGTGGTCGGCTTCGTCGGCCGTGACGTCGAACGCACCCTGCGCAGCATCCGGTGGATCGCGCCGGCCGGCGTGCGGGCCGCGCAGCCGTCCCACCACGCGGAAGCGCACGTCGTGCTGTTCGCCGTGGGCGACAACGAACTGCGCGACGCGGTGCTCGGCGCTCTGCGCGCGGCGCCGCCGCGGCCGTGCAGCCTGTGGGTGCACACCAGCGGCCGGCATGGCCTCGAGGTCTTCGATGGTGTTCCGGACGTGCGGCGCGGCACGCTGCACCCGGTCGCCCCGTTCGCCGACGGTCCGCGGGGTCTCGAGGCGATGACCGGGGCGCCGGCGGTGATCACCGGCGACGAGAACGCGATGGTGCTGCTCGGCGGCCTGTGCCGACGCCTCGGGCTCGTGCCGGTCGTCGGGGCCGAGGGCGACCGGACGCTGTACCACGCGGCCTGCGCGCTCGCCGCGAACGGCGCCACCGGGTTGTTCGCGGCGGCGCTCGACGCGTTCGCGGCGTCCGGAGTCGTCGACGCGGCCAGGGCGCGCGCACTGACCGCGGCCCTGATGCACGCGGCCGTCGACGGCAGTGCGGTCCATGGGCCGGCCGCGGCGTTGTCGGGCCCGGTGCGACGTGGGGACGTCGCGACGGTCCGCGCCCACCTCGATCGCCTGCGCGCGATGGCGCCGGCGGGGGTGCCGGCCTACGTCGCGATGTCGCGGATCGCGCTCGAACTGGCACGGACCGCCGGGCTGCCGGCGCCGGCGGTCGCAGCACTGCACGACGTGCTCGGCCCGCGGTGACCATGGCCGCCGTCGTCGCCAGCGTCTTCGCCGAGTCTCGCGAGCAGGTGGTCAGCTCGGGGCGGCGGGCTGCGATGGCCGGTGCCGACTGGCTGGAGCTGCGGCTCGATCGTTGGCAGCGCGCGCAGGACCTGGCGGCAGCGATCGGCGCGGTGCGGCTGCCGGTGCTGGTCGCCTGCCGCACTCCGGAGGACGGCGGCGGCTTCCGCGGCACGCTCGGCGAACGGCGCGAACTGCTGAGTGCGGCGCTCGACGCGGGCGCCGTCGGCCTCGATCTCGAACACTGGGAGTCGTGGTCGCCGCCGTCCGGGCGCACGCGGCTGCGGTTGCGCATCCGTTCGTTCCACAGCTTCACCGGCGTGCCGAAGGAGCTGCCGGCGATTCGCGACAAGCTCCACGCGCAGGCCGGCACCGTCGCCAAGCTGGCCGTCACGGCGCACGATCTCGCCGACGCGGCCCCGGTCCTCGAACTGCTGCGAACGACCGACCAGGTGCAGCAGCCGACGGTCGCCTTCGCGATGGGGCGCACGGCGTGGCCCACGCGCGTGCTCGCGGCGTGCGCGGACGCGCCGTTGGTCTACGGCAGCCTCGGCGACGGCGACGACACGGCGCCGGGCCAGCCGCCGGTCGCGCTGCTCGCCGGCCTGTTCCGCTGCGGATCGCTCGGTGCTGCCACCGCCGTGCATGGGCTGCTCGGCAACCCGGCGCTGCACTCGCTCGGTCCGTGGCTGCACAACCGCGCCTTCCGGCGCCTGGGCTACGACGGCGTCTACCTGCCGTTCGAGACGTCGCGCCCGGACGCGGTGCTGGCGATGCTGCAGTCGGGGCGGCTGCGCGGCCTCTCGGTGACCGCTCCGCACAAGGGCGCCCTGACGAACCTGTGCTCGCGACTCGACGACGACGCGGCTGCGACCGGCGCGGTCAACACCATCACGTTCGACGGCGCGGGCGCCATGGTCGGACACAACACCGACGTCGCCGGCGTGCTGGCCGCCCTGCAAGGTGCGGCGGTGCCCGAGGGCGGCGGTCGTCGTGCGGCGGTGCTCGGCACCGGTGGCGCGGCGCGGGCCGGAGCGATCGCGCTGCAGCGATTGGGCTACCAGATCACGCTGCTGGGGCGTTCGCCCGATGCCGCCCGCGAGTTCGCCGCCGCGCGCGGCGTGCAGCTCGCGAGCCTCTCGGAACGCGTGCTCGGCGAGATCCGGCCAGCGGTCGTCGTGCAGGCGACGCCGGTCGGCGGCGCGGGCCGCGATCCGGAGGAACGGTTGCTGTCCGGCTGGCGACCGGCGACGGGCACGACGGTGCTCGACATGGTGTACCAGCCGCAGTGGACCCGGTTCCTGCGCGATGCCGCGGCGGCCGGGGCCACGGCGGTGTCCGGCGTCGAGATGTTCCTCGCGCAGGCTGCTGCCCAGGTGAGGCTGTTCACCGGGCGCGACGTGCCGGCGGCGACGCTGCGGCAGTTCCTCGCCGGGGCAGTGACATCGTCGGGATCCGGCTGATCCACGGTTCGATGCCAGACTCGCCGTGTTGGTCGGCGGTTCGTTATCGTTGCCCGCACATGGAGCGCACCGACGAAGAACTCGAGGCCGACTTGCGGGGCGGCGACGACCGTGCGCTGGCGACGTTGTTCGAGCGGCTGCGCGAACGCCTGGGCCGCATGGTGCATTTCCGGCTCGATCCGCGCCTGGTGGGCCGCATCGACGCCGAGGACGTGCTGCAGGACACGTTCCTCGAGGCCAAGAAACGGCTGCAGGCGTTCCGCGACGACGACAAGCCGTTCCTGGTCTGGGTGCGCCTGATCACGCAGCAGACGATGATCGACCTGCACCGGAAGCACCTCGGCGCCAAGATGCGGTCGGCCGGCCGCGAAGTGCACGCGCCGGCGAGCGGCACGCTGTCGGGGTTCTTCGTGGGCCACATCACCTCACCGAGCGGGGCGGTGATGCGCGAGGAGCTGCGGCAGAAGATCGAGCAAGCCCTGGCGGCGATGGACGAGATCGACCGCGAGGTGCTGCTGCTGCGCCACTTCGAAGAGCTGTCGAACAAGGAGGCGGCGGCCGTGCTCGGCATCCAGGAGAACGCCGCGAGCAATCGCTACGTGCGTGCGCTCGGCCGGCTCAAGGGCTTCCTCGGCCCGATCGGCGACGCATGACGTCCTCCGCCGAGACGTCGGCCCGCGATCCGCTCGACCTGCTGGTCGAGCAGTTCCTGCGGCGTCGTGCGACCGAGCCGAAGCTCTCGGTGGAAGACTTCGCCGCGAGCGTGCCGGAGCACGGCCCGGCACTGCGCGAGTTGCTGCCGACGATCCTGGCGCTCGAGTCGCACAAGCGCGACCGCGCGTCGAGCGGCAGCGGTCGGCGGGGTGCCGCGGTGCCGCACCTCGAACGGCTGGGGGAGTTCCGCATCCTGCGTGAACTCGGCCGCGGCGGCATGGGTGTCGTGTTCGAAGCGGTGCAGGAGTCGCTGGGCCGCAAGGTCGCGCTGAAGGTCCTGCCGCAGTCGGCCCTGCTCGGCGGCAACCAGCTCGAGCGCTTCCGGCGCGAGGCGCAGATCGCCGCGCAGTTGCACCACAGCAACATCGTGCCGGTGTTCGGCAGCGGCGAGAGCGACGGCTTCCACTGGTACGCCATGCAGTACATCGCCGGCGTCGGGCTCGACCGCTGGCGGGCCGAGCAGCAGGCAGCGCCACCGTCCGGCAGCGGTGCCTGGAAGAGTCGCGCGCGCTTCGTGGCGCGGCTCGGCGTGCAGGCGGCGAGCGCGCTCGCGCACGCCCACGCGCAGGGCACGCTGCATCGCGACATCAAACCCGGCAACCTGCTGCTCGAGGCGAACGAGCACCTGTGGGTCACCGACTTCGGCCTGGCGAAGGCGCTCGAAGCCGAAGGGCTCACGCACTCGGGCGACCTGCTCGGCACGCTGCAGTACATGGCGCCGGAGCAGTTCGCCGGCAGCTACGACCAGCGCAGCGAGGTCTACGCGCTCGGCGTGACCCTCTACGAACTGCTGACGCTGCGCCAGGCGTTCGCCAGCGGTTCACGCACCGAGTTGATGGAACGCATCCGCACGCAGCGGCCCGAGTCGCTGCGCCGGCTGTGCCCGGACGCGCCCGACGACCTGTGCGTCGTGATCGAGAAGGCAATCGCTCGCGACGCCGCCGATCGTTACCAGGACGCGGCGGCGCTGCAGCGCGACCTGCAGGCGTTCCTCGACGACCAGCCGATCGCCGCCCGCCGCCTGTCGGCGCTCGGCCAGACCTGGCGCTGGTGCCGCCGCAACCGCGGCATGGCGACGCTCGCGGCCTGCACGGCGTTGGCAGTGCTCGGGGCCGGCGTCACCGGCTGGGTTGCCTACGTCGTCACCGACGACGCGCTGGGCCGCGCCGAGGCGTCGGCGACGATCGCCGCCGACCAGACCAAGCTCGCCGAGCAGAGCCTCGCGCGGGCCGAGGAGAACGTCGGCCTGACGCTCGATGCCTTCGCGAAGGTCTTCGACCGCCTGATCGGCCCCGACCCGGCACTCGCCTTCGACGAGGACGAGGAGACCGGCGAACAGGTGGTGCTGGTGCGGTCGGTCGTGGATCCCGGCGATCTCGCGTTGTTGCAGGAGATGCTCGCGTTCTACGACCTGTTCGCGGCGCAGAACGCTGGCAACCAGGTGCTGCAGCTCGAGACCGCGCGGGCGTGCCGGCGGGTCGGGGCGATCCACGCGCGGCTCGGCAGTCCCGAGAACCTCGCCCAGGCCGCCCAGGCCTACCGCCAGGCGCGCGACCGGCTGGGCAAGGTCACGGGCCGCGATGTCCGTCGCGAACTCGCCGCCGTGCTGGTCGAGGCCGCGCAGCTCGATCGCCGGAGCCAGCGTCCTGCCGATGCGGCGCCGAAGTTCGCCGAGGCGCTGGCCTTGTTGGAGCAGCTTCCGGCCGACGGCCGCGGGGTGCGGCTCGAGCGTGCCAAGGTGCACTACCTGTTGGCCGCGGAGCCCGGGCTGCGGCGGCCGCCGCGGCCCGGCGAGCGGTCCGGCGAGGCCGACCGCGACCGGGCGCGGGCGGCGCGTGCCCAGCTGCAGCAGGCGGTGGCGCTGGTCGACGACCTGCTGGCCGCGGACCCGACGCATGCCGACGCGCGCGCGCTGAAGGCGCGATGCGTGCTGCTGGCGGGGCGGCTCGGCAGGGGCCCGGGCGGCGGGCGACCCGACGCCGATCGTGCCGGCGCGCGCACCGAGGCCCTGGACATCCTCCGCGATCTGGTCCGTCGGCATCCGGACCGCGTCGACGACCGGTTCGAACTCAGCCGCGTGCTGCTGGATCCCTCACGACGCGACGAAGGTCGGCCACCGCGCGAGGGCTTCACGGCGTCGGTCGCCGACTGCCGCGAGGCGGTCGAGCATGCGACGTGGCTGGTGGCACAGCAGCCGCAGGTGCGCGAGTACGCTCGGCTGCGCGCCCAGGCCGGGTCGGCCCTCGGTCGGGCCTTGCAGCAGGGCGCCCAGGAGCTGCCGCCGGACCAGCAGAAGCAGCAACTCGCCGAAGCCGAACGCGAGCTGCGGGCGGGGCTCGCCGCCGAGGCGGCGACCGGCGAGTCCGAGGGCCTCGACCGCATGCGCATGATGCAGACCCTGCAGACCCGACGCGCGTTGGTGGTCGTGTGCGAACAGCTCGGCCGGCAGGACGATGCGAAGACCGAGCTGCACGCGTTGTTCGACACGATCGACACCCTGCTGTCGGAACGCCGCAACCACGGCGTCTTGGCCGACGCGCTGCACGGCGGCGGCGGCCCCGAGGGTGGGAGGGATCTGCTGCGCCCGCTGGTGGCCCGCTTCGCCGACAGTCGGCTGGCCGATCGGCACCGGGCGCTGATGCAGCGCCTGCCGCCGCGCGAGGAAGGCCCGCCGGAGCGCCGCGGGCGGTGACGCGGCGGGTCAGGCGAGGATCGCGCGCGCGACCTTGCCCTCGACGTCGGTGAGCCGGAAGTCGCGGCCCGCGTGCCGGTAGACGAGGCGTTCGTGGTCGATGCCGAGCAGGTGCAGGATCGTCGCGTGCAGGTCGTGCACGTGCATGCGCTCGTCGACCGTGTAGTAGCCGTAGTCGTCGGTGATCCCGTACGAGAAGCCCGCGCGCACGCCGCCGCCGGCGAGGAAGTGGGTGAACGCGTGCGGGTTGTGGTCGCGACCGGAGCCGCCTTCGCTGGTCGGCGTGCGGCCGAACTCTCCGCCCCACCAGACCAGCGTGTCCTCGAGCAGGCCGCGCTGCTGCAGGTCGGTCAACAGCCCGGCGATCGGCAGGTCGACCTCACGCGCGTTCTTGCGGTGGTCGACCTCGAGGTTCGAGTGCTGGTCCCACTTGTACGAGTGCGTGCACTGCACGAAGCGCACGCCGGCCTCGAGCAGGCGCCGCGCCATCAAGCACTGCCGCCCGAAGTTGGCGGTGGTCGGGTCGTCGAGCCCGTAGAGCTTCTGCGTGCGTTCGTTCTCGTTGCCGAGGTCCAGCACCGACGGCGCTTCCATCTGCATGCGGAACGCGAGTTCGAGCGCGTGCACGCGGGCGTCGAGCACGGAGTCGCCGGAACGCTGGGCGGCGTGCTCGCGGTTCAACTCCTGGATCAGGTCGAGTTGCGCCCGCTGCGCTGCCGGCGGCAGGCCCGCGGTGAGGTGGCGGACCGCGGCCTGGTCGCTCGGCACGCTGGCGTTGCCGAGCGGCGTGCCCTGGTAGACCGCCGGCAGGAACGCCGAGCTCCAGTTGTTGACGCCGCCGTGGCCGAGCGTCGGACAGATGGTGACGAAGCCCGGCAGGTTGCGGCTCTCGCTGCCAAGACCGTAGAGCGCCCAGCTGCCGATCGACGGCCGCACGAAGGTGTCGCTGCCGGTGTGGACCTTGAGCAGGGCTCCGCCGTGCGCGTCGTTGCTGCCGTGCAGGCCCTTCAGGAAGCAGATCTGGTCGGCGCACGACGCGACGTGGGGGAACAGCTCGCTGCTCCATTGCCCGCTGCGGCCGTGGCGCGCCCAACGGAACGGCGAGCCCATCAGGTTGCCGGTCTCGGCGAACGTCACGCGCGGCTTGGCGAACGGCAGCGGCTTGCCGTGGTCACGCTGCAGCAGCGGCTTGTAGTCGAAGGTGTCGACCTGCGACGGCCCGCCGTGCATGAACAGGAACACGATGCGCTTGGCGCGTGGCGCGAAGTGCGGCTGCCGCGGCAGCAGATCGTCGCCGGCCAGCAGGTCGCCGAGTGCCAGCGCGCCAAAGCCACACGCCGAATTGCGCAGCAGGTCCCGCCGCGACAGCTGCGGGCGAGGGCTCGGGTGACCGCAAGCGTCAGTCGACATGGAGGAACTCGTTGCTGAGGAAGAGCGCTTGCGCGAGGCGCAGCCACGGCTCGGCGTCGCCGAGTTGCGGGCCGGCGGCCAGCCATCGCGCCGCGGCGGCGCGTTCGGTCGGGCTCGGCGCGCGCGCGTGCACCGCACGCCACAGGAACGCGATGCGGCCGTCGTCGTCGGTCGCCACCGCCTGGCCACGTTCGGCGAGCGCCTTGCTCTGTTCACGCACGAACGGCGCGTTCAGCAGCCACAGGGCCTGCGGCGCGGTCGCGGACTGCGGCCGCTGCTCGAGATGCACGCTCGGGTCGGCGTAGTCGAAGGCGGCGTAGAAATCGAACATCGCGTTGCGGATGACCGGCAGGTAGAGCGAACGACGGCGGCTGTCGTAGCGCGCCGCGTCGTTGCTCTGGTCGTTGGTCACGTAGGCGCGGTCGTCGGTCGTCAGCAGGCTGCCGCCGAGCGAACGGTCCAACGTGCCGGCGATGGCGAGCATGCCGTCGCGGATCGCTTCCGCCGGCAACCGCTGGCGTTGCCAGCGGCCGTGCAGTCGGTTGTCGGGGTCGCGCTCGAGGGCTTGCGGCGTGGCGACCACCGACTGCTGCCAGGTGCGGGACAGCAGGATGCGCCGCCAGAGCTGCTTCTGCGACCAGCCGTGCGCGCGCAGGTCGGCGGCGAGCCAGTCGAGCAGTGCTGTGTGCACGGGCTGGTCGCCGCGGCGGCCGAAGTTCGAAGGCGAACGCACGAGGCCTTGCCCGAACGCACGCTGCCAGATCCGGTTGGCGGCGACCCGGGCCGCGAGGGCCTGCTCGGGGGCGAACAGCCACTGCGTGAACTCACGACGGCCGCTGTGGTCGGCGGGGATCGGTGGCGCGGGCACGAACGAGGCGAACACCGACAACATCGCGCGCGGCGTCGCCACCGGCGCCAGCGTCAGGTGGTTGCCGCGGTAGTGGAGCGGCAGTTCCTTCACGGTGGCCTCGGCCACGCACATGGTCATCGGCGCCTTCGCCGGCACCGCCGCGGCCGCTGCGGCGTGTTGCTGCTGGAGCGCCTCGAGTTCGGCGAGCGTCGTCGCCGGCACGAAGGGACGCAGCGTTCTGACCGGCAACGTCAGCAGACCCGCTCCCTCGAACAGCAGCGCGCGCGCCGCTTCGAGGGTCGTGTCGTCGAGGCGGACCGGCGCGTCGCGTTCCTTCGCGTCCCGGCTCGCGCGCACTGCGGCAGTGGCAGCCTCGGCGCGCGTGAACAAATCCTGCACGCGCAAAGCGAGGCTCGCTGCCGAGGTCGGCGGGTCGCCGTCGAGCAAGGCCGCGGCCAGGCCGCCCTTGCCCTGCGCCGCGCGCACCCGTTCCGGCAGGGCGGCCGGATCGCCGTCGACGAGGCGCCGCCAGAAGGTCAGCAACGGGTCGCCGGTCCGCGACGCCACGACCAACGCCGCCTGCTGCACGACCGGCGGCAGCAGGGTGCCGGCGTCGTGGTCGGTCGGGCACAGCATCCAGGCGTCGAGGTGCGGCACGTGCGGCCCGTGCGCGATCAGCCGCAGGCTCTGCGCGCTGCCGCTGCCGTCGAGGACCGCCGCTTCGTGCCACTGCTGGTGCGCCGGCAGCCAGCCGCCGGTCGTCGCGGCGAGAGCCTGCTCGGCGGCGACCGTGCCGTCGACCAGCACGCGCATCGGCCGCGACTCGGCGGCGGCGTAGCGCACGAACAGCCGATGGCGGCCCGCGGCGGCGGTCGTGAACGTCCACTCGGCGAACTGCTCGCCCGCGCGGTGGGTGTGCAGGACCGTCGTCTGCGCGTCGCCCCAGTGGCTGGCGTCGGCGTGCAGGCTGGTCGCGGCGGCGGTCTCGGCCTGCGTGAACACGCTGCGCGCCGCCAAGGTGGTGCCGGCGAGCAGGTAGCGCCCGGCGTCGGCGACCAGGGTTTCCCGCTGGGTCGCCAGCGCCGCGGCCGTGGCGGCGTCGAGCCGTTCCTTCGCCTGCTTGCGCGCCTTCTCGGCGGCGAGCCGCGCCGCGATCGCCGCGTCGTCGGCGAGTTCCCGGTCGAACCACTTCGACACGTGGCCGAGGTCGTGGAACGCCGTCGTGCTGCGGAAGATGCCAGCCAGCGCGTAGTAGTCGCGCTGGCTGATCGGGTCGAACTTGTGGTCGTGGCAGCGGGCGCAGCCGATCGTCAGACCGAGCACCGTGCGGCCGACCAGGTCGAGCTGTTCGTCGATCGTGTCGAGGACCAGCTTCTCCTTGTCCTGCTCGGCGAGCATGCGCGGCCCCATGGCCAGGAAGCCGGTGGCGACGTGGCCGTCGATGCCGACCGCGGGGTCGGCAGCGAGCAGGTCGCCGGCGATCTGCATGCTCACGAAGCGGTCGTACGGCAGGTCGTCGTTGTGCGCGCGCACGACCCAGTCGCGGTAGCGGAAGGCGTTGGCGAACGCGAGGTTCTCGTCGAGGCCGTTGCTGTCGCTGTAGCGCGCGAGGTCGAGCCAGTGCCGCGCCTGGTGTTCGCCGAAGTGCGGCGAGGCGAGCAGACGGTCCACCACGCGCGCGAACGCGTCGGGGCTCGGGTCGGCGAGCAGCGCTTCGACGTCTTCGGGGGCGGGCGGCAGGCCGGTCAGAACGAACGAAGCGCGGCGCAGCAACGTGCGCAGGTCGGCCGTCGGTGCAGGTTGCAGGCCGGCTCCGTCGAGTTGTTCGCGCACGAAGCGATCGATCGGGGCGTTCCACGCCGCGTCGCGCGCAGCTGGCGGCGCCACGTTCTGCAACGGTGCGAACGCCCAGTCGCTCGACGCTGGTTCCTGGGCGAACCCGGGTGCGAGCGTGAGGGCAACGGCGAGCAGGCGTCGGGGCTGCATGGACGACGATGGCCGGCGGGGCGGGGCCGCAGGATACTGCGGGGCTGCCGATGCTGCGCCCGCCGTTCGTCCTTCTCGTCGTGTTCGCGTCCTCCGCTTGCCACCTCCTGCCCGGCGGCAGGGCCGATGGCGACGGCCACTGGCAGTTCGTTCGGACGCCGACCCGTCAGAGTCTGCGCGGGCTCGGCGCGCTCGATGCCGCCACCGTCTGGGTCTCGGGGGCCGGCGGCGAAGTGTGGCGCAGTCGGGATGGAGGCGAGTCCTGGCAGGCGGTCGCGCCGCCGAATGCCGCCGCCTGCGACTTCCGCGATCTCGAAGTGCTCGACGCCGACCATGCACTCGTGCTCTCGGCCGGCGACGTCGCTCGTGTCGATCGCACCACCGACGGCGGCGCCACGTGGCGGACCGTGCTGACCGACACCCGGCGTGGCGCGTTCTTCGACGCGATGGCGTTCACCGGCGACCACGGCGTGCTGTTCGCCGACCCGATGAACGGCGGCTTCTGCCTGTGGACGACGCGCGATCGCGGTGCCACCTGGCAGCCGGTCGCCCGCGACCGACTGCCCGCGCCGCTGGTCGGCGAGGCGGCGTTCGCTGCGAGCGGTACCTGCGTTGCCGCGTTCGCTGGACCATCCGGGCCGGAGTTCGTGGTGGCGACCGGCGGCGGCGAACGCGCGCGCGTGCTGCAGGGTGCGTTCGGGTCCTGGCGCGTCGTCGATGCGCCGATGCACGCGGGCGCGCCATCACGCGGCGGCTTCGGGCTCGCCTTCGCCGGCGACCACGGCGTCGTGGTGGGCGGCGACTACGCCGTGCCAACGGCGAACGAAGGCACGGTCGCGCGCAGCGACGACGGTGGGCGCACCTGGCAGCCGGTCGCGGCCGGAGCCGGCGGCTTCCGTTCGGCCGTGGTCTGGCTCGACGACGCGCGGCTGCTCGCGGTCGGTTCGCACGGTACCAGCGTGTCCGACGATCGTGGGCGATCGTGGCGGGTCGTCGATGTCGAGGGCTTCCACGCCCTGTCGCGCGCCGCCGACGGCACCGTGTGGGCCGCGGGCGCCGACGGACGCGTCGCGCGATGGGTGCCCAGGCGGTAGGCTGCGGGCCCTGCATGGACGATGTCGCGCTCAACCCTTCGTTCGCCGAGACGCGACCCGGCGCCGTGGCTCTTGGTGCGGGCGAAGTGCACGTGTGGGCGGTGTCGCTGCAGGGGGACGCCGAGCGTTACGGCGCCCTGTTGTCGCGCGCCGAACTGCAACGACTGCAGCGCTTCCATTTCGCCGACCACCGCCGCCGCTACCAGATCGGCCATGGCGCCCTGCGCGAGATCCTCGGCGGCTACCTCGGCATCGCGCCGACGGCCGTCGAGTTCACGCAAGGCCCGCGCGGCAAGCCGTACCTGGCGGCGAAGGGGCCGTTCTTCAACCTCTCACACAGCGGCAAGCTGGCGTTGATCGCCGTGGCCGCGACCGAACTCGGCGTCGATCTCGAGAAGGTGCGCCATCTCGAGAGCCTCACCGAGATCGCCCGCAAGCACTTCTCGGCCGGTGAGTTCACCGCGCTCGATGCGCTGGCAGGAACTGCCCGCGAACTGGCGTTCTACCGCTGCTGGACGCGCAAGGAGGCCTACATCAAGGCCCTCGGCGAAGGTCTGTCGATGCCGCTCGACAGCTTCGACGTCAGCTTGGACGAGCACGGCCGGCTGCTGCGCTGCCGCGACGGACGCGACGATCCGGCGGCGTGGTCGCTGCTCGACGTGTCGCCGGGCCCGGAGTTCGTCGCCGCGCTGGCGGTGCGCACCCCGAAGAGCGAGCTGCGGCGGCTGCGCCTGTCCTGACCGCGGGCGGCGCGTTCCGCGCGGCGGCTACTTCGCGCGCACCTTGACGTTCTCGCCGACCCAGTTCAGCAGCGCGCGCAGCGCGTCGAAGTCGGGGTGGCGCAGGCGCACGTAGGCGTTCGCCATGTAGCCGCCCTCGACGCCCTGCGTCGCGGTGCCCGGCGGCGGCAGATGCATGTCGATCAGCGCGTCGCGGCAGTGCCGCTGCATCGCCTCGATGCCGTCGTAGTGCGAGATCACGCCGTCCTTGTCGGGGCGCAGCGCGATCATGCCGGCCGAGTACTTGCGCGAGGGCCGGAACGGCACCTTCTCGTGCACGACCGCATGCGCCCACGCGGCGTAGAGGTCGAACTCGTTGGCGGCGCAGTAGAGATCCCAGACGCCGACCCCAGGTGGCCGGCAGCCGATCTCGGAGAAGCGCAGGCCCTTCGACCCGGAGAACCACTCCATGTGCGTCGGCGACGTCCAGATGCCGAGTGCGGTGATGACCTTCTGGCCCATCGCGCGCAGTTCCTCGTAGTGGCCGCCGTCGATGCGGTTCGTGCAGACGATCTGCGGCGAGATCCAGCGGGTGCGCATCGCCTCGAGCACGTTCGGGTAGTAGTGGCTGGCGAAGTCGATCACCGGCTTCCCGCAGACGGAGAGCGTGTCGTAGAAGCCCTCGTGGCCGTCGAGGAACTCCTCGATCGCCACGGTGCGACCCTGATCGACGCGCAGCGACTCACAGGCCGCGCGCAGTTCGGCGTCGTTCGTGCACTTGTGGGTGCCCGAGGCGCCTGCGCCGTCGAGCGGCTTCACGATCAGCGGATAGCCGTTCTTCTTCGCGAAGGCCTCGGCGTCGGCGATCGAGCCGATGCGCGCGCTCGCTGCACACGCCACGCCGCCGGCGCGGGCGGCCTCCTTCATCGCCGGCTTGTCGCGGCACAGCCACGCCGTCTTCGACGTGGTGCCGTGGATCTTCAGTTGTTCGCGCACGTGCGCCGCTGCCATCACGTGCGCCTCGACGGTGGCTTCGAGCCGATCGACGCGCGCCTTCTGGCTCAGGCGCTTCACGGCCTCGGCCATCGCGTGTTCGTCGACGACCGAGCGCACCCGTTCGAACTGGAACAGGCCCTCGCGCAGTTCGTTCGGCAGCGCCTCGGGCGGCCGTTCGCTGATCGCCGAGATGCGAGCGCCGGTGCTCAGCAGGCCGCGCAGGAACTCGCGTTGGTTCTTGGGGAACGAAGGCTCGACGAAGACGACGTGCATGGTGGGGTTGGGTCGGAGCCTACAGGCCGAGCAGGGCGCGGTAGAGAGCGAGGTACTCGGGGCCCTGGCGATTCCACGAGAAGTCGCGCTGCATGCCGTTCTTCACCAGCTGCCGCCAACCGAGCTGGTCGCGCCAATTGCGCAGCGCCCAGTCGATGGTGCCGGCCAACGCCTTGCTCGAGTACTCGTCGAACAGGAAGCCGGTGCCGCGCCGCGTGTGCGGATCCCAGGCCTCGACGGTGTCGGCGAGGCCGCCGGTGCGGCGCACGATCGGCGGCGTGCCGTAGCGCAGGCTGTACATCTGGTTGAGGCCGCACGGCTCGAAGCGGCTCGGCATCAGGAACAGGTCGCTGCCGGCCTCGATCCAGTGCGCGAGGTCCTCCTGGAAGCCGCGGAAGATGCCGACCTTGTGGGGCCAGGTGTCGCGCAGCCACTGGAAGTACTTCTCGTGCTTGTCCTCGCCCGAGCCGAGCACGCACAGCCGCATGTCCTCGCGCTGCAGGAACACCGGGATCGAATCCGCGAACAGCTCGAAGCCCTTCTGCGCGGTCAGCCGTGAGACCACGCCGAACACCGGGGCGCGGGGGTCGTGCGGCAACGAAAACCGCTGCAGCATCGCCGCCTTCATCTTCGCCTTGCCCGACAGATCGTCGACCGTGAAGTGGTGCGGGATGCGCGGGTCGGTCTGCGGATCCCATTCGCCGTAGTCGACGCCGTTGACGATGCCGACGAGATCCTGGCTGCGCGAGCGCAGCAGTTCGTCCATCCCCATCCCGTACTCGGCGGTCTGGATCTCGCGCGCGTAGGTGCGCGACACCGTCGTCAGGCGATGCGCGTGCAGCACGCCGGTCTTGAGGAACGACAGCTTGCCGTCGCGCAGGTCGCCGTGGTGCACGTGCGCGCGCTGATCGCCGAGGCCGAGCACGTCGAGCTGGCTGTCGGGGAACAGGCCCTGGTAGCCGATGTTGTGGATCGTCAGCACCGTCTTCGTGCCGGCGAACAGCTTGTCCCACGCGTAGACCGTCTTCAGGTAGAGCGGCAGCAGGCCGGTGTGCCAGTCGTTGCAGTGCACGACGTCGGGCGCCCACTGCAGCCGCTGGCAGGTCTCGGGGACGGCACGGCTCAGCAGGCCAAAGCGCAGCGCCTCGTCGCCGTCCTCGGTGTAGATGCCCTCGCGATCGAACAGCTCCTTGCAGTCGACGAAGTGCACGACGACGTCGCTCTGCGGCAGCGGCGCGGTGCGGATCGAGAAGCGGATCGTGCGCTGCGGGAAGCGCACGTCGATGTTCTGCGCCCCGGGCAGCGGCGTGGTCTTGAGCCCCGACTTCTCGATGCGGCGATACAGCGGCACGAACAGGCGCACGTCGTGGCCCGGTCCCTGCGGTGCCTTCTTGCCGAGCCATCGGCCGAGGCCGAGCAGCACGTCGGCGAGGCCGCCGGTCTTGGCGAAGGGTGCGAGCTCGGACGCGACGAGGGCGAGGCGGAGCGGACGCATGGCGCGCGGGATGTTGGCATCCTGCCGCGGTCGGCGCGAGGGCAAAGGTGCACGGTCCGCCATCGCCGCCCCCCGGTTGCCCGAGGGACCTCGGGTGCCGACACTCGGTACATGCAGTCGAATCGCTTCGTCGTCGCCGCCGCGTTCCTGCTCGCGACGGTGCCGGCCCAGACCACGCGCCACGTTCCCGCGCAGCACGCGACCATCCAGGCCGCGATCGTGGCCTCGGCGAACGGCGACACCGTGCTGGTGGCGCCGGGCGTCTACCTCGAGCGCATCGACTTCCTCGGCAAGGCGATCACCGTGCGCAGCACCGGGGGTGCCGCCGCGACGACGATCGACGCCAACCAGACCGGAACCGTGGTCACGTTCGCGACCGGCGAAGGGTCAGCGTCGGTGCTCGAGGGGTTCACGGTGCGTGGGGGCCTCGGCATCACGGCCGAAGCCGGCGGCATCCAGTGCAGCAGCGCGTCGCCGACGATTCGTCGGTGCACGATCACCGGCAACCGCGGCCATGCCGGTTCCGCGGGCAATCCCGGTGGTGCAGGCGGCATCCACGCGCAGTCGTCGACGCTGCGGCTCCTCGACTGCGACGTCGTCGGCAACTTCGGCGGGGATGGCGGCGGCAGCGCGACCGTGGCCGGCGGCAAGGGCGGTGCGGGCGGCGTGTACATCGCCTCGGGCTTCGGGGTCGGAGCCGCGACCCTCGAACGGCTGCGCGTGCGGGGCAACCGCGGCGGCAACGGCGGCACGGGTGTGGTGCCCGGCCCGTCGTTCGGCCGCGGCGGCTGCGGTGGCTTCGAGTTCTCGACGTTCTCGAGCACCACGGTGCTGCGCGACTGCGAGTTCCGCGGCAACGACGGCGGTGTGGGTGGCACCGGCAACGGTGGCGTCGGCGGCTTCGACATCTACGGGCCCACGGCCCTGTTCTCGGCCGGCGTGGCCTTCGTGAACTGCGTCGTGGTCGGCAACCGCGGCGGGCAGGGCGGCAGCTCGGCGGTGTGCTTTGGCGGCGACGGCGGCGGCACGTTCAAGAACGGCATCGTCGTGTTCACGGCGCTGCACACGACCATCGCCGGGAACGACGGCGGGCTGCCGGTGGCACCGGGCCAGGTCTCCGGCGGCATCACCGTCGGCGGCTGGCAGTTGTCGTCGGCCAACCTGCGCAACAGCATCCTGTGGGGCAACACCAGCGCCGGCGGGCCCTCCGACTTGCTGGTCGTCGGGATCGCGGCCTCTGCCAACAACTGCGACATCGGTGTGGCGAGCACCTTTGTGATCGGCACCGGCAATCTCTCGGTCGACCCGCAGTTCGTGAACCTCGCCGCGGGCGACGTGCACCTGACGGCGGCCTCGCCGTGCCGGCACGCCGGGGCCGTCGTCGCCGCCCTGCCGCCGTTCGACTTCGAAGGGGATCCGCGCGTCGTCGGTCCCGCGCCCGACATGGGCGCCGACGAGTTCGACCTGCTGCCCGGCACGCGTGAGGACTTCACCCTCGCGTTGACGCTCAACGGCGTGGCCGATCCCGCAGTGACGCCGGTGGCCGGCCCCGCGGGCGTGCTCGCCATCAAGTCGCTGCGCTCGCCGCAGGGCACGTTGGCGAACGACTTCACGGTGCTGCTGCTCGAAGTCTGGACGCCACCGGTTCCGCCGCTGCCGTCGGCCGCGTACCCCGGCCTGCAGCTGCCAGTCACGGCGCCGTGGTTCGCCGTGGTGCCGAGCGGCATCGGGGCGGCGGGTGCGACCATTGCCAACGTCGTGCCCTCGGGCCTCTCCGGCATGGCCGTGCGCTTGCAGGGGGTCGTCGTCAGCCTCGCGGCGAAGAACGGCTCCTACGCGACGACCGCGGCGCGCGACGTGAACTTCTAGAAGGACTCGACGGGATTGCCCTGCCTCCGTCGGCCTACGACACTCGCGGCATGCGTATTCGCGTCCTCGTCGCGGCCGTGATCGCGTCGGCCCTCCTGGTGCCGGTCGCATCTGCCCAAGTCACGCGCCACGTTCCCGCGCAGCACGCGAGCATCCAGGCCGCGATCGTGGCCTCGGCGAACGGCGACACCGTGCTGGTGGCGCCGGGCGTCTACCTCGAGCGCATCGACTTCCTCGGCAAGGCGATCACCGTGCGCAGCAGCGGCGGTGCCTTGGCGACGGCGATCGACGCGAACCAGACCGGCACCGTGGTCACGTTCGCCAACGGCGAAGGACCAGCGTCGGTGCTCGAAGGCTTCACGGTGCGCGGGGGGCTCGGCGTCTCCGCCATCGTCGGTGGTATCGAGTGCCAGGGCACGTCGCCGACGATCCGCGCCTGCACGATCACCGGCAATCGCGGGAGTGCTGGCTCGCCGACCGGCTTCGCGTCGGGCGGGGTCGGCGGCATCTACGCGACCGCCACCGCGCTCCGCCTGATCGACTGCGAGGTCAGCGGCAACTTCGGCGGGGATGGCACGAGCAATGCGATCCTGTCCGGCAACGGCGGTGTGGGCGGCATCCAGATCACCACGGCACCGGGCTTCGGCACGCCGGTGTTCGAACGGGTCCGCGTGATCGGCAACCGCGGCGGTGTCGGCGGCAACGGCATCGCCTCGCCGTTCGGTAGCGGCCACGGCGGTTGCGGCGGCTTCCAGATGTTCGGGTTGGGCGGCACGGTCGTGCTGCGCCAGTGTGAGCTTCGCGGCAACGACGGCGGCGCGGGCGGCGTCGGCAACGGCGGTGCTGGTGCCCTGACCATCACTGGCGACACGTCCATCGTGGTGACCTGGATCGGGTTCACCAACTGCGTCATCACCAACAACCGCGGCGGTGCCGGCGGCTCCTCGGCGACCTCGGTCGGCGGCTCGGGTGGCGGCGTGTTCACCAGCGGCAACATCGCGATCCTAGGGCTGCACACGACGATCGCTGGCAACGACGCCGGTCTGCCGGTCGCGGCTGGCCAGGTCACCGGTGGCTTCGTCGTCGGCGGTTCGGTCTTCGCGTCCTCGAACCTCAGCAACTGCATCCTCTGGGGCAACACGCGCGCCGGTGCGCCGTCCGACCTGCTGGTCGTCGGGATCGCGGTCGTCGCCAACACCTGCGTCATCGGCGCGTCCAGCTCGCCGGTGAATGGAACGGGCAATCTCTCGGTCGATCCGCAGTTCGTGAACCTCGCCACCGGCGACGTGCACCTGACGGCGGCCTCGCCGTGCCGCCACGCCGGGTCCGCCGGCGCCGCCCTGGTGCCGTTCGACTTCGAAGGCGACCCGCGCGTCGTCGGTCCCGCGCCCGACATCGGCGCCGACGAGTTCGACCTGCTGCCCGGCACGCGCGAGGACTTCACGCTGGCGCTGACGATCAACGGCGTGGCCGATCCCGCGGTGACGCCGGTGGCCGGGCCCGCGGGGGCCCTCGCCAGCAAGTCGCTGCGCTCGCCGCAGGGCACGTTGGCCAACGACTTCACGGTGCTGCTGCTCGAAGTTTGGACGCCGCCGGTTCCGCCGCTGCCGTCGGCGGCGTACCCCGGCCTGCAGCTGCCGGTCACGGCACCGTGGTTCGTCGTGCTGCCGAGCGGCGTCGGCGCTGCTGGGTCGAACATCGCGAACATCGCCAACGTCGTGCCCCCGGGCCTCTCCGGCATGGTCGTGCGCTTGCAGGGCGTCGTCGTCAGCCTCGCGGCGAAGAACGGCTCCTACGCGACGACCGCGGCGCGCGACGTCATTCTCTGAAGCACGCGGTATCGGCTTCGCCCGTACCCGTGCGTCAACGATCGCGGGGGCCGAGCAACCGCTGCAGCCGGGCTCGCGCGAGCCGCCAGTCGCGTTCGACGGTGCCGACCGACACCTCGAGCGCGGCGGCAATCTCGGCGATCGCGAGCCCGCCGAAGTAGCGCAGTTCGACGACACGAGCGAGGCGCGGATGCGTGGCCTCGAGCGAACGCAACGCCGCGTCGAGGTCGAGTAGTTCGGTGGCGTCCGGGAGCACGAGCGGCAACGACTCCGCCGGCGGCGGTTCGCCGGCCGAGGCGCGCTGGCGCACGCTCCGCCGCCGCGCCTCTTCCACCAGGATGCGCCGCATCGCCTGGGCCGCCGCGCCGAAGAAGTGCGAGCGGTGATTCCATTCTTCGCCGATGCCGCCGCGGATCCGCAGCCAGGCCTCGTGCACCAAGGCCGTCGGTTCGAGGCCCGCGCGGTCGCCAGCGACGTAGCGGCGGGCCATCGCCCGCAGTTCGTCGTAGATCAGCGCCAACAGTTCGTCGGCGGCGCCGGGTCGGCCGCGCGCGGCGTCGTTGATGATCCGGGTGAGGTCCATGGGCGGCAGGCTCGCGGCGCCGACGAAGCGTCGGTGTACTCCCCCTGGACAGCAAGGGGCCCCGGGGCAAGCTGCTCCACGCATGGAGCCGTCGTCGTCCGACCGGGCCGGTGCGCTGTTCCACCGCGCGCTCGCCGTGCCAGCCGGGGAACGCGCGGCGCTGGTGCATGAACTCGCCGCGGACGACGCGGCGTTGGCCGCGGAAGTGCTGGCGCTGCTGGCCGCGGACCGCCCCGAGACCGCGCCGGGTCTGCGGTCGCCGTGGCGGGCGGACACCGTCGCCGACGAGCGCGTGGGCGGCGCGATCGGGCCGTACGTGCTGGGCGAGGAACTCGGCGAGGGCGGCATGGGCCGCGTCTACCGCGCCGAACAGCAGTCACCGCTGCAGCGCGTCGTCGCCGTCAAGGTGATGAAGGCGTTCGCGGGCTCGGCGAACCTCGAGGCGCGCTTCCAGAAGGAGATCGAAGCCCTGCAGCGCTTGCAGCATCGCGGCATCGCCCGCGTGCTCGACTGCGGCCGCACGCCGGGCGGCCGGCCGTTCCTGGTGATGGAGCACGTCCCGGGCGTGCCGCTGCACCGCTGGCGCCAGGGCCCGGCGACGATGGAGCAACGGCTGGACCTGTTGCTCGACGTGTGCGAGGCGGTGCAGCACGCGCACGGCAAGGGCGTGATCCATCGCGACCTCAAGCCCTCGAACGTGCTGGTGGTGACGGCCGGCGAGCGCGCGGAGCCGCGCGTGATCGACTTCGGCATCGCCGCCTGGCCGGCGACGACGAGCCGGGTGCCGGGCTGACCGCCGCCGGCGCGGGCATGGGCACCGCCGGCTACGTGAGCCCGGAACAGGCGCGCGACGCAGCGAACGCCGACGTGCGCAGCGACGTCTATTCGCTCGGCGTGCTCGGTTACGAACTGCTCACCGGACGACTGCCGCGCGACGTCGACCTGCTGGCGCCGCCGAGTATCTGGCGCAGCGTGCCGCCGCGGCCGTCGACCCTGGTCGCGAGCCCGGAGCGCTGGCCGCCCGACCTCGACGCCGTGCTGCTGCGCGCGCTGGCGCTCGAGCCGGAGCGCCGCTACGCGACGGTGCAGGAGTTCGCCCTCGACCTCGGGCGGGCGCGGCGACACGAACCGGTGGCGGCGCGGGTGCCGACCTGGACCTACGTCGCCGCGCGGTTCGTGCGGCGGCATCGGTTGAGCACCGGGCTCGGCCTCGCGCTGCTGCTCGTGTTGCTGGTCTCGTTGTTCGCGGTCACGTCGCTGTGGCGCGAAGCGGACGACAACTGGTCGGACTATCGCCGCCTGGTCGACGACAAGCGCCTGAACGACCTCGTGGCCGCGGCGCGCGACGAGTTGTGGCCACCGTGGCCCACGACCGTGCCGGCGATCGACCAGTGGCTGCAACGGGCCGAGGAACTGCTGGCGCGCCGGCCCGAGGTCGAGCGGCGCCTGGCCTCGCTCGGGTTGCGACTCGACGCGGCGCCTTCCGGGCCGCTGCGCGAGGAACTGGCCTGGCAGCACGAAGTCATGCGGCGGTTGCTGGCCGGCCTGGACCAACTCGCGGCGCCGGACGCGGGCATCGACTCGCTCGCCGGCGTCGTCGCGCGGCGCGCCGAAGCCGAACGCATCGGCCGCCTCAGCCTCGTCGAGGCCGAGCCGGCCTGGCGCGAGGCGATCGCCGCGATCGAGGACCGGGATCAGCTGCCGGTCTACGCGGGGTTGGTGCTGACGCCGCAAGCAGGGCTCGTGCCGCTCGGACGCGACGCGAGGTCCGGCCTCTACGAGTTCTGGCACGTCGAGAGCGGTGAGGCGCCGGAGGTCACGCGCGACGCCGACGGCGATCTGGTCGGCATGCGGGTCGCCGAGGCGACGGGCATGGTGTTCGTGCTGGTGCCCGGGGGGACGTTCACGATGGGGGCATTGGTGGCCGGCGACGCGCACAGCGGGACCGCGCCGATCGATGCCGAGGCCGCGCCGATGGAGCGCTTCGTGCACGATGTCCGGCTGGCGCCGTTCTTCGTCGCCAAGCACGAGTGCACGCAAGGGCAGTGGCTGCGTTTGTGCGGGCAGCGGCCGGGTTTCGTCACGGCGTTGAGCAAGGCACGCGGCCATCGGGGGGACCTGCGACATCCGGTCGAGCAGGTCGATTGGGCGACGGCGACTCGCGAACTCGGGTGTCGTGGCCTGCTGCTGCCGACCGAGGCGCAATGGGAGTACTTCGCCCGCGCTGGCAGTCGCACCGTGTTCGGCGGAGTCGACGATGGTGCGGCTCTCGACACCTTCGCGAACCTCGCCGATGCAGGCAGCCAGGGCAGCCTTCGTCAGGCGCTCGAGCCGGGTCTGGACGATGGCTACGCGCTCACAGCGCCGGTCGGTTCGTTCCGCCCCAATGCGTTCGGCCTGCACGACTGCCACGGCAACGTCGCCGAGTGGTGCCGCGACTGGTTGGTTCCCTACCTGCGGCCGGCGCGCGCCGGCGACGGACTGCGCGAACCCGTGCCGCCCGAGGACACGCCGTCGCTGCGAGTGTCGCGTGGCGGGGACTTCGCGGAGCGAAAGCTGCTGAGTCGCGTCGCCTCGCGCAATGGGCAGCCGCCGGAGCAGCGCTCGGCCAGGACCGGCTTGCGGGCGGTGCGGGCGATCAGTTCCCGATGAGGAAGCGCCCCAGGTTCGACATCGAGATGCCGAGCGAGTTCACCGTCGGATCGATGACAAGCCACTGGTTCCAGATCGCCAGACCCGAGGTCAACCCGAGCGGCAGGGCGAGGCTCACCGACGACGTTCCGCCGACGACGGTGTGCGTCGTGGCGACATCCGGGAAAACGTAGGCGAGACACGCCGGCGCGCCGACGCCGACGAGGTCGAACGGTCCGACGCGTGGCGTGAAGCTCCAGACCAGGACCGCCTGGGTGCTCGGCAGCCCATCGGCGAGCAGCACCTGCACCGTGCTGCCGATCTGCGCTGAACCGGCGTAGGTGAGCTGAGGCACCAGGCCGTTGCTGCCGGGGCAGCCGCCGACCTCGTATTCGAGATAGCCGTGGTAGTCGGTGCAGAAGCGCAGCTTGATGCCGCCGCCCGCGACCTGCGTGCCGCTGTAGCCCTGGCCGGAGGTCCAGACGAACGGGATGCCAGGGTCCGTGCGCATGCCGGGTACGCCGCCGCCGCCGCTGGCACCCGCGCCGCGCACGAAGAACTCGAGCACGAGCATGCCGTTCGCAGGTTTGTAGTCGAAGGCGAAGGCCATCCCGAGCGGCTGCCACTGGTTGGCAGTCGTCTGCCAGGCAATGGCGTTGTGTTGCACCGGACGGGCCGTGAAGCCGACGAAGTTCGTCGCCATCTGCGTAGTCAGCGGGTTGGGGTTGTGGCCCATGCGCACCTGCAGTTCGGTGAAGGTGCGCAACTGCGAGTCGGCAGGCGCCACGAACAACTCGACGATCTTCAGGTTCTGTGTGCCGAGCACGGCAGTCGGGACCTGCACCTGGTAACGCTGGGTCGAGTAGGTCGGATCGACCGGGTTGCCGTTGCCGAGCGGGCGCGGGTCGGGTGTGCCGGCGCCCGGCGTGTTGCCAGCGAGGTGGAGGCAGCTCTGTGCGATAAGAGCCGGCGGCAGGACGGTGGCAGCGGCCAGGAGCGAGAAGATGGCGTGGGTGTGCATCGCGTGGATCGAGATTGGTCGAGTGCTCATGCGTCCGGACGGCGATCGAGCCTCAACGGATTCTCGAGAATCCGCGGTGCGCGATGGTCACTGGTTCGCGCAGCGTGGCGACCGGCAGGCGGCACAGCTAGCCTCTCGGGCGAGGCATGGTGCACGTCGTCTTCGTCATCCCGTTCGCGATGGAGAACACCGTGCGCTTCGCGCGCGCGGCGATGAGCCTGCCGGGGGTGCGCCTATCGGTGGTCAGCCAAGACGATGCACGGCAGTTCCCCGCCGACTTCGTCGCCGGCCTGGCCGGGTTCGAACGGGTCGCCGACGCGCTGCGCACGGCGGACCTCATCGACGGCATCCGCACGCTGGCAGCGCGGCTCGGCCCGCCCGAACGACTGCTCGGCATCCTCGAGACGCTGCAGGAGTCGCTGGCGACGGTGCGCGAGCAGTTGCGCATCCGCGGCATGGACAACACGACGGCGCGCAACTTCCGCGACAAGGCGCGCATGAAGGACCTGTTCGCGGCGCACGACCTGCCGTGCGCCCGGCACCGCCTGTGCGGCACGCTCGCCGAGGCGCACGAGTTCGCGCGGCGGGTCGGGTTCCCGCTGGTCGGCAAACCGCCGGCGGGGGCCGGGGCGAAGTCGACGTCGCGCGTCGACACGATGGAGGAACTGACGGCGTTGCTGCGCCGCAGCCCGCCGGCACCCGGCCGCGAAGTGCTGCTCGAGGAGTTCGTGCTCGGCCGCGAGTTCTCGTTCGACACCGTGACCCTGCACGGCCAGCACGTCTTCCACAACATCTGCTGCTACCACCCGACCCCGCTCGAGGTGATGGAGAACCCGTGGATCCAGTGGTGCGTGGTGTTGCCGCGGGATCTCGGCGGGGCTGAGTTCGCCGACATCCGGCGCCTCGGCCCGCGGGCACTGAGCGTGCTCGGCATGTGGACCGGCATGTCCCACCTCGAGTGGTTCCGGCGGCCCGACGGTTCGCTGGCGATCGGCGAGGTCGCCGCCCGGCCGCCGGGCGCGCAGTTCACGACGCTGATGGGGCTCGTCACCGATGCCGACCTCTACCGCGCGTTCGCGCAGCTGATGATCGACGAGACGTTCACGCCCCTCGAACGGCGCTACGCCGCCGGGGCCGCCTACCTGCGTGGGCAGGGCGGCGGCGAGGGGGCGGTGGTGCGAGGGGTGCGCGGCCTCGAGGAGGCGTGCGCCGATCTCGGCGAGCTGCTGGTGCAGGTGCGTGCGCCCGTCGTCGGCAAGGCCGCGAGCACGAGCTACGAAGGCGACGGGTTCGTGCTCGTGCGGCACCCGGACACGACGCTGGTCGAGAAGGCCGTGCGCCACATCGTCGACACCGTGCGCGTCGATCTCGCGTAGGCTCCGCAGACCCGTTCCACGCCGCCATGCACGTCGTCTACCTGAGTCCTGGTTTTCCCGCCGAGATGCCGTTGTTCGTCCGTGGCCTCGCCAAGGTCGGCGCCAAGGTGCTGGGGGTCGGCGACCAGCCGGCCGGGGCGCTGCCGGCCGAGGCGCGCGAGGCGTTGCACGACTACCTGCAGGTCTCGTCGTTCGGCGACGAAGGCAAGGCGATCGCCGAGATCCGGCAGTGGCTGCGCGGCCGGCACGTCGACCGCGTCGAGTGCCTGTGGGAACGGCTGATGTACCTCGCGGCCGGCCTGCGCGAGGCGTTCGGCCTGCCCGGCATGTCGCGCGCGCAGACGGCGATCTTCCGCGACAAGGAGGCGATGAAGCAGGCGGTCGAGAAGGCCGGCCTGCGCGTGCCGCGGCACGGCCGCGCGCGCAGCACGAAGGAGGCCTGGGCCGCGGTCGAGCGCTGCGGCTATCCGGCGATCGTGAAGCCGATCGACGGCGCGGGCAGCAAGGACACCTACCGCTGCAACGACGCGCGCGAGTTCGACCAGGCGCTGGCAAAGGTGAAGCACATCGACGAGCTGTCGGTCGAGGAGTTCATCGAGGGCGAAGAACTGACCTACGACACGGTGTGCGCCGATGGCCGCATCCTGTTCGAGAACGTCGCCTGGTACAAGCCCAAGCCGATGATCCTCGCGCAGAACCCGTGGATCTCGATGCAGAACATCGTGCTGCGCGACCTGACCGACGAGATGCCGCGCCCGGGCGTCGAACTCGGCCACGGCGTGCTGAAGGCGCTCGGCTTCCAGACCGGCTTCACGCACATGGAGTGGTTCCGCACCGACAAGGGCGAAGCGGTGTTCGGCGAGATCGGCGGGCGGCCGCCGGGCGCGCGGCTGGTGCACGCGATGAACTACGCGTGCGACATCGACCTGTTCGCCGGCTGGGCCGAGGCGGCGTGTTTCGGGCGGCTGAGCCAGGACGTGACCAAGAAGTACGTCGCCTCGATGGTGTTCAAGCGTGCGCAGGGGGAGGGCACGGTGCGTGAGCACCGCGGCCTGCGCGAGCTGATGCAGAAGTACGGGCAGCACGTCGCGACCATCGAACTGACGCCGATCGGTGAGCCGAAGCGGGACTGGCGCAAGGTCGTCGTCGGCGACGGTTGGATCGTCGTTCGCCATCCCGACCTCGCGACGGCGCTGCAGATGTCGGAGCGGTTCGTCAACGACCTCACCATCGTGGCCGGATGAACCGCGCGCTCGCGTTCGGCTGGGTGGCGCCCGTCGTGCTGCTCGCCGCGTGCGGCGGGGCGGGTGGCAACGCCGCGGCGGGCCGCGCGCCTCGGCCGGTGCAACTCGTCGCCCTGTCGACGCAGCCGCTGCCGACCAAGGTCGCGGTCACCGGCGTGCTCGCGGCGCAGGACGAGCTGGTGGTCAGCCTGCAGGTGGGCGGGCGCCTGGCCGCTGTGCACGTGGACGTCGGCGATGTCGTCGCGGCAGGAACCGTGCTCGCTTCGCTCACGGCGTACGACTTCGAACTGGCCGTGGCGCGCGCGCAGGCCGCGGTCGCCGCGGTCGAAGCCCGGCTCGGCGTCGCCGCGGACGGCGACCTCGCCGGCTTCGACGTCGAAACGGTGCCGGCGGTGCGGGAGGCCGTGGCGGTCGTCACCGAAGCGAAGCTGCATCGCGAACGCGTCGCGGCGATGGTGCAGGGCGAAGTGCAGGCCGGCGCGCAGCTCGACGCCGCCACCGCCGCGCTCGCCGTTGCCGAGAGCCGGCTGCAGCGCGCGCGCGACGACGTGCGCACGGCCGTCGCCGAGGCGCAGCTGCGGCGGATCGAAGTGCAGCAAGCCAGGAAGCAGCTCGCCGACAGCGTCGTGAAGGCGCCGTGGACCGGACGGGTCGCGAAGCGCCACGTGGTCGCCGGCGAGGTCGTCGCCGTCGGCGCGGGCATCGTCACGCTGCTGCGCATCGATCCGCTGCGCCTGCAGATGCGCGTGCCGGACCGGGCGGCGATGGACGTGGCGACCGGCCAGGCCGTCGAGTTCACCGTCGACGGGGCCGGCGACACCGTGCACACGGGCCGCGTCGTGCGCGCCGGACCGGCGATCGAGCGTGGTGACCGCACCCGCCTCGTCGAGGCCGAGGTCGAGAACGCCGCGGGTGCCTTGCTGCCCGGCGCGTTCTGCCGCGCCCGGATCGTGGTCGCCGCGGCCGTTCCGGTGGTCGTGGCGCCGCGCCGCGCCGTGATGAGCTTCGCCGGCGTCGATCGCGTGTTCACGGTCGGCACCGGCCCCGACGGCACTGCGCGCGCAAAGGGACGCATCGTCACGCTCGGTCGTTCGGTCGGCGACCTGGTGGAGATCGTGGCCGGCGTCGAAGCCGGCACCCGGGTCGTCGCCGACGCGACCGGCCTGCAGCCCGAAGCGCCGGTCACGGTGGAGTAGGCTGTGCGGGCCCTCGCGGACGTCTGCATCCATCGCCCGGTCTTCGCGACGATGCTGATCCTCGCGATGGTGGTCGCGGGCGCGGTCGGCTTCTGGTTCCTGCCCGTCGACCGGTATCCGGCCTACGACCTGCCGACGGTCTCCGTGCGCACGCAGCTGCCCGGCGGCGCGCCCGAGGAAGTCGAGGTTTCGGTCACCTACCCGATCGAGGAGATCGTCAACACCGTCGAGGGCATCCGCGAACTGCGCTCGATCTCCGCGGCGGGCACATCGATGGTGATGATCACCTTCGAACTCGGCCGCGACATCGAGACTGCCGCGCAGGACGTGCGCGATCGCGTCGCCCAGGTCGTGCGGCGTCTGCCGGACAGCGTCGAACCACCGGTCGTCAGCAAGTTCGACAGCGACAGCCAACCGATCCTGACGATCGCCGTGTCCGGCGACCGCCCGCTGCGGGAGCTCACCGAGATCGCCGACAAGCGGCTCAAGCGGGTGCTCGAACGTTCGCGCGGCGTCGGCGAGATCCGCATCGACGGCGGCCGGGAGCGCACGATCAACGTCTGGCTCGATGCCGATCGGCTGGCGGCCTACGACCTGCCCGTCGAGGCGGTGTCGCAGGCGATCGCGCGCCAGAACGCCGACGTGCCCGGCGGCAACGTCACCGACGAACAGCGGGAGCGGACCCTGCGGACGCTCGGCCGGGTCGTCGACCCGGCGTCGTTCGCGACGTTGATGATCGCGCGCCGGAACGGCGTGCCGATCGAACTGCGCGACGTCGCGGCGATCGAGGACGGCACCGCGGAGCCACGTTCGTTGGCGCGGCTCGACGGCGTGACGACGGTCGTGCTCGATGTGCGCCGGCAGGCCGGCTCCAACACGGTGGCCGTGATCGAGGGCGTGCTCGCGTCGCTCGAGAAGCTGCGCCCGTCGCTGCCGCCGGACCTGCGCGTCGAGGTCGTGCGCGACCAGTCGCGCTACATCCGCGCCGCCCTCCACGAGATCGAGTTCCATCTGGTGATCGGCTCGGCGCTCGCCGCGTTGGTCGTCCTCTGGTTCCTGCGCAGTTGGCGCGCGACGTTGATCGCCGGCATCGCGATCCCGGTGTCGGTCGTGGCGACCTTCGGCGTGATGTGGGTGTTCGGCTTCACCTTGAACGGCGTCACCATGTTGGCCCTCGTGCTGATGGTGGGCGTCGTCATCGACGACGCGATCGTCGTGCTCGAGAACGTGCAGCGCTGGGCCGACGAGAAGGGGGTCACGCCGTTCGTCGCTGCGCGCGAGGCGACCGGCGAGATCGCGCTGGCCGTGCTCGCGACCACGTTGAGCCTGGTCGTCATCTTCGTGCCGGTGTCGTTCCTCTCGAGCATCACCGGTCGCTTCCTCTACCAGTTCGGGATCACCGCCGCGGCGGCGGTCCTGCTGAGCCTCATCGTGTCGTTCACGCTGACGCCGGCGATGTGCGCGCGGCTGGTGCGACCGAGCGGCGCCCCGCAGCGGCACCGCGACACCTGGTCGCAGCGCCTCTACGCCGGCGTGCTGGCGTGGTGCCTGCGGCGGCCCTGGTCCGTGGCGGCGGTCGCGACGTTGGTCGTCGCGACGATCCCGTGGCTCGGCGGGCTCGTGCGGCAGGACTTCGTGCCGAGCGACGTCGACGAGGGCGAGTTCGAGATCAGCGTCACCGGTCCGGACGACGTCAGCCTGCCGGCGATGGACCAGGTGATGCGGGTCGTCGAGGCCGAACTCGCCGCGGAGCCGGCGGTGCGCACGACGCTCACGCAGGTCGGCGGCGGCTTCTTCGCCGGCCTCTCGAACGGCAGCGTCTACGTGAAGATCGCGCCGCACGCGGAGCGCAAGTTCTCCCTCGGGCGGCTGTGGTCGAGCCTGTGGGCGGGCGAGCCGCTGGCGGCGTTCCGCGGCAACTACACGCAGCGGGACGTGATGGGCAGCCTGCAGCGGCGGTTGAGCCGGTTGCCCGACGTGCGCGTGCAGCTGCGCAACCAGCGCGGCATCAACCTCGGCGGCGGGCCGTTCGCGCTCGACTTCGCGATCCGCGGCCCGGACCTGCAAACACTCGCGCGCCACATCGAGACGCTGCGGGGCGCTGCCGCCGAGAGCGGCCTGCCGAACCTCGACACCACGCTGCGCCTGCGCCGCCCGGAACTGCGCGTGCAGATCGACCGTCCTCGCGCGGCGGAGCTCGGCGTTTCGACGCGCGACATCGCGACGGCCCTGCGGCTGATGGTCGGCGGCGAGACCGAGGTGTCGCGCTTCCGCGATCCCAAGATCGACGAGGAGTACGACGTGCGGTTGCGCGTTCGTGCCGAGGATCGCGACCGCGTCGAACGCATCGGCGAGCTGCTGGTCGGGCGCGCCGACGGCGGCACCGTGCGCGCCGACAACCTGGTGCAGATCGAGCCGGCGATCACGTCGTCGCGCATCGACCGCATGGATCGCCAGCGGCAGGCGAACCTGCGCGGCAACCCGCCGCCGGGCGTTGCCCTCGCGGATGCGGTGGGCCAGTTGCGCAGGCTGGCCGGCGAACTGCACTTGCCGGCCGAGTACACGACCGCCGTGTCCGGCAGCGCCCGCGAGCTCGAGCAGTTCCTGGTCGAGTTCCTGTTCGCGTTCCTGCTCGCGGTCGCGTTCATGTACATGATCCTGGCGGCGCAGTTCGAGAGCTTCGGCCAGCCGCTGATCATCCTGCTGGCGATCCCGATCGCATTGCCCTGCGCGCTGGTGTCGCTGTGGGCGACCGGCGAGACCTTCAACCTCTACTCCGCACTCGGGATGCTCGTGCTGGTCGGGATGGTCAAGAAGAACGCGATCCTGCAGGTCGACCACACGAACCAACTGCTGGCGAAGGGCGTGCCGGCGTACGAGGCGGTCCTTCAGGGCAGCTGCCACCGGCTGCGGCCGATCCTGATGACGACGCTCGCGTTCGTCGCCGGCATGTTGCCGCTCGCCGTCGGCACCGGTCCCGGCGCGGAGGAACGCAAGGCGATCGCCGTCGTCGTCATCGGCGGCCAGACGTTGTGCCTGGGACTGTCGCTGGTGTTGACACCCGTCGTGCAGTGGCTCGTGCTGCGGCGGCGCCTGTCCGCGCGCGGCTGATTCCCCGGCGTCGCCTTCGCGCCCGCCGCTGGCGCTCCGTAGAGTGCCGCCCCCGCATTCCCGACATGAACCGAACCTCGCACCTTCGTTCGTTCCGTCCCGCCGTCGTACTGGCGCTCGCCCTGCTGGCCGTTCCGCTGTCCGCCCAGACGCGCAAGGAGCTGGGCCGCATGTGGACATTCGAGGCGGCCCCGCTCGGTTGGTTCCAGGCGGCCTACGACTGGCAGCCGACCCAGGAGTGGCTCGACCACGCGCGGATGAGCTCGCTGCGCTTCGGCAACCGCGACGAGAAGGCGCCGGACGGCCATCGCTTCTTCTGCTCGGCGTCGTTCGTCAGCGCGCACGGGCTGGTGATGACCAACCACCACTGCGCGCGGGATGCGATCGCCGCGGTGCAAGGCAGCTCCGACTGGCTCAAGGACGGCTTCTACGCCGGCGCCTACGAGGCCGAGGTGAAGCTGCCCGGGTTCGTGCTCACGCAACTGGTCGAGCAGCGCGACGTCACCAAGGAGGTCGGTGAGCTCGGCGTCGACGCGGTGAAGAAGCAGGCCGAACAACGCGCGCCGGGGATGCTGCACCAGGTGATCGCCCTCTACCAGGGCGGCAACTACCAGCTCTACAGCTCGCGCGTGTTCGACGACGTGCGCCTGGTGTGCGCGCCGCACGGCCAGATCGCGCACTTCGGCGGCGATGCGGACAACTTCTGCTACCCGCGCTGGGGCCTGGACTACACGTTCGTGCGCCTGTGGGACGGCGACCGTCCGCTCGACTCGGCCAAGCACTTCTTCCCGTGGAAGACCGCCGGCGCGAAGGACGACGAGATGGTGTTCGTGACCGGCAACCCGGGCAGCACCGGGCGGCTGATGACCGTCGCGCAGTGCGAATTCCTGCGCGACCACGGCTATCCGGGGCGGCTGGCCACGACCGTGGCCCAGCTCGAGGACCTCTACGCGCAAGCGAAGGCCGACCCCGAGAAGGAGCGCACGCTGCGCGCGACGATCCTGCGGCTCGAGAACACGCGCAAGGCGGTCCAGGGCTTCCTCGACGGCGTGCGCGACCCGCGGATCATGGCGATCAAGCAGAAGGCCGAGTCGGACCTGCGCGCCGCGGTCGCCGCGAAGCCCGAGCTGCAGGAGAAGTACGGGGACGCGTGGGACAAGATCGCCGAGCTGCAGAGCCAGCGCGTCGCTGCACTCGGCAATGCCGAGAAGACCGCCGAGGTGCAGAGGGCCGAAGCCGCGCACAACAAGCGCATCGGCGAAGCGTGCTTCGCGGTCTACGGCACCTCGATCCCGCCCGACGCGACGATGTCGCTGCGGCTCTCCGACGGCGTCGTCAAGGGCTTCCCGATGAACGGCACCGTGGCGCCGTCCTTCACCACGCTCTACGGCCTCTACGCGCGGCACCACGAGTTCGGCGGCGTGCATCCGTTCGACCTGCCGCAGGTCTGGCTCGACAAGGAGAAGGACCTCGACCTGAAGACGCCGTTCAACACGACGTCGACCTGCGACATCATCGGCGGCAACTCCGGCTCGCCGCTGATCGACAAGGACCGCAACATCGTCGGCCTGATCTTCGACGGCAACATCGAGTCGCTCGGCAACCGGCACGTGTTCGACGACGCGATCGCGCGCACCGTCTCCGTGCACCCGGCGATCATCATCGAGTCGCTGCGCAAGATCTACGCGGCCGGCAAGCTCGCCGACGAACTCGAGTGGCCGATGCGCGCCGCCAAGTAGGCAGCGCGCGTCACTTCGGATCGTCGCCGTGGCGGTGGAACATCCACGCGCCGAACGCGATCCCGAGCAGGCTCATGAGGTGCACTGCCGGGAAGAAGATCACGTGCTCGAGCCAGATCAGCCAGAACTGCTGTTCGCCGGACCCCGGCAGCAGCCGCGGGTCGAACTGCATCTGCGTCATCGGGTTGACGATGTCGCGCACCGTGCTGATGTCGAGCACGGTGCCCAGCCCCTGGTCGCTCGCCAGCTTGCTGAACACGGCCGCCGGCAGCCGCGCCAACATGGTCACGGCCGCGATCGTCGCGAACAGGCCGAAGAAGCGCTGCGCCGTTCGTGCGGCGAGCAGGGCGGCGGCGAGGCCCGCCGGCCACAAGAACCGATCGAGCCCGACCGGCTGCACGAGGGCCGCCGGCGCGGCGAGCATCTGCATGCCGATCCACGCCGCGGTGGCGGTCCACGCGAACGCGAGCGGCAGCCAGATGGCGCTGGCCACCGGACGGCGGCCTAGGCGAACGAGCACCAGGATCCAGAACGCGGCGAAGCCCGCGAAGACCAACGGCCAAAGCCAACCGGGTGCGGTGAACGTGCCGGTGGGGAAGGCGACCATCGACACCTCGTGCGCGCTGCCCTCGAAGCCAGCGTAGGTGTGCACGGTGGTCAGCGTGCGTTCGCCGCCGCCCAGGGCGCCGTTCGCAAGACCGACGATCGCGGCGACCGCGAGCAGGGCGCAGGCGGTGCGCCGCACGTTCGGCAGCACGAGGCCAAAGGCCAGGCCGAGCCAGGCAGCGAGGTGGAGGAGCAGGAGCACGACGTCCATGCGGGGGCCGGGTTGTGCCGGCAGCGTTTGCGCCGCGCCACACTTTTCCCCCGGCAGCCTTGCTGCCCTGTCGGGGGGTCGCTAGGTTCCTCCGCCTTCCAAACGACCGAGCCCCCGCCGGCGAGCAATTCGCGGCTGGGACATGCAGACATGACGAAGCAGAAGACCAAGAAGGCGGTGGTCAAGCGCATGAAGCTGACCAAGACCGGCAAGGTCAAGTTCCGCCACGCGTTCACGTCGCACCTGATGGTGCGGCGCTCGAGCAAGCGCAAACGCCAGCTCCGCCAGAAGGGCCTCTGCAAGGGCCAGATCGCGGTGAACATGGCCGAACTGCTGGGTGGGAGGTAACCGCACATGAGCCGCGCAACCAACGGGCCTGCCACGCGGCAGCGCCGCAACCGCCTCCTCAAGCGCGCCAAGGGCTTCCGCCAGGGCCGCCGCAACCTGTTCAAGATGGCGTCGGTGACGGTGCTGCGCGCCGAGCGCTTCGCCTTCGCGGGTCGCCAGCAGAAGAAGCGCTTCTTCCGTTCGCTCTGGATCACGCGCCTCACGGCCGCGGTCAAGGCGCACGGCCTGCGCTACTCGCAGTTCATCCACGGCGTGCAGCAGGCCAAGATCCTGCTCAACCGCAAGGAGCTCAGCGAGTTGGCGATCCACGATCCGGCGACGTTCGAAGCGATCTGCCAGAAGGCCAAGAAGGCAATCGCCTGACCGGTCTCGGCCGGGTGCTCCGCACCCGAGCGGCAGTTCGACGTGGACGGCGCTGGATCTCCAGCGCCGTCTTGCCGTACGGCCCGCAGGGGCCAGTGACTTCAGCGCGTCGGCGACCCCGACCGCCATCCGACCATGGACATGAACGCGGAACGTGAGCGGTGGCTTGGCGCCGTCGCGAGCGCGGCCGACGCGGCCGCCCTCGGGGCCGTCGAGAGTGCGTGCCTCGGCGCGGATGGCGCGCTGGTGCAACTCGTGCGTGCGGTGACGTCGCTGCCCAAGGAGGAGCGCCCCGCGTACGGCAAGGCGGTGAACGCCGTGAAGCAGGCGGTCGAAGCCGCGATCGCCGCGCGCCGGGCCACCTTCGCGGCGGCGGCGATGCAGCAGGAACTCGCCGCGAGCACGTTCGACCCGACCGAGCCAGGGCCAGTCCGGCCGCGCGGCACGCTGCATCCGATCACGATCGTGCAGAACGAGCTGGTCGACCTGTTCACGGGGCTCGGGTTCCAGTGGGAGGACGGCCCCGAGGTCGAGTCGGAGTACTTCAACTTCGACGCGCTCAACATCCCGGCCGACCATCCGGCGCGCGAGAGCCAGGACACGTTCTGGCTGGCGCCGCAGCCGGGGCTCGGCAAGAACCTGCTGCGCACGCACACCTCGCCGGTGCAGGTGCGCACGCTGCAGCGCCTGGTCGCGCAGGGCTTCCACCCGCCGCTCAAGGTGATCGTGCCGGGCCGCTGCTTCCGCAGCGAAACCGTCGACAAGAGCCACGAGCACACCTTCTACCAGATGGAGGGTCTGGTCGTGGACCGCGTGCACGGGGACCAGGGCATCAGCACTGCGAACCTGATCCACACCATGAAGACCTGCTTGCGCGTGATCCTCGAGCGCGACCTGCAGGTGCGGCTGCGGCCGGGGTTCTTCCCGTTCGTCGAGCCGGGCTTCGAACTCGACGTCAACTGCCCGTTCTGCAAGGGCCAGGGCTGCTCGGTGTGCAAGCAGTCGGGTTGGATCGAAGTGCTGCCGTGCGGCATGGTCCATCCGAACGTGCTGCGGCAGGGCGGCCTCGATCCCGAGGAATACACCGGCTTCGCGTTCGGCATGGGCCTGCAGCGGGTCGTGATGCTGCGCTACGGCATCGACGACATCCGCCAGTTCATGGGCGGCGACCAGCGCTTCCTCGCGCAGTTCCCGGAGGTGAGCCGATGAAACTGTCGCTGCGTTGGCTGTCGCGCCACGTCGACCTCACCGGCATCGAGCCGGCGCGCATCCTCGCCGACCTGACGATGAGCACGGCGGAGATCGAAGGCATGCACGCCTTCGGCGCCGGGCTCGAACCGTTCGTGGTCGGTCACGTGCGCACCTGCAAGAAGCACCCCGACGCCGACAAGCTGTCGGTCTGCGAAGTGGACCTCGGGCGCGCCGGCGGCGTGCTGCAGATCGTCTGCGGGGCCAGCAACGTTGCCGCCGGGCAACGGGTCGTCGTGATCCGGCCGGGCGACACGCTGCCCGCCGCGGGCGGCAAGGGCGCGTTGAAGATCAAGGTCGGCAAGATCCGCGGCGTCGAGTCGCACGGCATGATCTGCAGCGAGTCCGAACTCGCGTTGTCCGCCGAGCACGACGGCATCCTGGTGCTGCCGCAAGACACGCCGATCGGTGCGCGCCTGCTCGACCAGGCGCCGATCACCGACACGGTGTTCGAGATCGACAACAAGTCGATCAACCACCGGCCGGACCTCTGGGGGCACTACGGCTTCGCACGTGAGCTCGCCGCGATCTACGGCCGGCCGCTGCAACCGCTGCTCGCCGACCTGCCGTTGCCGACCGCCGGCAAGAAGGTCGAGGTCGTGATCGACGACAAGCAGGGCTGCCCGCGCTACTGCGGACTGGTCATCGACGGCGTCTCGTCGGGGCCGTCGCCGATGGCGCTGCGCTGGCAGCTCGCGGCGGTCGGGCAACGTTCGGTGTCGCTGCCGGTCGACCTGACCAACTACGTGATGCTCGACCTCGGCCAGCCGATGCACGCGTTCGACGCGCGCCACGTCGGCAACGGTCCGATCCGCATTCGGCGCGCGCGCGCCAACGAGACGATCACCACGCTCGACGGCCAGAAGCGCAAGCTCACCGAACAGGACCTGCTGGTCTGCGCCGGCGACAAGCCCGAAGCGCTCGCCGGGGTCATGGGGGGAGCCGGCACGATGGTCGAGCCGGGCACCACGAGCCTGTTCCTCGAGTCGGCGAACTTCCACGCCGCGACCGTGCGGCGCACCAGCATGCGGCTCGGCCTGCGCACCGATGCGAGCGCGCGGTTCGAGAAGGCGCAGGATCCGGCGAACGCCGAACTCGCCGTGCACTGCTTCCTGAAGTTGCTGCAGCAGTACTGCCCGACGGCGAAGGCGGCCGGGCCGCTCGTCGATCCGGCCGGCTTCGCCTGGCAGCCGCGGACGATCGTGCTGCGCCGCGCCCGCCTGTCGCTGAAGCTCGGCGTGCGGCTCGAGGACGAGAAGGTCGCAGCGATCCTGACGTCGCTGCAGTTCGGCGTCACGATCACGCCCATCGGGTTCGACGTGACGGTGCCGAGCTTCCGCGCCACCAAGGACATCACGATCGAGGACGACCTGATCGAGGAGGTCGGGCGGATGTTCCGCTACGACAACATCCCCGAACGACCGCTGCACGGCACGCAGGCACCGCCGGTCCGCAACGAGGAACTGTTCGTCGCTCGACGCCTGCTCGAAGTGGGCTGCATCGAGCACAGCTTCCACGAGGTCTACAACTACAGCTTCGTGCCCGACGCGGTGCTGACCGCGGCCGGCGCGATCGAGCACGCCTACGTGCAGGTGCAGAACCCGGTCGCGCCCGAGATCACGCGTATCCGGAGGCACGTGCTGCCGAGCCTGCTCGCCAGCGTCGCGCCAAACCTGCGCACGCAGGCCGAAGTGCGCCTGTGTGAGCACGGCAAGGGCTACCACGCCGAGATGAAGGACGCGCACAAGCTGCCGCACGAGGTGCGCGAGATCGCCTTCGTGCTCGCGCGCACCACCGGCGCGCATCCGTTCCCCGAACTGCGTGAGACGATCGGCTCGCTGCTCGAACGCGTCGGTTACCCCGGCGTGATGAGTCGCGTCTGGCACGGCAAGGACCAGCCGTGGGTGCACCCGAACGCCGCTGTCGCGATCGACCGCGACGGGTCGCCGTGCGGCTACGTGGCACACCTGCACCCAGCGATCGCGCGCGCGACCGGGCTGCCGGCGACGACGGCGATCGCCTGCCTCGATGTGCGGGCGCTCTGCGCCAATGGCCGCCGCATCGCGCGGTACCAGCCGCTGCCGGTCTACCCGCTGCTGCCGGTCGACGTGGCGCTGCTGGTCGACGAAGGCACGCAGGTCGCGACGGTCGCCGAGTTCCTGCGCACGACGGGCCGCAAGCTGGTCAAGGATGTGCGGCTGTTCGAGGCCTACCGCGGCGAACGGCTGCCGGCCGGCAAGAAGAGCCTGAACTTCACGGTGACGCTCGGCGCCGACGACCGGACGCTGACCGACGAGGACGAAGGCAAGTTCCTCGGCAAGGTGCGCGAGCAGGCCGGGACGATCGGCGCCGAACTGCGCGGCTGAGTCAGCCGCGCAGCGCCGCGAGCAGGTCGCGCACGAAGCGCGCGGTGAGACCCCACAGCAGGTCCGCGCCGATCGTGAAGTGCGGGCTCGTCGCGGGCTGCACACCGGGTGCGCCCAGTGGCGCTGGCCGTTCCGACCACCGCGCCTCGTCCAGCAGGGCCGCGAGCGGAACGTGGAGCACGCGCGCGACCTCGCGGGGATCGGGAACGAGCGCGACCGGCTGCAGCCGCGCCACGACCGCGTGCACGTGGATCCCGGTGGAGCTCGTGCGCGGCGGCAGTTCGCCGAGCGCCGTGAGTGCCGACGCGTCGGCGCCGAGTTCTTCGGCGAACTCGCGGCGCGCGGTCGCTTCGACCGACTCGTCGCCCTCGCGCATGCCGCCGGGGAACCCGATCTGGCCTGCGTGCTGGCGCTGGTTGGCGGGCCGCACCAGGAGCAGCACGCAGTCGGCAGCGGCGCACTTCACGAGCGGACACACCACTGCGGCGCTTCGCAGCGTCGTCGGCCGCCAGCCGCCGACCGGTCCAAGCCGGATCCGCAGCAGGGTGTCGATGTCGGCCGTCACGCAGGGAGCTTCCCCGCGCGGGTTGCCCACGGCCAGGGACCCGCCAAGATGCCGCCATGCAGGTCCACCTCGTCGACGGCACCTACGAGCTGTTCCGCAGCTTCTACGGCGCCCCGCCGGCGCAGGCTCCGGACGGTCGCGAAGTGGGTGCCGTGCGTGGACTGCTCGCCAGCCTGATGTCGCTGCTGCGCGAAGACGGCGTCACGCACGTCGGCATCGCCTTCGACACCGTGATCGAGTCGTTCCGCAACGCGCTGTTCGCGGGCTACAAGACCGGGGACGGCATCGATCCCGCGCTGTGGGCGCAGTTCCCGCTCGCCGAAGCTGCGACCCGAGCACTCGGCATCACGACCTGGTCGATGGTCGAGTTCGAGGCCGACGACGCGCTGGCGACGATGGCGGTGCGGGCCGCCGCCGACCCGCGCGTCGAACGTGTCGTCGTGTGCACGCCCGACAAGGACCTCGCCCAAGTCGTCCAGGGCGAACGCATCGTGCAGCTCGACCGGCGCACCGGGCAGGTGCTCGACGCGAGCGCCGTGCGCGGCAAGCACGGCGTGCCGCCGGCGTCGATCCCGGATTGGCTCGCGTTGGTCGGCGACGATGCCGACGGCATCCCCGGGCTGCCGAAGTGGGGGAGCAAGAGTGCGGCCGTGCTGCTTGCGCACTACGGCACGATCGACGCGATCCCCGACGACCACGCGCAGTGGGCCGTTCCCGTGCGTGGTGGTGCGGGTCTCGCCGAAGTGCTGCGCGCGCATCGCGAGGAAGCGCGGCTCTACAAGACCCTGGCGACGCTGCGCACGGACGTGCCGATCGTGGACGACGTCGAGGCGCTGCGCTGGCGCGGGCCGACGAGCGGGTTCGCCGGCTTCTGCCAGCAACTCGGCGCCGAGGCCCTGCTCGCGCGGCTGCCGGGGGCGGCAGGCGGCGGAACGCCTCGTGGCGTCAGCGCACCTGCAGCACCGCAACCTTGAGGTAGCGCGTCTCCGGACACTCGAGCGCCACCGGGTGGTCGGCGCCGGCTCCGCGCACATGCAGCACGCGCGCATCGCGGCGCGCCGCGGCCGCGGCGTCGCGCAGCATGCGCAGGAACGTCTCCTCGCTCACGCTGCCCGAGCACGAGCACGTCAGCACGATGCCGCCGCGCGCAACCTTCTCGAGCCCGAGGCGATTCAGGTCGAAGTAACGCGCGAGCCCGGCCTCGACCTCGCCCTTGTGGTGCGCCCACTTCGGCGGGTCGAGCACGATCACGTCGTGCGCGCCCGGCTCGGCCTCGCGCAGCAGGTCGAACGCGTCGCCGTGCACGGCGGTGACCGGCAGCTTGTTGTGGGCGGCGTTGTGGGCGGTCTGCGCGACCATCGCCTCGTCGAGGTCGGCGGCGACGACCTTGGTGGCGCCGCCGGCCGCGGCGTTGAGCGCGAAGCCGCCGCTGTTGCAGCAGAGGTCGAGCACGGCGCGGCCCTTGGCGAGGTTGCGCAGCAGCCACCGGTTGTCGCGCTGGTCGGCGAAGAAGCCGGTCTTGTGCCCGGCACCCGCGGTGACCGCGTAGAAGAGCCCGTGTTCGCGCACCGTCGTCGCGACCGGACTCGGTCGTGGCGCGGACTCGATGCCCTCGCGCTCGGCCCAGTCCTTGTCGTGCAGCAGCACGAGCCGGCTGCCGGGCCAGTGCTGGAGCAGCCACTCACCGAGCGGTTCGAGCTGCTGCAGCATTCCGAGCGAGCTGACTTGCGCGACGAACGCCGCGCCGAGCTTGTCGAGCACGAGCCCCGGGAAGCCGTCGCCCTCCGCATGCACGATCCGGAACGCGTCGGTGATCTTCGGCAGGTTGAGCGTCTCCTCGCGCAGCCGCACGGCGGCGCGCAGCGCCTGCACGAAGTGGTTCGGCACGTCGGCGACGGCTTCGTCGGCGAACATGCGCAGCGCCAACTCGGCGCGCGGATTGTAGAAGCCGGTGCCGACGAGCCGGCCTTCCCGATCGCGCACCACCGCCGGCGTGCCGGCGGGCAGCGGTGCCTCGGGCTTCTGGATCATCTTGCGGTAGAACCACGGATGCCGGCCGTGCGCACGCACCTTGAGGCGCAGTGCCGGCAGTGGTCGTTCGCGATCAGGGGTGCGGCGGCTCATCGGCCAGTCTTGATGGGGGCCGGGGGTGGGGTCGGCAGCGGTCGAGGCTGCGTGGTGATCTTCTCGAGCAGCACCTCGATGCCCTTCTCGAGCTGCGGGTCGCGGCCCTGCAGCAGCGACTGCACGTCGTTCTCGACGACGATGTCCGGGGTGACACCGCGGCCCTCGATCGTCCACTCGGGTCCGGGCTCGGTGTTGCCGAACTCGGGGACGTTCACGGTGCCGCCGTCGAGCAGCATGCCGCGGTTGGTGATGCCGATGATGCCGCCCCACGACCGTTTGCCGATCAATGGGCCCAGCCCCGCCTTGCGGAACATCGCCGGGAAGATGTCGCCGTCGCTCGCGCTGTCTTCGTTGAGCAGGCACACGAGGTGCCCGTGGAACAGCGCCTGCGGATACGGCCGGTAGCCGGACGTGCGGCCGAAGGTGCACATCAGCAACTCGCGCGCGAGGCGATTGAGCACCATCTGCGAGACGTTGCCGCCGCCGTTGTGGCGGTCGTCGATGACGAGGCCCTGCTTGTCGCGCTGCGGGTAGTACTGCTTGATGAACTCGCGGATGCCGTCCTGGCCCATGTCGGGCAGGTGCACGTAGCCGAGCCGCCCGCCGCTCGCCGCGGTGACGCGTTCGCGGTTGGCGGCGACCCAGCGCAGGTAGAACAGCTTCTCCTCGCTCTCGATGCCCTGCACGACCACGGTGCGCGCGCCGTCGAGTTGCGGCTTGTCGTGCACCGACAGCGAGACGCTGCGGCCGAGCTTGCCGCGCAGCAGTCGATACGGGTTCTGGTCGGGCTGCAGTTCCTCGCCGTCGATCGCCAGCAGCCACTCGCCCGCGCGCAGCGCGACCCCGACGGCGGTCGCCGGCGAGCGGTACATCTCGTCGTCGTTCTCGCCGCGCAGCACCGACTCGATGCGGTAGCGGCCGGCCACGGGGTCGAACGCGAGCACGAGGCCCGGCAGCGCCACCGGCGTGCGGCTCGGCGCGCCGACGTCGCCGCCGGCGATGTAGGCGTGGCCGACGTTCAACTCGGCGATCATCTCGCCGATCACGTAGTTGAGGTCGCTGCGGTGGCGAACGTGCGCGACCAGCGGCGCGTAGCGGGCTCGCAGGCCTTCCCAGTCGTGGCCGTGCATGTTGGCGACGTAGAAGAAGTCGCGGTAGCGGCGCCAGACCTCGTGGAAGATCTGCCAGTACTCGTCGGCGGGGACCTTCGGCACCGGCAGGCCGCGCAGGTCGAGCGACTTCTGGCCGTCCTTGCCATCGAGGCCGGCCTTGGCCACCGACCAGCCCTTGGTGGTGCGGACCAGCACGTGGCTGCCGTCGGCGGCCAGCGCGATCGTGCGAACGTCGGTGGCGATCGTCTCGTGCTTGCGCTCCTTGCCGGAGAACGCCAGCAGCGACGTCGGCTGGTCGCTGTCGCGCCCGTAGTACGAACCGCCGCGTCGCAGCACGAGCAGGTTCTCGCCAGCGGCTGTCAGTGCTACGTAGTTGTCGAGCGGCAGCGGCAGCGCTTCGACCCGGTCGGCGAGTCCCTCGAAGTCGATCACGATCGGTGCTTCGAACTTCGCGGGTGCCGGCGTCGCTTCGGCGGGGGCGATGGCCTCGTCGCTGCGCGGCGGCAGCAGGGCCGGCAGTCCCACGCGCAGCGCCAACGCGAACACGCCCCACGCGCGGTCGACCTGGAAGTCCCACTCGTAGTCGCCGGCGAGCCGGGGCTGGAAGCCGCGCAGGCCGAGGAAGTACAGCCGGTCGCCGCGTGGATCCCAGGCCGGCGAGCTGTCGTTCGACAGCGGCCGCGAGACCACCTGCAGGGTGGCCGTGGCCCGCGACCACACGTGCAACTGCCGGCACTCGGTGCCCGTCGTCATCGAGAAGGCGAGGTGCCCCGAGCACGGCGACCAGACGTGGTCCCGCAGTTGCCCACGGCTCTCGTCGGCGACGACGACGAGATCGCCGGTCGTGGCGTCGGCGACGCGCAGCACGCCGTCCTTGTCGCCGAACGCGATCCACTTGCCGTCCGGCGACCACACCGGCTCGTAGAGCATTCCGGTCAGCCCGCGCGTCAGCTGCCGCGGCGGCCGTTCGCCGAGGTGGTCGACGAGCCAGATCTGCTCTTCGCCGGTCTGGTCCGACACGAACGCGATCGTGCTGCCGTCCGGTGAGAACTGCGGGTGCTTCTCGTGCGCGCCCGGCGAAGTCGTCAGGTTGCGCACGTCGCCGTGTTCGCGCGGCACCGTCAGCAAGTCGCCGCGCGCCGCGAACGCTGCCCGCCGACCGCCGGGGCTCAGCGCCTGGTGCTCGATCAGCCCGCTGGCGTCGACCTCGGTCGTGCGCGTCAGCAGCCCCTCGTCGGGCACGCGGATCGGGATCGCGTGCTCGACGCGCGTCCGGGTGTCGAACCAGAACAGTTCGCCGCCCTTCTCGTAGACGATGCGCGCGTCCTGCGGTCCGCCCGCACTCGGCCACCGCACGTCCCACGTCGTGCTGGTGGTCTCCTGGTGGACGCTGCGTGCAGCGACGTCGTACGACCACAGGTTCAGGGTGCCGCTGCGGTCGCTGGCGAACCAGATGCGATCGCCGATCCACATCGGGTCGCGGTCGGTGCGCGGATGGTCGGTGATGTTCTCGCCGCGCCCGGTCGCCGGGTCGAACACGTGCAGGTCGGTGGCCCAGCCGCCCTCGTAGCGCTTCCACGTGCGGAAGTCGCGGAACAGCGGCGAGTAGACGATGGCCCGGCCGTCGGGCGCGAACTCGCCCGCACCCGCGACCGGCATCGGCAACGGCACCGGCAGAGCACCTCGCTGGCGCGCCGTCGCCGGCATCGCCACGGTGTAAAGACGCGGGGCGCCGGGGGACCACGAACCGCGCAGGCTGCGGAACAGCACCGCGCTGCCGTCCGGCGTCCAGCCGTAGACCTGGTTGTCGTAGCCCCAGCGATCCGGCAACGGGCCCTTCGCGGGATACCAGGTGAGCTGCCGCAGTTCGCCGCCGTCGCTCGGCACGACGTAGACCTGTTCGTCGCCGTCGACCTGGCCGGTGAACGCGATCCAGCGGCCGTCGGGCGAGAACTTGCCGAACAGTTCGACGCCGCGCGCGGACGTCAAGCGCGTCGCCGTGCCGCCGCCGATCGGCGCGCGCCACAGGTCGCCGCCGTGGGTGAAGACGACGTGGTCGCCGTGCAGGTCGGGGAAACGCAGGAGTCGCGTCTGCGCCGTCGCGGGGAACGCGGCGACAAGAGCGACGAGTGGGACGAGAGATTGGGCGGACACTGCCATGGCAGGCGGGGCACGAGACGCCAGCACGCGCTCCGGCGCAAGCGCGACCCTCCCGACGCGGAGCCAGGCGGTTTGCCCATCCTCCGGCACGCGGTAGAGTTCGGCGCGCCCTGCCCATGCGATGCGGGTCCGACCCGCAGTGTCCCTCTCTCCGTCCCGATGAAAGCAGCACTCGTCCTTTCGCTCGGCGTGTCCGTCGCCAGCGTCCTTTCGGCGCAATCGAACACTGTCCCGGGTCTCGATGGTCGCCTGGAGATCCTCGACAACATCCGGTACTGGGGCCGGCGCGGCGCGGCGCACCCGGGCGGCGAGGTCGGCATGTCGATGCGCAACACGATGTGCAACCCGGGATCGGTGAACATCCCGTGGTACGCGGTGCCGCAGGAGAACCACCCGTACTTCGGCTTCCTGATCACGCGCCTGTCCGGCGATCGCATGGTGCAGATCAGCGACCGTTCGTACTGCAAGCACGCCTTCACGTCGGCGAGCCAGCCCGGTGCCTGCGGGTCCTGCGTCCCGAATATCGGCGGCAACCAGATGGGGCCGACCTGCTCCGACACCTACAGCAATGTCCACAATGCCGGCCGCAACGACCTCGGCCCGCCCGCGGAGATCAACCCGTGGCTGGGCACCTGGACGATGCTGGGCTCGTACTTCGACCAGGGCGATCCGAACGTCGGCTCACCCGGCAACTTCAACGGCACGCACAGCGGCATCAACCCGGGCAGCGACGAGGTGAAGAACCGCGTCACGGTCAAGGAGAGCGACCTGCTCGTCGGCGGCGCGCAGTACTTCTACGCGATCCAGCTGATCCACCGGGGCGAAGCGGTCGCCAACCGCGGCGACAACATCAAGTCGCGCGGCTTCCAGCCGACGTGGACCGGAAGTACTTGGACGGTCGCCAACACGGCGGTCGGCGAAGCGTTCGGTTCGGTGCTGCAGCACTGGCCCGGCGCGACCGTCAACCAGGGCGGCAACGGCAACGACGACGGCCGCTTCTTCGTCGCGTCGAAGGTCACCGCGCTCGGCGGCGGCAACTACCACTACGAGTACGCGGTGCACAACGTCGACAACAGCCGCGCAGGCGCTTCGTTCCGCGTGCCGATCGACCCGGGTGCCGTAGCGTCGAACTTCAGCTTCCGCGACATCGACGACAACCCGCTGAACAACTGGACGGCCACTCGCATCGGCAACGAGGTCGTGTTCAGCGCGCCGGCGAACAACCCGCACGAGTGGAACACGATCTACAACTTTGGCTTCGACGCGAACTTCCCGCCGGGCAGCAGCTCGGTGCAGATCGACGAAGCGCGGCCGGGCCCTGGCGCCCTGTTCGTGACGATCAACTCGCAGACGCCGAGCGGCGCGACCTACGCGCAGGCGACGGCGTACGGCGAAGGCTGCGGTGGATCGAGCTGCAGGCAGGCGATCTACGAGAACTTCCCGACCTCGGGTGGCTTCGACCTCTCGAACTCGCAGTGGAAGCTGACCTACCAGAACGGCGCCTACGCGCTGGGCCCCAGCACCGCCACGTGGGCGACGCCAGCCGGTGCGACGCACCCGCCCGGTGACGACGTCGCCGCGAGCTATGCGCTGCCGTTCACGCTGCCGTATCCCGGCGGCTCCACCAACTCGCTCTCGGTCTGCTCGAACGGCTTCGTGCAGGCGGGAGGCAGCAGCAACGCGTGGACGCCGTCCGCGTCGGCGTTCCTCGGCCTCGCGAGGACCTGGGCGGCGGCCTGGCACGACCTCGTGCCGCCGACGGGCGCCATTCGCATCGAGACCACGCCGACCGTGGCACGCATCACTTGGAGCAACGTGGCGAACTACCAGGGCACGGGCAGCGCCACGTTCCAGATGCACTTCCACTCGAGCGGTGACGTCGACGTGATCTACCAGTCGTGCACGCCCTCGGGCAACACGGGATACGTCGTCGGCTACACCCCCGGCGGCCAGCCGGCCGATCCGGGCAGCATCGACTGGTCGGCGAGCCTCAACGCCGGCCACGTGGTCTGCACGACTTCGATCCCGGACGTGCAGCTCGCGGCGTCGTCGCGGCCCGTGCTCGGCACGGCGATGGGCTTCGTCACCACCGGCATCCCGGCCAGCGGCCTCGCCGGCGTGTTGGTCCTCGGCCTTACGAAGTACAACCCGGGCGTGCCGCTCGCCTCGGTCGGCGCGCCGGACTGCTTCCAGCACGTCAGCATCGATGCGACCCTGAACTTCGCGATCGTTGGCGCCAGCTCGCCGAGCACGTGGTTGATTCCCAACCTCCCGAGTGCTGCGGGAGTGGTCATCGTCGGCCAGTCGGCGATCTACTCGCCGTCGAGCAACACGCTGGGCGTGCTGGCCAGCAACGGCCTGGACCTGCTGCTCGGCATCCTGTGAAGCACGCTGCCGGCCTTCGGGCCGGCAGGATCCGCTTCAGGGCGCGAGCAGCATCGCCGCACCGACGACCGCCGCGGTCTCGGTGCGCAGCGTGTGCGCCCCGCAGCTGCGGGGCGCGAAGCCGGCGGCGTGGATCGCCGCCTGTTCGTCGGTGGTGAAACCGCCCTCGGGCCCCACCAGCCAGACGACGTCCCCGTCGGCCGCGGGCTCGCACCGCAACGACGCCGCGCCGGCCGCACCGACGAAGCGGCGTGGTGCCTCGCGGCAGGCGGCGAGGAAGTCCGTCAGCTCGCCGGCCGCGAGCACCGCGGGCAGCCAGGCGCGATCGCATTGACCCGCAGCGCCGCTGACGATGCGCTGCCAGCGCTCGGCGCGTTCGCCCTGCGGCCGGGTGCGCGCCGTCCACAGCGGTCGGAACGCCGCGACGCCGACCTCGGTGCCGTGTTCGAGAATCCACTCCAGACGGGGCAGGCGCGGCACGGCGAACGCGAGCACGAGCTGCACCCGGTGCCGCGGCTCGTGGTCGACCCGCTCGACCTGGCAATGCACCGCATCCCGCGCGACGGTCTGCACCACGGCCTCGGCGGTGCCGCCCTGACCGTCCCCGAGGCGCACCCGGTCGCCGGGCCGGCACCGCAGAACGCGGGCGAGGTGGTGGGCCACTTCGCCCGCCAACGTGCACGCCCCGGCCGCCGGCAAGGCCGGCACGAAGTAGCGGTTCGCCATGCGCTTGTGTTGTAGCGGCGAGCCCGGACGGCACCGGCAATGTTCGCAAAGGCCCCGCCAGCCGCTTGCGGGACCTGCGCTCGTCGCTAGGTTGTGCGGCGTCGCCTCCGCGTGCTTGCGTCCCCGGCCGGCGGCGACATCCGGCACGCGCGTTCCCTCGGTAGCCCCGCCCAGGGAACACGGTCCGGCGTGCCTGCGACCCTGGTAACCGGTATGGCCCAATACGTCCTCGAGATCCTCGATGGGGATCGCGCGGGGGAAGTCCTCGCCGTCGCGGATCGCCCGCTGCGCATCGGCCGCAAGCCGGGCAACGATCTTGTTCTCGCCGACGAGAAGACCTCGGGAGTGCACGCCGAGATCGTGCTCGAAGGCGATCGCCACGTGCTGCGCGACCTCGGTTCGACGAACGGCACGTTCCTCGACGGCAAGCGCATCACCGAGATCGTGCTGACGCCGGGCGATGTCGTCACGGTCGGTCGGCTGCGAGTGAAGTTCCGCGACGAGGGCGAGGCGGCCAAGGCCGACCCCGGCGAACTGGCGGTGCGACGCCTCGATGCCGGCAAGCTCGGCCGTCGCGGTGGCTCGGCCGGTCTGCTGGCGGCCGCACTGGTGTTGGCGCTCGGAGCCGGTGGTTGGTTCTGGTGGCAGGGCAGCCAGCAAGGCGATGTCGAGACGCCGGGTCGGACGCGAGCCCGCGCGGTGGTCGTCGTCGCCGGCAACCAGCTCGCGGGCCCGGTCGCCGGCTGCGAAGGTGAGGAAGGTTGGGCGCTGCGTGGTCCAGGGGCTGCCTGGCAGACGACGACGAGCAGCCACTCCGGCGCTGGCGCGTTCCAGGTCATGCGCGGGGAAGGCGACGATGCCCCGGACTTCGCGGTGTTGCGCCTCGCCGAGCCGCTGCCGGTGTTCGCGCTGCGCACCATGACCCTGGCTGCGCACGTCGAGGCCCGCGGCGGTGCCCAGGTGGCGCTGCGCGCGGTGTTCGCGTCGGCCAACGAACAGGTGCCGTTCCGGTTCTGCAGCGGTACGCCGCTCGCCGCCGTCGACGCCTGGCAACGCATCGAGGTCGTGCTGGCCGTTCCGCCCGGTTGCGACCGGCTGCAGCTCGAAGTGGTCGCCGTGCTGCCCGGAGCCGAAGCCGTGGTGCGCGTCGACGACGTAGCGATCGTGGAAGGCGGCAATGCCGCGGCGCTCGAGGTGAAGCAGGCCGACGGCAGCCAGACCGCGATCGGCACCGGGTGCGCAGTGGCCGTGCGTTCCGTCGACAACGAGAACCCGGCGATCCTTCTCGGCGTGCTGCCCGAACGCGTGCCGGAAGCGTTGCAGGGGCTGCACCGCGCAGATCTCTGCGTGCTGTCCGACCTCGGCCAGACCGTGGTGTGCACGCCCGGCGAACGCGGCTTCACGTTGGCGGCAGCCGGCGCCGACAGCCTGCGGTTCGTGCTGCCGGCCGAAGCCGTCGGCGGCCTCGCGATCGCCAGCGACGACCTCGCGTTCGCCGGCACCGCGGCCGATTCGGAGTTCCTCGCCCGTCGCGTGCTGGTCGGCGACCGCCTGACGCGCGCGATGCTGCAGGTGCCCGCCGCGGTGACGTGGCGCGGACGCACCGGCGGCGGCCGCTACCGCTTGTCGGCGCCGGCCAACCAGGTCGAGCTCCTGCTGTCGTTCCGCAGCGAACGGCAACAGGCCGGCGAACTGGTGCGGCAGGCGGGCCGCGCCCGCGACGAGAAGCGGCCGGGCGAGGCCCTCGACCACATCGCCACGCTGATGCGCACTCTGCCGATGGACACCGAGCAACTCGGAAGGGCCACGGCGCTGCGCACCGAGATCCTCGCGCAGCAGGCGGCGACCGTCGGCGCGCTACAGCGTGATCTCGAGGAAGCCGCGTTCTTCAGCACCCGCGGCGGGTTCGAGCGCGTCGTGCTCGGCGTCGCCGAACTGCGCCAGCTCTACGGCGACCACAACCTCGAGGACCCGGCGGCGGTGCAAGCACTCCAGGACCGTGCCGGAGCCCAGTTGCTGGCCATCGACGGCCAGCAGCGGGACCGCGAGCGCAGTCGCCTGCAGGCCCTGGCGAAGGCGCTCGGCGAGGCGCAGCAGACCGGGCTGCAGACGCTGGTCGAACAGTACGTGGACCGCCAACTCCCCGCGAAGTAGCGACACCGACCTATGGGCAACAAAGCGACGGCCGTCGACCTCGGCAGCCACAGCAGCAAGATCCTCGTGGCGCAGGCCGGCAAGCACGGCGTCAAGCTGCTGCGTTTCGCCGGCCTGCCGCGTGGCGAAGGTGAGGGCGTGGTCTCGCTGGCGACGGCCGGCATCCCGCTGGCGGGGGCCGTGTGCGGCCTCGCCGGTCGCGACATGACCCTGCGCTACAGCCAGGTGCCGCCAACACCGGACTGGCAGCTGCGCAACCTGATGGACCTCGAGATCCAGGACCTGGCGCAGCAGTCGGGCGGCTCGTTGTCCGCCGACTACAACCTGCTGCCGCCGCAGGATCCGGAGGCTGGCGTCGACACCGTGCTGCTCGCGCTCGCCAAGGACGAAGCCCTCGATCGTCTGCAGGGCGAACTCAAGCGCGGCGGCGGTTCGGTCGCCGCCTTCGTGCCGAACTGCACGGCGCTCTACAACGCCTACCTCAAGTGCGGCCCGGTCGAGGCGGACACCGTCGTCTGCCTGGTCAACATCGGCCACCAGACGATCGACCTCGCGATCGTGAAGGGCACCGACCTGCTGTTCGCGCGCAACCTCAGCAGCGGCGCCGCGGTGCTCGACGAGGCGATCGCGTCGTCGTTCAACGTCAGCGCACGCAAGGCCGAGGCGCTGAAGAAGGACCTGCTCGACCTCGATCCGCAGAGCCGCGGCCGGCACGCCAGCGGCCAGGCCGAGAAGGTCACCATGGCGGCGACCGCGGGCGCTGGTTCGATCTCGGCGGCGATCCAGAGTTCGTTGTCGTTCTGCAAGGCGCAGACGAAGGTCGCCGACCTGCGCCTCGATCGTGTGCTGGTGGCCGGCGGTGGTGCTCGCCTGCGCGGCATCCGCGGCTTCCTGCGCGAAGTGCTGCGCTGCCCGGTCGAGCTGTTCGACCCGTTCGCCAACCTCGACCTGTCGGCGCTGCCGCCGGCCGACGCCGAGCAACTCGCGGCGATGCGGCACGAGGCGGTGATCGCGCTCGGGCTCGCCGTCGGGCGCCTGGACGACACGCTCTACTCGCTCGAGATCCTGCCCGAGGCCGTGCGCAAGGCGCAGCGGTTCCAGCAGCGCACGATCTGGAACATCGCCGCCGGGGCGCTCGTGGTCGCGGTGCTCGGCCTGCAGGTCATGCACGGCCAACAGGCAGCGGAAGCAGCCAGCACGGCGACGCGGACCCTGAAGGCCAAGGTGAACTCCGCCAAGTCGGTGCACGAGGATGCCACCGCGGTGATCGACCAGAATCGCCGCGACCGTGGTCTCGTCGATCACCTCGCCGACAAGGCGCTGCCGCTGCACGGGCTCGTGCGCGTGCAGCGCGCGGTGGCGGCGCACCTGCCGCCGCAGCTCTGGATCGAGAAGATCGAACTCGGCACGGCGAGCAGCGCCGCGACGGGCAGCGGTGCCCAGAAGAAGCGGCCGGTGGTCGTCGTCGAGGGCGCGGGCAAGGAACTCAACGGCGTCGACGTGAACCGCGTCGTGCTCGACTTCAAACAGAAGATGACCAGCGATCCCGGCATGGCCGGGCTGAACCCGCAGATGGTGAACCTGGCCAGTCAGGACAAGACGGAGCGATTCCGCATCACGGTCGACCTCGGCACGGAGGTGCAGTGATGGACGTCGGCGCCTTCGTTCAGGAGAACAAACGCTGGCTGCTGGGTGCTGCGATCGGCGCGGTGGCCTGGTGGATCGGCAGCAGCGTGATCGCTTCGGTCTACGACGTGCGGGTGCCGTCGGCGAAGACGCTCGGCGCCCCGGCCGAAGCCTACGACTCGGCGGCCCTCGCGGCGGCGCGCGAGGAGCAGGAACGCATCGGCGGCGAGCGGGACCGGCTGACGGCCGAACTGCGGTTCGTGCAGCGCGACCGCTTCGTGCTCGACGGCAAGGGCCGGCCCGACGAGTACCAGTTCCAGATCGGACGCGAACTGCGCACGGCGATCAGCACCGCGGCGAACCGTCGCGACGTGCAGGTGGTCGATGCTGCCGTCGCCTGGGACGTGCCGACCGCCTTCGACGACATCCGTAACACCCTGTTCGGCCTCGAGATCCTCGACGAAGTGCAGCAGCGGCTGTTCGCGGCGCACGATCGCACGCGGGCCGCCGACGAGAATGCGACCGGCCTGCGCACCATCCAGTCGCTCAAGCTCGAGAACCGCCGCAACCAGCGCAACGTGCTGCGCCCGACCAAGCCAGGCGAGGTCGATGTGCGCGACGTGCTGCGGCAGGAGCAGGTTGCCTTCGCGTTCCAGGCCGACGAGCCGACGCTGCTCGCGTTCCTCGAGTCGTGCCGCCAACGCGACCGCACGCTGGTCGTCGAGACCTGGTCGGTGACGCGCCCGCAGAAGCCCGGCGAGCCGTGCACGGTGAAGGGCTCGGTGCAAGGCATTGCCTGGAAGGAGAACAAGTGATCGCCATCCGCAAGGAGCAAACGCTCGCGCTGCTGACCCTGGTGGTCGGCGGCTGGGCCGCCAGCAGCTACCTGACGCCGGCGACGTTCCGCGGCTCGTTCAGCGCGAAGACGCTCGAGTACGCCGCGAAGCCGCCCGTGGCGACGCCGCTGGTGGCTGGCGACGCCGCGCTCATGCAGCGCCGCGACTTCTGCACCGAACCGAGCGAGACGCGACCGCTGCCGCCGCGCGCGCTCGCGTTCCCGCCGCGCGCGCCGCTGTCGATGGCGGCGATCCCGCTCGAACCGGGGCCGGACTTCGGCCACCTCTACGCGCTGCGGGTCGATGGTGCGCTGCTGTCGGCGACGCCGATCGTGCAGGGTGGCGGCGAAGCCGCGCCGGTCGTCGAGGCCCCGGCACAGGAGGAAGGCCCGACCGCGACCCGCAAGGAGCTCGAGGAACGCGCCGCGCGCAGCTACGACCGGGTCTGGTACAACGGTCTCGCTTCGCCGCGCTTTGGCACGATCGAGGCCGAGGGCCACGACCTCTTCGCGCTCGAGGAGCGCGGCGACTTCACCGGCGTCAAGCTGCGCCTGCGCATCTACGACGTCACGAAGCAGCGCCTCGCCGACGTGATGACGTTCGGCGACGAGACTTACCGCATCGACCGCATCTCGCTCGCCGACAACCTGCGCAACGAGATCCGGCGCCGCGAACGCAAGGTCGCCGACGACGCGGGCCACCAACCCGAACGGCGCGCCTTGATCCTGTGGTTGCTCGAGCAGGCGCGGTCGGCGACCGAGTGCTACGACAAGGCGCTCGAACACGCCCAGAGGTACCGTCAGTTCGGCAAGGGCGATCCGGAGGGGCTGCGGCTGCTGCAGCGCGTGCTGCGCGCCCGCGGCGATCTCGCCGGGGAACTGGCGATGCTCGAGGGCCTGCCGACGACCGGGTCGGAGGGTGCGTTCCGCTTCGAGGGCCTCGGCGCCATCAAGATGCGCCTGGGGCTGTGGCTCGACGCCGAGGCCGATCTGCAGCAAGCGGTCCAGCTCATGCCACGGGATGCGCGCCCGCACGCAGCCCTCGCCGATTTCCTGCGGCTGCGTGGTCGCAGCCGTGAGGCCGCCGCGGCAGCGGCGCGGGCCGAGCAGGCGCTCGGCAGCGTGCAGGACGCCGGCGAGAAGGTGCGCGTCGGCCGCATCCTGGTCGAGTGCGCACTGGCGGTCGGCGACGTCGAACGCGCGCGCACGCTGCTCGGCAGCGTGGCGATGAAGGCCACGCCGCAGAGCTACCTCGAGGGCTGCATCGCCTATGCCGCGGGCGAGTTGACCAACGCCCTGGCGGCGTTTCGCGCCGCCGACGGCACGGCCGACGCAGGATCGGCCGCGTTCGGCCAGGCCTGCTGCCTCGCGCGCGAAGGCAAGTTGCAGGAAGCGCACGACCTGCTGGTGGCGACCTACGATCGCGAGCCGCTGTTGCGCGCCCGCGTCGCGTCGGCGTTGGCATGGTTGTTCTCGCGCACCGGCCAGTTCGAGTCGGCGACCGTGTGGCTCGACCGCGCGCTGGAAGCCGACCCGCAGGACCCGTTCACGTTCTACGTGCGCGGCCGCACGTTGCGCCTCGCCGGCCAGACCGGAGCTTCGATCGAGGCGTTGGCTGCCGCCCTGCGGCTGCGCGACGACTTCACCCACGCGATCGCCGAGATGGCGGCGGCCCAGGCAGCGCGCGCGCTCGAAGGCATCGGCCCGCAGCAGGCCGAGGCCGCCGTCGGCGCGCGCCAGTACGGCGACCGCGCCGTGGCGTTGGCGCCGTCGCCGTCGCTCGAACTCTACGAACTGCAGGGGCTCTACCGTTTCGACGCGCTCGACGCGCGCAAGGCGGCCGAGGCGTTCGCGAGTGCGCGCGACTTCTCGACCGACGAACGCAGCAAGTGGTTCGGCAAGGGCGCGCTCGCGGTCGTCGACTACAGCCGCGGGCTGGTCGACGACGCTGCAGCGGCGCTGCAGCGCATGACCCAGGACCTCGGCCGCGAGGAGCCGATCGCGAAGTGGGCGCAGGCCACGCTGGCGGCGATCGACGACCATGCGCAGAAGGAGACGCTCGGCGACGCCTTCGATCGCACCGATCCTGGCACCATCTGGCTCGCCGATGCCGACGGGCCACTGGGGCCGCAGGTGGTGGACGATCGCCTGGTCCTGCGCAACTCCTTCTCGCGGTCCGGCAAGGGCGAGGTGACGGTCGCCCGCGTCGGCGCCGTGCGCCGCGGCAAGAACTTCCTGGCGTCGGCGGTCTCGATGCAGTTCGGCAACGACCAGCCACTCGTCGAGTCGTTCGCCGGGCTCGGCATCGAGCTGCTGCGCAGCAGCGGCGGCGCCGAATTCCGGGCGCGCGTCGGCATCAAGGACGGCAAGCCGTTCGTGCGCATCGAGGACGGCCGCGAGGCCGGCGTCGACACCGTGGTGCAGCAGGCTCTCGCTGTCGAGGGCTTCGACGCTCGCGCGAACCACCGGATCGAGCTGCGCGTCGTGCCGCGCGGCGAAGAGCAGCAGCGGCAGTTCGCGTTGCTGGTGTCGTGGGGCGGGCGCGTGGTGTTCCGCCACGACCTCAAGATGCTGACCGCGAACACGCCCGGCGAACTCAAGAACGAGTTGTTCGTGACGGGGCGCAAGGGCGACGCAGTCGACGTCGCCTTCGACGACTACGTGCTCGAACGCCGCAAGGACCAGCGATGAAGATTCCCGCGTACCCGACCCGCCCGACGGCCGGCTTCACGCTGGTTGAGCTGTTGATCGTGATCTCGATCCTCGGCGTGCTCGCGGCAGTGCTGCTGCCGCAGATCCTCGGCACGCGCGAGTCGGCGAACATCCACGCGACCGAAGCCAACTTCCAGATGCTCGAGACCGGCATCAGCAACTTCAATCGCGCGCACGGCTACTACCCGCCCGACGACCTGAAGGCGCCCGAGGCGAGCGCCAAGACCGGCTGGAAGGGCGACAACGGCCGCAACACCGGCATCGAGTCGCTGGTGTGCTTCCTGAGCCAGTCGACCCGCGACGGCCTCGACCTGAGCAGCATCGCCGACCGCTTCACCAACACCGACGGCGACGACCACGGCATCGACCTGCCGCTGCTGCGCAAGCGCGAGCGGATCGAGATCGCCGACCACTGGAGCACGCCGCTGGTCTACTTCGGCAAGTTCGGCTTCGACCGCCCGCAGATGGTCGTGCCGGGCGCCGAGATGGACCAGGTGCAGGTGCGGCCCAAGCGCCGCCCGGACGGCGTGGCCTACGGGGTCGGCAAGTTCCAGCTGCTGTCGGCAGGACCCGACCTGACCTTCGGCACCGACGATGACCTCGTCTGGCCGCCGAACTAGTACGACCCTGGCATGAACGAGCGCCCGACGCGACGCAGGAGCCAACGAGGGCCCGATGGCACGGCCCGCTCCGGCGGGTTCACGCTGCTCGAACTGCTCGTGGTGATCAGCGTGCTGTCCGTGCTGATGGGCGTCGCGATCGGCTACCTCGGGCGCACCGATCCGCAGCAGGTCGCGAATTCGATCCTCGAAGGCGAACTGCGCGCCGCCGAACTGACCGCGCGGTCCGAAGGGGTGGCGAGCGAAGTGGTGCTGGTCCCCGGCGTGGCTGGGGAGCCGTCGACGGTGTCGGCGCGGCTGCTGCAGCCCGTGGTGACGTTCCACCTGGAGCCCCGCGAGCAGGTCCTCGACGAGAGCCTGCGGCCGGTGCTCGGCGGCGACGACGTTCCCACCGGGCGCTTTGGCCACGCGCGCCGACCGCGCCTCGACGACAAGGCGCCGGCCGTGCGCTGGGCCGCGCCGCCTGCCGTCGTCGACCTGTCGTCGGGCTTCGTGGTCCGACTCGATCTCTGGTTGGACGAACGCACTACGGGCACCTTGCTGCAGTGCCTGCCCGCGGTCGAAGTCACGCTCGACGGCGACGGCAAGCCGCGCGCGCGCTTCCGTCTGCACGGCCAGGGCTCGGGCACCGTGCTCGCCGCCGTGACGTCGGAACTCGCGCTGCCGGTCGGCCGCTGGTGCACGTTGGACGTCGGCTGCGATGGCCGCGAAGCGTGGCTGACGCTGGACGGCCGCGAACTCGGCCGCGCTCCGGCGGAAGGCGTGCCGCAGCAGGAACCCGAGACCGTGTGCCTGGTGGCGCCGGGCGAAGGCGCCTTCCTCGGCATGGTCGACGAGATCCGGTGGTTCGTGTTCACCTGGAGCCCGCCGCAGAACCTGCCGCCCGAGCTGCAACTCGAACGGCCGTACCGCTTCGCTTTCGACTCGCGCGGCGAAGCGACCGCGCGGCCCGTGGTGCGTTTCGTCGGTCAGGAGGGAACGTGATGGCACCGATCCGGGAGACCACGTCGCGCGGCGTCGCGCTGCTCGCGGTGTTGTTCGCGCTGGTGCTGCTGTCGCTGCTGGCGCTGCCGTTCGCGGTTTCGATGGGAGTGGGTGCTGACGCCGCGAAACGCGACGTCGAGCAGACCTCGGTCGCCGTCGCCTCGGCCAGCGTGCGCGAACTGCTGCTCGCCGACGCCGCGATGTCGCACCCGTCCCTCGATCCGACGCCGACCTTCGACGGCCTCGACGAGTGGCCGTCGAACATCGAACTGCCGCCGGCGTTCAGCGACCTCACCGACGAAGGCCGCGTTCTGCTCGGCGGCGAGGTGGTGGACCTGCAGCGTTTCCTCGGCCTCGACGGCGTCTCGCCGCTGCTGCTCGCGAACGCGATCGGCGCGACCACGCGGCTGGCCAAGGACCTGCTGCCCGACGCCAACGTCGTCGAGGTGCAGGACGCCTCGGGGTTGCCCGACTCGGGCACGATCTGGGTCGCCGACGAGCTGATCCACTACGGCGCCAAGGACGGCAACCAGCTGCGCGAACTCGAGCGCGGCATGCAGGCGCCGGAGTTCGCCGACGGCAAGCAGCCGATCGCCGAGGACGCGCTCGTGCTCGACTTCCGCTGCGTGCTCGCCTCGTGCTGGCCGTGGCTCGGTCACGGCAACGCGCGGCGCAAGCGCCAGCCATACCGCGCGGTCGGCGAACTGCTCGAAGTGCAGGCGCTGGGCCACGGCGCCTTCTCGGCGGCCGAACTCGATCGCCTGCACCGCGTGTTCTCGACCGACACGATGGCGGCGACCGCCGCGACGTGGGGGCGGCCGGAACGCGTGTTCAGCGACCTCGAGAGCGGCAAGTCGAAGTCGCTGACCGTGAAGTCGGCCCTGCACCTCGGTGCGGGCAGCACGGTGCGCCTCACCAACCAACGCACCGGCGCCATCGAGTACGGCCTCGTGATGTCGACGCAGACGCAGCAGGGCGTGCCCGAGCTGTCGCTGCCGTCGCGCTTCACGTTGACGCTGCTGTTCACGGTGCAGCAGTCGTTCCCCGCGGTCGACACCGTGATCGAGCCGCTGATCCCGGCCCCGGTGAACATCAACACGGCGAGCCTCGAAGTGCTGCTCGCCGCCCTCGCGAACGTGCGCCAGGCAGCTGCCGTGCGCATGACCGAGGACCAGCACCAGCGGTCGTCGTCGCCGCGGGCCGTGGGCCGCAGCGACGCGATGTCGATCGCCACCGACATCCTCGCCCTGCGCACGCCGAGCAACGCGCCGGGCCAGGGGCCGTTCCGCGGCTGGCGCGACCTGGCCGAGCGCGTGTTCAAGCCGCGCTTCGACGCTGCGCGCAGCAACCCGGAGAAGCAGGCGTTGGTCGCGGCGTACCGCAACCTGCAGACCGGCCGCGACAGCGTGCTCGAGATGGGGACCACGCCGGTCACGTTCCGGTCCGGACCGTGGGTCGCGTTCCGCGCCGCGGCGAGCCGTTCGCGCAGCGTCGTCGCCCCCGGCGTGGTCGGCCGGCACGAACGCAGCGGGGTCGCGGCGGCGATGCCGGGCTTCCTGCTGCAGCAGCGCTGGTCGACGCAGGAGGCCTTCGAGGAAGCGTTCCAGCTCGATCGCCGGGCGCCGTTCTGGACCACGCATCCGATCAACCTCGGCGCGCTCCAGCCCGGCGACATCGGCAACGACCCGGCACCACGCTTCTTCCCGCACGTGGTGCCGCTGGCGTATCCGGACCTGGGCTTTGGGCCAGCGCGGTTCCCGGCGACCGACGACGCCGATGCCGGCATCGAACCGACGCCGTCCACGGCGGTCATGGGCACGTGGCCAGGTGCGCCGAACGTTGCGCGCGCGGCTGATTCCTTCGCCCAGGCGCTCGACGTGCGCGGCCACGACGTCGGCAAGCTCGGCGCCTACACGATGAACAACACGGGCCCGCGTCCGGGTGGGACCGCCGGCCAGGCACCACAGCCGTCGCCCGGGCGGGTCGCGGGGCGTGGGCGGCACGACAAGATCAGCTTCCCGTTCAGCAACCCGTTCGGTTTCACCGACCGCTTCGCCGCCAGCTTCTGGCTCGAACCGAGCTCGCTCGAGAACGTGGTGCTGTTCGACCACGGCGACGACGACGCCGAGCGCAACCGGCTGTCGCTGCAGGGGCGCGAGGGCAACCTCGTGCTCGAAGTCATCGACGAGGCCGGACTCGATCCGAATCCGTCGGCCTCGCCGGCCGGCGTCGAACGGACCGCGAGCGAGTGGAAGCTGCCGTTGGCCGAACTCGGCCTGCCGGCCGACACGCCGGTCCACCTCGCGGCGTCGGCGTTCAGCGGCCGGCCCGGCGACCTGTCGCTGGCGGTCGACGGCATGACGCGCGGCAAGCCGCGCTACGTGACGCACCTGACGGCGGCGATCCCGGTGTTCGATCCGAACCTGGCGAACAACCAGCGGCCGCCGGACCAGCCCGGCAACGAGCGCTACCTCGACGTGCAGGTCGACAGCACCGAGGGCTTCCCGAAGGTGGGCGTGCTGCGCATCGGCCTCGAACTGTTCGAGTACTCCTCGATCCAGGGCAACACGTTCCGCTGCCGGTTCGTCGATTCGCTCGGCGGTCGCGGCGCGCGCCAGGCCGGCCGCGAGAACCGACCCGACATCCCGGTGGACGCCAACGGCGAACCGACCGTCAACCTCGACGACCCGCAGTTCCAGGGCGTCACGCTCGACGTGTTCCCCGAGCACCGCGTCGGTTCGTCGGTCGAGCTCTACGGCTACGCGGCGCTGCTCAGTGAAGACTCGCCGATGATGCTGCGCAAGACCGCGCTCGATGGCGCCATCGGTGGGTTCGCCGTCGCGCGGGGCTTCATCGACAACCCACGAGCGATCGTGATCCAGATGTCGCAGGGGCCGACGTTCCCGATCGGCGTCGGCATCGACGAGAACTGGACCGGCGAGCTGCAGCTCGCCGACCCGCTGCCAACACCGGCTGGTCAATCGCCGCCGAACAAGCCGCCGAAGGCCCAGCAGGAGATCAGCGACGCGTTCGCGACGGGTGGCGGGTATGCGCTGCTGGTGCAGGTCCGGCAGAACTGGGATCGCAACGCCGGCAACGCGAGCGGCAAGGCCTCGTTCGGCGGCGTCGAGCTCGTGCGTTACACCGCGCGGCAGGACAACAAACTGACCGGCGTGCAGCGCGCGCAGCAGTTGCCCGGGCAGGACGGCCAGATCTCGTCGGACGAGTACGACGGCCGCGCTCGGCGGTTCGTCACCGACTACGAGGACTACCCGCTGCCGAGCGACCCGCAGACCCTGCTCGACCACCTGCCGACGTTGATCCTGTGGGTGGTGCCGGTGTCGCTGCCGGTGCAGGGCACGGCCACGCTGCCCGATCCGCAGTCGAAGCTGCTCAGCGAATGGGTGCAGCTCTATCCACGCGGCGGCGACGTCAACGACACCGAGTGGGTGCGCTACGACTGCATCGCGCAGAATCGCTGGCTCGTGCGCGCGAACCGCGCCGCCTGGGACGCCACGCGCTTCTCCCTGACCCAGCGCAACGGCGCTCTCGACATCCAGCTCGGCCCGCTCGGCCCGAACACGGTCCCGACCCTGCCGACGACGCCGCCGTGGGGCACCGTGCAGCCGACCTCGGGCCGGATCGGCTACACCCCGCAGCTCGAGAGCACGTTCCCGCAGATCCACGTCGCGCGCCAGGCGCTCGCGCACCGCGGCGATCCCCTCACCGGCACGTCGTCGCATCCGCAGGCCAGCGCCGATGTGCTGCCCTGCCATCGCCTGCAGCTGCTGTGGGGCAACTACGGCGCCTACACCGGGCGCGTCGGCCGCAACGACCGCGTGGCGCTGGTGCAGGGGCGCAGCGGCACCGGCGAACCGGCCGTCGAGTGGCACACGGTGAACTGGCAGGCCCGCCGCTACTACGGGGACAACCTCGAGGACAACCAGACGCCGCCCGAGCGGCTCGGCCCCTGGCCGTTCCAACTGGTCGCCTTCCAGGACGAGGTCCGCATCCCGATGCTCGGCCCGCCGCAGGGCACGGTCATCGACGATCCGCGACGCTTCGACCGCATCGTCAAGTTCCCGAGCGGCGAACTGCCGGCGGCCTACTGCGAGAACCCGAGCCTCGGTGCGGGCATCGGCAACAGCCAGCCGATGCGCGGCTTCGTCGACGAGGTCGAACTCACCGCGCACTTCGCGAACGACCTGCTGCTCGACGAAGCGCTCGACGCCAACGCGCGCACGTTCCGCGTGCAGCGCGGCTTCTACCTCAACTCCGCGGGCGCGGTGTGGACGCAGAGCGACCTCTCGGCGACCTTCCCGCAGCTCGGTGGACTGGTCGCGATCGACGGCGAGATCCTCGCCTACCAGGGCCGCGCCGACGGCGTGTTCACGATCGCCGTCGATGGGCGCGGCCTGCTGAACACCGAGGCGCGTGGCCACGACCGCGGCGCGCGCGTGCGGTTCCTGACGCATCGGCCGGCGGCGGTCCTCACCGGCAGCGTCGGCGTGCGCGACAGCGAGATCCCGGTCGCCAACATCGGCGCCCTTCCTCGTCGCTACGGCACCGTGCTGCTCGGTCGGGAACTGCTGCACTACACCTGGGTGCGCACGCGCGGCGACCAGAACCTGCTCGAGATGCCGCGCTGGTTCCCGCCCGGCGGCGAGCGCGGCGGCAGCCAGTCGCGCGGCTTGTTCCGCGGACGCTTTGGCACGTCGACCGAGACCGGCGGCACTGGCGAGGTCGTGATCGGCTGGCCGTTCCGCTACTGGGACCGGCACGTGCCCGAGAGCGACGACCCGGAGCTCGCGTACTTCCAGTGCACGATCAACGAGGCGCCGGCCCTGTTCCGCGGCGTGCGGTGGCGCGAGGAAGTGCGCGATCCTCGCGTCGAGGTGACGTGCCTCGTGCGCGCCGACGCGAAGCTGCCGTGGGAAGGGGCGCCGCTGCCGGCGGGCGGCTACTGGCACCTGCGTGGCGGCACTGAGCAGACGCCGATGCACCGCCTCGGCCACCAGGCCAGCCGCCTCGAGTTGCGGTTCGTCACGAGCTACCGGCCGGGCTGCATCGACCTGACCACGTTCCAGGCGCACGGTTGGAAGACCACCGCCCGCATCGAGGACGTGCGCGTCGAGTACGAAGGCCAGGGCCGCATCTTCGACGAGCAGGTGACCGCGCGATGAGTGCGTTCCGCCGCCAACGCAGCGCCGGCTTCACGCTCGTCGAGCTGCTCGTCGTGATGGGCATCCTCAGCGGGTTCCTGCTGATGCTGGTCCGCCTCGTCGACGGCGGGTTGTCGATCTTCGGCGAGGGCGAACTCGGCCAGGCGCTCGCCGACCGGGCCAGCCGCGCGCAGCACGTCATCACCCGCGAACTCGGCGCGCTGCGCGGTGCAGCAAGCGGCCGCGACCGCGAAGTCGTCGACGACCGCTTCGTGCTGCAGGAACTGCCGATCGGCCTGCCGCCGCGACCGGAACGTGGCGCTTCGCGCGTGCAGGTTCTGCGCGGGTCGGTGCGGCTGTTGGCCGACCGCGAGTTGTCGTTGATCGAGGCCTACCTCGCGGCGCAGGTGATGCGCGACGAGCCCGGGCTCGCGCCCGAGGCCGCGGCGCAGAAGGTCGCCCGGCTGCAGCAGGGCCATCCGCTGCGCGGCCTCGGCAACGTGCTGCTCGTGCCGTGGCGCCAGGAGGGCGCCGACGAAGCGTTCCTCGAACTGCGTGCCGCCTGGCTGCTGCCCGGCCAGCTCGTGCCGAGCGGCCCCGACGACTTCGTCGACCCGTTCCGCGTACCGGTGCCCGGGCTCACCGAGCTGCCCGGCCTGCTCGTCTACCGGATCACCACGCCGATCCTGCAGGAACTGCTGCACGTCGAGTTCCGCTGCTGGGCGCAGTCGACGCGCAGCTGGGACGACGGCGGCGGGGCGCTGCCCAACTGGGACAGCGCGCGCGGCGGGTGGCTCGTCGACGAGCAGAGTGGCGGCGAGTTCGCCCTGGATCGTGGTGCCGCCAGCGCCGACGTGCCCTACGACGACGTGCATCCGCACGGCATCCTGGTCCGCTGCGTCGTCGCGCAACCCGCGAGCTTCGCGGCCGAAGGCCTGCTCGCGCAGCCTGCGAACGCCGACGACGACGTGCTGGTGCTGCTCGCCGGCGACCGGTTCCCGGGCCCCGTGACCGGCGGGTTCGTCAAGTTGCGCGGCGAGTGGCTGAGCTACGGCGAACGCGATGGCGACGTGCTGCGCGGCGTGCGGCGCGGCCAACGTCGCACGAAGGCCCTCGACCATCCCGCCGGCACGCGCGTGCACGTCGGGCGCACCGTCGAGTTCGTGGTGCCGATCGCGCACCAGAAGGACGACTGGAATGGTTGAGCACCGGCACGATCGCGAGGCAGGCTTCACGCTCGCCGAGATGCTCGCCGCGCTCGGCATCCTGCTGGTCGGCGTGACCGCGCTGCTGGGCTCGTTGACCACGAGCATCGGCCAGCGACGCAGCACCGATGCGCGCCACGAACTCGCAGCACTCGCCGACCGCATGGTGCACGAAGTGGTGCACGGCAGCGTGCGCGCGACGACGGCCGACCCGACGCCGCTCGATCTCGAGTTCGTCCCGGTGGTGGACCGGCCAGCACCGGGCTTCCCGGGCATGACCTGGTCGGCCCGAGCCGTCGCCGACGAGACGCGGCCCGAGCTGTGGCTGCTGCGCATCGAGTGCCGCTGGCTCGAATCCGGCGAGCCGGTGACGGCGGAGTTCCTGCGGGTCGTGCCGCGCCAGCAGACGCTGCGCGACCGGGTCTTGACCTTCCGCGGCGAGAGCCCGGAGACTGCGACGAGGTGATGCCATGAAGCACCGATTCCCATTCCTGTTCCTCGCGGCAGCGCTGCTGTGCGCGGGCGGTTCCGCTGCGCAGTCGGTGCAGTTCGCCGACGGCCGGGTGCTGCTGGTCGAGGTGGATCCGGCGACCGTCGACGGCCAGGGCATGCGGGTGAAGCGCCTCGACAACGGCGGCAGCCTCGACCTGCGGTGGGACCACCTGTCGACGGCGAGTGCGCTCCACTGGAAGCGCAAGTTCGATCTCGTCGGCGACACCCAGGGCGAGCTCGTGATGTCCGCCGACGAAGTCGAGTACGTGCTCAACGGCGGCAAGCAGACGCTGCTCGGGCGCATCGTCGAGCAGTTGCCGGACGCGCTCGTCGTGATGGTGAAGGGCCAGCCGTGGAAGGTCCGCCGCACCGACCTGCGCGCGGTGCGCAAGGTCGAAGCGCCGGTCGCGCAGATCCTGACCAAGGAGGAGTACTACGTCGAACGGCTCGGCGCGATCCAGCCGGGCAACGACGCCGACAAGCACGTGCTGCTCGCCGACGACCTGGTCAAGATGCGCGACTACGACCGCGCGGGCGAGCACCTGACGAAGGCGAAGGAACTCGGCAACAGCAAGAACCCGCAGCAGGTCGAGGCCCAACTGCAGAAGCTGGCGCGCTACAAGGAAGCGGCGCGCGAGCTGAAGCTGCTCGAGGAGATCCAGGCGACGCGCAGCCGCGGCCAGCTCGCGGACTTCGAGAAGGGCAAGAAGCTGATCGCGCAGTTCGAGAAGGACTTCCCGGCGACCAAGCTCAAGGCCGAGTTCGATGCCGAGAAGAAGCGCTTCGACGGCGCCCGCGCGCGCTACCTGACCCAGCAGGTCGCCGACAAGTGGCGCGACGGCATCCGCGTGATCGCCGAGAAGGCGGTCGGCGCCGAGGGCATGACGCTGCAGCAGGCCCGCGACTACGCGCAGAACAAGATGACCGACGACATCGTCGCCCGTCTGGTCACGACGCTGCGCATCGAGGCCGACGAGGTGAAGAAGCTGTGGGGCGAACGCAAGGCGACGGCGTCGGGCAAGCGCACCGAGCACTTCAGCTACGGCATCGGTTCGTGGGTGCTCGGCAACGAGGCGATCCTGAAGGACACCGCGACCGGCAAGGACCAGGAGAAGCAGAAGGGCAGCAATGAGCCGGCCCCGGCCGGCGATCCGAACATGGATCGGTTCGCCAAGCTGCTGAAGGAAGCGCTCGACCGGCGCCGGCAGGCGGTCCAGGGCCAGGCCGAAGGCCAGAAGGAACAGACCGACGAGGGCTGGTGGCGGCAGGCCGGGCGCGCCGAGCGCATCGGTTGGCTGCGCGCGTTCTACGCCGAGTTCGGCGGCCAGCTCGTGGTCACGTTCGCGACGGTGTCGCCGTGCATCAGCTGCTACGCCGAAGGCACGGTGCCCGAACTGGCGCCGGACGGGACGATGGTGCGCAACAAGTGCTTCCTCTGTCAGAACACGAAGTGGTTGCGCAGCTTCAAGGCGTACTGAGCTTCGCTCGGGACGTCGCGATCGTCTTCGTCGCCGCGGGATGCGCGGCTCCCGCGCCCATGGCACCGCCACCGGCCGTGCCGGCGGAGCGTGTGCCCGTGGTGGTCACGCCGCCTGCGGGCGCGACCGGCGCCACCGACGTCGGCGTGCTCCTGCCCGACCCCGGGCCCGATGCCGAGGTCGGGCGCGTGGGTGACGTCGTGCTGCGCGAGAGCGACGCCTTCCGCCGGCTGCTGGTCGCGCATCCAAAGGCCGCCCTGGCCGCGGTCGACCTGCTGGTGTTCGACGCGCTGGTGGCGCAGCACGCCCGGCAGTTCGCGATCGTGGTGCCGCCCGAACGCATCGAGGCGGTCGCTGCGGCCGAAGAACGCGCCGCGCGCAGCGAGATCGCCAGCGGCGACAGCCTGGGGGCGTGGGTGTGGCGCACGTTCGGCATGGGTGCCGACGAATGGCAGCGGCTCCTGCGCACCCGCGCCGCGCAGCGGCTCTGGCATGGCTACGTGCTGCGCTACGTGGCGGGACGCGAGGAGCGCGCGCACGTCCGGTTCCTGGTGGTTGGCACCGAGGCGCTGGCCGCGGAGATCGCCGCGAAGGCCCGCGCCGGCGCCGACTTCGCGGTCATGGCGCAGCAGAGCTCCGAGGATCCGTCCCGGCAGCAGGGCGGCGAGTTGCCGCCGTTCGGCCGCGACTTCGAGCACCCGGTGGCGCGCGCGGCGTTCGCGCTGCAAGCCGGCGAAGTGAGCCCGCCGTTCCGGGCCCGTTGGGGGGACGGCGAGCGGTGGTTCCTGGTCTGTTGCCTGGCGCGGATGCCGGCGAACGACGCGCCGTTCGCCGCCGTTGCCGACGCGATCGACCGCGACCTCGCGGCGCGCCCGCTGTCGCCGCTCGAGACCGCGGCCTACACGTTGCGCTGGCGCGGTGGAATGGGTGACGCCCCCGTCGCAGCACCCGCGGCGGACCGATGATTCCGCGCGCTCGGTGCGGTAGAACCCGCGCATGGACGAGATCTCGCGCGAGTCGCCGCTGGACACTCCGACGCCACAGCCTGCAACGGAGCGCAGCACGCGCGCTGCGACGAAGGGGCCCGAAGAACTCGCGGCGCTCGACCGCGGCACGCAGGCCGACGACCTCGTCGTTCGCGACCGCCAGATTGCGCTGCCGATGGCTGAGGATCCCGTGACGGCTGAGGATCCCGGGAACACGCCGGGCGACCAGGTCGACGCCCAGGTCGACGCTGCGGCGGCCCGCGCCGCGGTCGATGCGGAGGCCGACACCGCCGAGATCGAGGAAGACCTCGGCGACGAGGGCGACGACGGCCTGCCGCCGGTCCCCGAGCTGACCGATGCCGCGGCGGTCGCGCGCATGATCTTCGTCTTGATGTTGTCGTCGCGCGAAGGCCTGTCGCTGTTCCGGCTGGCGCAGGCGTGCAACACCACGCAGAAGCTCGTGGAGGAAGCGATCGGCGTGCTGCAGCAGCAGCTGCAGACGCTCGGCATGCCGGTGGAACTCGCGCGCGCCGGCGACACGGTGAAGTGGATGTCGGCCCCCGACGCCTTCCCGTTCCTGCAGCGCCTGCGCGGCGTGAAGAAGCTCGAGCGGTTGTCACCGGCCGCGCTCGAGACGCTCGCGGTGATCGCCTACCGGCAACCGGTGATGCGCAGCGAGATCGAAGCGATCCGCGGCGTGAAGGCCGGACCGATGTTGCGCACGCTGTTGCACCACAAGCTCGTGCGCGTCACCGGGCGCGCCGATGTGCCGGGGCGTCCGCTGCAGTACGGCACGACCCAGCAGTTCCTCGAACGCTTCGGCATCGGCTCGCTGCAGGAGTTGCCGAGCATCAAGGAATGGAAGAGCCTCGGCTGAGTCGGTGCCCGCGCGGCCCCGCCGCGCACGCTTGCAAAGGCCTCTTCGCTCCCTAGACTCCCGCGCCGCGTTCGCGTCCCGGTCGTCTAGTCCGGCCTAGGACCCCAGATTTTCATTCTGGTAACACGGGTTCGAATCCCGTCCGGGATACCACACGCGGCCTGCGTTCGCCTGCCTCCGCAACCGGAGGCGGGCGTTCGCTCCGGCGATGCAAGCCTTCCCCGATCTGCTGTCCCTGGTGCGAGCCGCCGCGTGCCAGCGGGGTTCGAGCGTGGTGCTGCGCGTCGGGGCCGAGACGTTGACCGGCGAGGAACTGCTGTACGCCGTGACCGGGATGGCCGCGTCGCTGCAGGCGAGCGGGCTCGCCCCCGGCGATCGGGTCGCGCTGCTGCTGACGCGCTCGCTCGAGGAGATCGTGATGCTGCTGGCGGTCGCCGCGGCCTCGGGCATCGCCGTGCCGCTGCACGCGCGCCTCAAGGACGCGCAGGTCGCCCACGTGTTGGCCGACTGTGAACCGTTCGCCGTCGTGGTCGGGGCCACGCGTGCGCTCGCCCTGCAGGATCCAGCGCGGGTGCTGGCGGGGCGCCGCACGGTCGTACTCGGGGGCCACGTTCCGGGCGTCGTGGACTCACCGCTGCCGGACGGGAACTCCTCGCCGTCGCCACCCGCCAGCCACATCCCCGCGGTCCTGCTCTACACCAGCGGCAGCACGGGGCTCGCCAAGGGCATCCTGCAGGATCATCACAACCTGGCGCTCGGCGCCGCGATCGTCGCCGACTACCTGCGCTTGTCGCCGAACGACCACATCCTGGCGCTGCTGTCGTGCAGCTTCGACTACGGCCTCAACCAGGTGCTGTCGGCATTGCACGCCGGCTGTGAGGTGACGGCCGCGGACCACCTCGGCGTCGGCGAACTGGGCGCGCTGCTGCGCCGCCATCGGCCGACCGGGCTCGCCGGCGTGCCGTCGTTGTGGCACGAGGTCGCCACCGGCCTCGCCTCGGGCACCCTGACTGCGGCCGATGGCGCGTCGCTCCGGTACGTGACGAACAGCGGCGGCACCTTGCGCACCGTGGACTCGGCAGTGCTGCGGCAGCACTGGCCCCACGTCGAGGTGTTCGCGATGTACGGCCTCACCGAGGCGTTCCGCAGCGCCTACCTGCCACCCGCAGAGTTCGACGCGCATCCCGACTCGTTCGGCCGCGCCTTGCCCGGCGTCGAGTTGTTGCTGGTGGATCCGGACAGCGGCGCCGTGCTGCACGGCCCGGCGACCGGCGAACTGGTGCACGCGGGCGCCCTGGTGGCGCAGGGCTACTGGCGGCGGCCGGACGACGACGCCGTGCGTTTCCGGCCCGACCCTCGCGGCGGGGGTGGGCGGGTGGTGTTCTCCGGCGACCTCGTGCAGCGCGACGCGGGGGGTCGCCACCGTTTCGTCGCGCGCCGTGATCGCCTGCTGAAGGTGCAGGGCCATCGCATCTCGCCCGACGAGGTCGCCGCCGGCGTCGCCGGCATGCCCGGCGTCGGCGAGGTCGCGGTGTTCGGCGCCGACGGCGGCGCCGATGGCCACCGCATCGTCATGGTGGTGGCGGGTGACGAACACGACCCGGCGCTGGTCGAGCAGGTGCGTCGCCGCTGCCGCGCGCGGCTGCCTTCCTACATGCAGCCGGCGGTGGTGCGTGTACTACGCAGCCTGCCGCACAACCAGAACGGCAAGATCGACGAACCCGCCCTGCGCACGCTGCTGGGACCATGCACCGACGACCGCTGAACACGCTGCTCGACCGCTACGCAGAGGCATGGCCCGACGAGGCCAACCTCGTCGCGCGCTTCCGTGCGTTCTGTGCGGACCATGCCGACTGCCTGCTGCGCACGTGCGTGCCGGGCCACATCACGGCGTCGGCCTGGATCACCGACGGGGATCGGGCGCTACTGACGCACCATCGCAAACTCGATCGCTGGCTGCAGCTCGGCGGCCACGTCGACGGCGAAGTCCACGTCGAGCAGGCAGCGCTGCGCGAGGCGCGCGAGGAATCCGGCATGACCGCCCTCGAGCTGGTGCGGTGGGGACCGGACCTGGTGCCGCTCGACCTCGACGTGCACCGCATTCCTGCGCGCGCCAACGAGCCCGCGCACGACCACTGGGACGTCCGGTTCTGGCTGCGGGCGGCGGCCGGGCAAGCGCTGGTGCTCTCCGACGAGTCGCACGCGCTGCGCTGGTTCCACCCCTCGGAGCTGGCGACGGTCACCGGCGAAGAGAGTGTGTTGCGCCTGCCCCGCAAGGTGGCGCTGCTGCAGCGCTGAACCGCCGGCCAGGATTCTCGGCCTCGGGCTCCTGCCTGGGTCGGATCCGACCGACAATGCGCGCATGGTCGCACCGCCGAGCCCTCCCGTTCGCCGCCGCCCGATGCGCGTGCGGCCGCTGCTCTGGCTCGTGGTGGTCGGCGTCCTGGTGCTGATCGGCCGGGGCCTCGGCCTGTTCGGTCACGAGGAGAAGCCTCAGGGCGCGCCCGAGGCCCCGTCGGTGCCGCCCGCGAACCCACCGCCAGCACCAACCGTCGAGCCAGCACCACCGCGCGGGCAGCAGCAAGCGCCGACGACGGCGGCGGCGGCGACGGGCATCGACGCCGACCGCTTCGAGAGCGTGCGCGCGTTGATCACACACCGCACCGCAGCCGGGCTCTTCGGCGAGGCGAAGGCCTCGCTGCAGGGCTTGCGGGCGCAGCCGCTCGACGCGGCCCAACTCGCGGCTGTGACCGAACTCGAGGCGTCCCTCGCGCAAGCACTCGGCGACGCGGGCCGGACCTGGGCGAACGCTCTCGGCGAGGGCCGCGTGCTCGGCGTGCATACGCACCTGGTCGCGCTGCGCGGTGCGGGAAACACCACCGAAGAGGACGTCTTCGCGGCGGCGCTGGCCGGTGCCGGCGTGACGATGGCGCTGCGCAAAGCGCCCGCGGCGAGCGACGAGACGCTGCCGATCGCGAGAGCCTTGCCGCGCGGTGCTGCCGTACGGTTCCTGCACCAAGGCCGGCTCGGCAACGGCTTCGTCGTCGACGCCAGCACCGACCGGGTCACCGTGCGGCAGCAGGACGCTGCCGGACAGAGTTTCCCGACGGTGCCGAGGACCGCGGTCGAGAGGGTGGGTGGTTCGCGCGACGATGCGGTGGAAGGGGGCCTCGCTGCGCTGCACGCCGGCGACGTCCTGCTGGCGCGGCTGTGGCTGGGGGCCGCCAGGTTGGCGCGTGCCGAACCCGCGTCCGCGCGCGAAGCGATCCTGGCGCGACGACTCGACTGAGTCAGGCCTCCGGGTCGCGGCCGAACCACCACAGACACGCCGCCAGCGTGCCGGCGCCGGCGAGCAGGCTCACGGGCCACAACTGCGGGCCAAAGCAACCGAGCGGCACGTAGACGCACAGCAGGCTCGTTCCGGCGCACAGCAGGGCGTACGGCATCTGCGTCTTGACGTGTTCGACCAGGCCGCACTGCGCACCGACCGAACTCAGCACCGTGGTGTCGCTGATCGGCGAGCAGTGGTCGCCGAAGATCGCGCCCTCGAGCACCGCCCCGATGCACAGCAGCATCAACGCCGGGCCGCCAGCAGCGGCGCTGCCCGTGAACTCCGCCTGCTCGCCGAGGCGATGCGCCAGCACGACGACGTTCGGCAGCAGGATCGCCATGGTGCCGAAGCTGGTGCCGGTCGCGAACGAGATCGCGCCGGCGACCGCGAACAGGGTCGCCGGCAACGCCGCCGCGACCATCGCTCCCTGCACCGCGGTCGTCAGGTAGATGCTGGTGCCGAGGTCGCGGCAGAGGTGGCCGAGACTCCAGGCGAGGAACAGGATGGCGAAGGCGACCCCGAGCGGCCGCGTCGCGCGCAGTGCGGCGCGCACCATCGCGCCGACCGGCAGCAGGCGGGCGAGCAGCGTCGTCGTGCACGCGAGTACGAAGGCCGTGATCGACGCGATCAATAGGGCTTCGTCGCTGCGTGCGTTCGCCAACACGGCCTGCAGTCGTTCGGTGCCGCTGGCGAAACTCTCTGCGCTCGTCGCGCGCCATCCGAACACCAGCATCAGGCCGACGGTGCCGACGACGAGGGCGGAGAGCGGCAGCAGCGCATGCACGGCGCTGGCGGGGCGCACCGAAGGCCCGGCGAGCGACTCCGGCGGTGGGGCCGGCGCGCGCCGCGCCTGCCGTTCGGCCGCGAGCATCGGCCCGAAGTCGCGCCGCAGCATCACGACCAGCAGCACCATCAGCAGCGCGAACAGGCAGTAGCTCCGGAATGGGATCGTCTGCAGGAACACGGCGAACGCGTCGTCGGCGACGTAGGGCGTGCCATCGGCGCGCGTGACCAGGGCCAGCGGTCCCCGGTACTGCGACATCTCGTAGACGACCCAGGTCGAGAACACCGACAGACCGGCGACCGGAGCGGCGGTCGAATCGACGATGTAGGCGAGTTTCTCCCGCGACACGCGCGTGGCGTCACACAGCGGCCGCATCGACGACCCGACCAGCAGGCAGTTCGTGTAGTCGTCGAAGAAGACCAGCAGTCCCGCGGCGAACGAGGCGCGCTGCGTGCCCACCGGCCCGGACACGCGGCGTTGCAGCAGGCGCACCAACCCATGCACGCCGCCGTTCTGGGTGATCACGCCGATGGTCAGGAACAGGAACACCACGAACAACGTGATGCGCAGGTAGAAGTCGTTGCCGATGGAGCGGTGCCAGAGGGCGTCGACGGCGAAGTGGTGGAGGCCGGCCCACACGGCCTCCAGCCCGCCGAGTGGCGTCGCGAGTCCGGTCGCCGCCACGCTGGCAACGGCCTGCCCCGGCAGCGCGGTCGCGACGAAGGCGATGGCGCCGGCAAGGCAACCGAGCAGCAGCGATACGAGCACGCGCGTCGTCAGCACGGCCAGCCCGATCGCGACCAACGCGGGCAGCAGACTCCAGCGCGTGGCGAACGGCGCGACCAGACGCACTGCCGCTCCGTCCGGCCCAGGCAGCTCGGCCTGCATGCCGTCGGCCCCGACGCGCACCAGCAGCGGCAGAGCCCCACGCGCAGCATCGACGTTCGTCGGCAGCCGCTCGGCGGTGCGTCCCGCCGCCCACTCGACTGCGGCGCGTTCGAGTTCGACCTCGGCAGCCCGCCGTTCGGCGGCGTCGACGATCGGCGGACTGCGACGCACCTCGGCGCGCAGGGCCGGAATGCTGCCGTCGACGCGCCACGCTGCCAGCGGGCCGTCGGCGGCGAGCAGCCACTCCCGCACGCGGAGTTGCGCGCCGTAGGAGCGATCGGCGGGCGAGTCGACGCCCGGCGCCAGCACGAACAGGGCGAACAGGCCCGAGACGACGAGCAGGCGGGAGCGGAGACGCATCGGCGGCGTTCAGCCGGTGGAGCTTTCGCTCCCGTGCGGCGGTGCGGCAGCGTAGCGTTCGCGCCGCATGGCGTCCGGTCAACTGCAGCGCCGTCTCGGTCTCGTCTCGGCGATCTCGATCACGGTTGGCGCCGTGATCGGCTCAGGCATCTTCCTGAAGCCGCTCGCGGTCGCGCAGGCCCTGCCGTCGGAGGCCTGGGTCCACGTGTTCTGGGTCGGCCTCGGCATCGTCTGCCTGTTCGGCGCGTTCGCGTACGCGGAGCTCGGCGCGATGTTTCCGGAAGCCGGGGGGCAGTACGCGTTCCTGCGTGAAGGCTGGGGGCGATTCCCCGCCTTCCTCTACGGCTGGACGTTCTTCTGGGTGATCAACTCCGGCACCGTCGCCGCGCTGGCGCTCGGCTTCGCGAAGAACCTCCTGCCGCTGTTCGACGTCGACATGGCGGCGGAGGCGGCGCAGCCGCGGTGGCTGCTCGTGGTGGCGTGCACGATGATTCTCGTGCTCGCGCTCGTGAACCACTTCGGAGTGATGCTCGGCGCGATCGTCCAGAACGTCTCGACGTTCGCGAAAGTCGGCGCGCTGGGACTCATCGTCGTGGGCGGGCTGCTGGTCGCGACGGGCGACACCGGGGCGCCGACCGCGGCGGTTGCCAGCAGCGCAGCGCCCGAGTGGTCCCTCGCCGGACTGGTCGTCGCCTTCACCGGGATCTTCTGGGCGTACGAAGGCTGGTACCAGATGCCGTTCAACGCCGCCGAGCTGAAGCGTCCGGAGCGCAACCTGCCCCTGGGCCTGGTCGGCGGCATGCTGATCCTGATCGCGACGTACTGGTTCGTGAACGTCGTCTACCTGCGCGTCGTGCCGTTCGAGGAGATGCGCGCGTTGTCCCCCGAGAGTCCCGAGACCATCGTCGCGAGCATGACCGTGGCGCGCGTGTTCTCCCCGGAGCTTGCCGGGTACCTGACGCTGCTGATCGCGGTGTCCATCTTCGGGGCGGCCAACCCGAACCTGCTCTCGTCGCCGCGCGCCTTCTACGCGATGGGCCAGGACGGACTGGTGCCGGCCGCCCTGCAACGGATCAGCCCGCGCTGGGGCACGCCGACCGTCGCGATCTGGGTGCAGGCCGGTGTTGGCATCGCGCTCGTGCTGGTGCTCCAGGGCTTCCACGACGTCACGGACTTCGTCGTGTTCGCCGCGTTCCTCTTCTACGCGATGACCGTGGCCGCGGTGTACCGCCTGCGCCGTATCCGACCCGAAGCCGCACGGCCCTATCGCTGCACGGGCTATCCCGTGACGCCGGCGTTGTTCATCCTGGTCGCCATCGTCTTCGTCGTCGCGATGCTCCGCGACGAGAACGGGCGGCGGAACGCATTGAAGGGCCTCGCGATCATCGCTGCCGGCGTGCCGTGGTACCTCTGGTGGCAACGGGCGCAGCGGCGCGCGACCTCGTAGCCCGCTGGGCGCACGCCGTCGCAGCGGCTAGAGTGCGCGGCCGATGGACTTCTGGCAGTTCGCCCTGTTCTTCGTCGCGCTGGTGGTCGGCTACGTGCTGGTGCACCTGCGCCTCGTCCGTTTCGAGGAGCACCTGCAGAAGCTGTCGGGCATCCGCAACCTCGACGACCGTCTGGCGCAGCTCGACGAACGGCTGCGGTTGCTGGTCGAGTCGTTCGACCGCCTGCGGCTGGATCGCATCGAATCGCAGCTGGCACGACTGCACGACGGCCTCGAGGACGTGCGTGATGCGACCCTGCAGTCGCGACAGACCACGGTCGAGATTCCGAGCCTGCCGCCGCCGAGCCAGGCCGTCGCCGAACGGGTGGCATCGCCGCAGGCGCGCATCATGGCCGTCGTCGAAGCCCGCCTGCTCGACATGGGCTACCACGACATCGATGTGTTGACCGACCTGGCCGGCGCCGACGGGCAGCGCGATCTCGAGGTCCAGGTCGAGTGCTGGCGCGGCGGCATGCCGGTGAAGGGGCGCCTGTTCCTGCGCAACGGCACGGTCCGCGACGTGGTCCTGCAGACCGTCGCCCAGATGTTTCCCTGAGGTTCCGCGCAGCGCGAGCCGGGGGAACACGTCTCTTGGGTGCGCTGCCGCGGAGGACGCCACGGCCCACGACCCGGCGAGCACACGCTAGGGATCAGTTCCCGAGCCAGGCGGAGATGCGTTCGGTGACGGCCACGAGATCGGGCCAACTCGCATCGGGGTCGAGAGCCAACGCCAGCTCGGGCGCTCCCTCCTGTGCGAGCATGCGCTGCACCAGGTAACGCTCGAGCGCCCAGCGTGGTCGCTGGGGGAGGCCCAGGTCGCGGCCGATCGTCGCCCCGGCCGGCGTGCCGGCGAGCAGCACCGCGCGCAGCAAGGGACCCGCCGCGGCCTTGGCGCCGCAACGCACCAGCGCGCATGCCGCGGCGGTGCGCGTGGTGGCATCGGCCGCCGGGTCGTTCACGCACGCCTGCAGAGTCTCGACCGCGGAGGTGGCACGCAGTTCGCCGAGGGCCAGCGCTGCTTCGACCGCAAGCGGGCTGCGATCGGCGACCAGCAAGCACAGCGCGGCCGCGACGCCGTCGCCGCCCAAACGCCCGAGCACGCAGACTGCGGCCGGCGCGCCCGGTTCGAGGGGACGCTCGCGCAGCAGCGCGAGCAGTCGCGGCGTCGCCGGGGCCCCGAGCGAGTACACGGCCGGCATTCGCTCGGACCACTCGTGCGGCATGGCCGCGAACAACTCCGCGCACGGATCGGCGACGGTTGCCGGCGCTGCAGCACACGCCGCGCCGAACAGCAGAACGCCCCTGGCGCCGCGCGCGACGAACATCGCGTGCATGTTGGCTCTGCGTGCGCGCGCTGTCGAGCGCGGCGTCATGGCGCGGCCATCAGCCGTTCCCGAAACAGCGCCGGCAACGGTGATTCGTAGGTGACCAGCTCGTTCGTCCGTGGGTGGACGAACTGCAGCGAGCTGGCGTGGAGCAGGTGGCGATCCGGTCCGCTGCCGACGGTCGTGCGCACGTCGCCGCTCTGTTTCACCGCCCGCACGAACGCGACGAACTCCGCGTCGGTGCGCCCGTACAGCTTGTCGCCGACGATCGGGTGCCCAACGCTCTCGAGGTGCACGCGGATCTGGTGGGTGCGCCCCGTGCGGGGTTCGCAGCGCAGCAGGGTCACGTCGTGCCCACGCTCGACCACCACGAAGTCCGTGCTGGCCGGCTCTGGTGCCAGCGCCGCAGCGCCGACTGCCCGCCGCACGGCGACACTGCTCTCTCGCGCCCGGCCGATCGGCTCGTCACAGCGGAAGTCGCCGGCAACGTGCCCGTGCACCACGGCCAGGTAGCGCTTGAGCACGCCCCGCGCGGCGAACTCGTTGGGCAGATGCGCGCGAGCCGCGGCGGTCCGCGCCACGACGCACACCCCGCTGGTCTCGCGGTCCAGTCGGTGCACGAGGCTCAGTTCCGGCTCCCGGCGCTGCGTGCGCAGCAGGTTGATGAGGGTGGCCCGCACGAACGGACCGTCAGCGTGCATCGGCAGGTGTGCGGGCTTGTCGACGACCAGCAGGTCGGCGTCTTCGTGCAGCACGCCGATGCGGTCGTCGACGAACGGCTCGGCGTGGGGGCGCGTGTAGGCGACCTCGGCGCCAGCGCGCAGGCGCTGTCCGGCAAGCGGAACGCCGCCGTCGACGCGGATGCGACCGGCCAGGATCTCGTCAGCCCACTGCGCTCGCGTGTGGTACGGAAAGCGCGCGGCGAGGTAGTCGAGCAGCGATCCACCGCCGGCGTTGCCAGGCACCCGCGATCGCAGGATCAGCGGGGTGGACGGGTCGGCGGGGCGCACACGCCGACGATAACGATCTCAGGCCTTCTCGACCTCGGGGCGGCGGCGGCGGCGCAGCAAGGCGGCGCCAGCGAGGCCGGTGCCCACCAGCAGGAGAGTGCTCGGCTCGGGGACCGGCGCACCGCCCTCGGGGGGCACGTTCGGAGCCGGACCGTTGCCGGCGTTGCCGATGGAACCCGGGCCACCGCTGCCGCTGGTGCCACTGCCGGCTCCCGTCGTCCCAGCGACCGTGCCGTCCGGCGGCAGTTGGCCACCCTTGGTCTCGGGGCTGGTCGTCGGATTCCCGGAACCCCCGCCCGTGCCACCGGCACCAGCGTCAGGCTGGTTGATCGGGGTCGGCGGCGCGGTGCGGGCGAGCGACGTGCCCGCGTGGTCCGCGCAACCGACCAGCAACAGGCTGGCGGTCAGGGACAGGATCGAGAGTTGGCGCATGAATCGAAGCAGGAACGAGTTGCAGGGCAAACGTCGGAGAGCAATCGACGTGCCGAGAGGGTTGGCCTGAGCGGATCTGCGGCGGACGCCGCGCGACCCGCACGCAGTGGTCGGTTGCCGGCCATGACAGCGGCCCCAGGCGGCAAGCAGCCGCGGCTCGATCCTGGACAGCCGCCGCAAGCCCCCGTGAGTTCCGACGAGCGGGCGCGGGCTTTCTGGCCCTCGGCGCCGGCGGAAGTCGCTGGGATGCGACGCGCACGCCGGTGACGACCATGCCATGCGGCGTATCGGGCAAGTCGCAGGAACGCATCGCGTGCCGAGATTCAGACGGCCCGACGACGGGGCGTCGACAGTGCGCATCACCGCAAGGCGGTGAACCACTGCACGGCGCCATCCGGCTCCGCGACCAGCAGGCCCGATGCCACGGCGTACACCGCCGCGTGGCGACTGTTCTTCAGGCGGTAGAGGGGCTCGCCGCCGAGCAGGTCGCGCACCTCGGTGTCTCCGTTCTGCAGACCGACCAGCAGACGATTGCCGAAGCTGGCAGCAGGCCCGCGCCAGTCTTCGCCAGTCGCGGCGACGGCGGCGAGCACCTTCCCGGTGCGGGAATCGAATCGGGTCAGGTGGCGACGGGTCGCGACCCACACGCCGGCCGGCGAAGGCATCGGCGCGGCGATCGTCTCGTCGTCCAAGGCGTGCTGCCACTGCTGCGTGCCCTTCGTCGGATCGATCCCGGCAACCCGGCCGCGCTCGTCGACGACGACCAGGACTCCGAGGTCGATCGTGCCGAGCAGCGAGCCGCTGTCGCCCAGGCCGCGCGTCCACAGCGTCTCGAGCGTGGTGGAGTCGAAGGCCCGCATGCGGCCGTTCTCCCCGATCGCGATCAGGGTCGAGCCGTGGGCGACCAGTCGACCCTCGGCGCGGAAGCCGATCTCGCACTGACGGCGGCTGCGGTCGTTCAGGTCGATCCGGTGCAGGGTGTTGCGGGTGTCGGCGACGAAGAGGAACGACTCGATCAGAGCCGGCTCGACTTCGGTGGGCAGGTTGCCTTCGGTCCACGCGGGCCGACCGTCGGCGATCGAGAACGCCGTCAGGTCGCCGTCGAGCGTGGCGACCAGGGCGAAGTCGCCGTACGCCAGTGGGCGGCTGGGCAGTCCGGAGACGTCGCCGGTCGGGACCGACCAACGGCGCTCGCCGGTCGACGACCAGTGTTGGAGGTTGCCGCTGCGATCCGTCAGCAGCAGCGAGTCGCCAGCAACCGCCGGGGCCCCGGTCACGGCCTTGCCGACGTTCCAACTGCGATCACTCGGCAGATAGAGCCAGCGCGACCACTCCGAGGTCTCCTCCCCGACGACCGTCGTCGTCGCGGACAGGAAGCCCGGCAGTTCGAGTTCGAGGACCGTCGTGTCGGCCGGATGCCGCGCCAGCACCATCGGCGTCTTGCCGACGGGTTGGCCGTTGCATCGCACGGCCGCACCCGAGGGGCTGCTGCGCACGTGCACCGGCAGCCGCACCATCTGCGCGAACGGCACTTCGGGGAACGCGAGCCGCAAGGCGCGCAACTGCTGCAGGGCCGTCGCATGGTCGCCGGCGGCCGTGGCAGTCTGCAGCGCGTCGAGCAGGCGCACGATCGTCGCGTTGCGCGCGACGCGATCGCGGAAGTGCTCGCGCAGGTCGTCGCTGTTCGAGGGCTGGCGTTCGAGTTCGCGGTAGCGCTCGAGCGCGCCGGCGAAATCGTGCTCGCGCTCCCGCTCCTGCGCTGCCTTGAACATCGGATCGAGTTGGCGTTGGTGCTCGTTCCGGGCGACCGCCTCGGCATAGGCCGCGTGCAGTTCGCGCGCGCGGCGGAAGGCCGGCCCATGCGCTGCCGGCAACCGCTGGCATCGATCGCGCAACGCTTCGGGCAGGAAGGTGGGCACGCCGTCGGCGAGCAGCGCTTCGATCTCGAAGTAGAGCTGCAGCGCCAGCGGCGAGCAGGCCGCCTTCAGGGCGCGCTGACCTTCGAGAACGACCGCGCTGCCGAGCATGGCATCGGGCGGCGGCGGCATGTGCGATGCGATCCCCTTGCCGACCTGTTCGAGGGTCTGCACGGCGGATTCGAGGCGCGCACTGGCCGCCTCGGCCATCTCGGCACGAGCCTCCGGTTCCTGGGCCATCGCCTCATAGGTCGCGAGCGCCTGGCGCAGTTCGCCGCTGTCCATGTGGCGGGACGCGGTGGCCAGCGCGCTGCTGATGCGTTGCCGCAGGGCCGACTGCGTCTTCGTGCGACGCTCCGTCTCGGCGTTGCGGATCGCGTGGTCCAGGGATTCGGTGCTCTCGCACGTACCGATCTCGTCCGTCAGCGCCGTGAATCGGGCTCGGGCGCCAGCGACGTCGTCGCGGCCCAGCATCTCGGTGATGTCACGATCCGCACTTTGGTACGCGGTGGCCCAGGTCTGTTCCCGCCACCAGACCACGCCCATGCCGGCGACGCTGACCAGCACGATCGCGGCGACGACGATGCGCAGGATGCGGTCGAAGCGGGTCCGCCGGCGATGGGCGAGCAGCTTGCGCACGTCCTTGCGGCTGCGGTCGAGGCGCAGCAGCGCCGACCAGGCTTCGTTCGCCTGCTGGGTCTCGCCGCGCGCATCGAGCGCCTGCGCGAGTTCCTCGATCACCCGCTTGGCGCCCGGCAGGTCGCGATCCCGCTGCCGGGCGCGCACCTCGCGTTGCAGCATCGCCGGGGACAACGGTCCCGCGGCTCGCGCTGCCGCGATCATCTCGAGAGCCGGAGCCGGTTGGTTGGCCTCGACCATCGCGTCGAGCAGGTCGAGCGTGATCTGGTCGAGTTCCGCGGCCCCGCCGGGAACATGTTCCACCAGCAGCCCCCGCAGGAACGTGAGCGTCGGCAGGTCGCGAGGCGCGAGCCGCCGAGCCGCCCGCGCCAGGTCGAGCGCCCCTTGTGAGTCGAACAGCCGTTGCGCCGCGGCCAGCAGGAGACTGCCGGCCTGACGACGTTCGCCGAGTTGTTCGAGCACGGTCGCCATGCCGCGCAGCGTGTCGACCGCACGCTCCCCGGAACGGTCGCGCAGGCACTGCAGCGTCAGCAGGGCGCGCTTCTGCGTCTCGCTCGTCGCCTGCTGCTTCGCCACCGCCAGCATTGCGGCGTCGTCGATATTCTCCACCAACCCCTGCCGCACGAGATCCCGCGCGGCGCGAGCGACGTCGAACAGACCGTCCGGCAGCGCCTGGGCGATCTCGCGGTAGGAAGCCGTGCCGCTGATCGTCGTCCAGACGGTGCGATGGAGTGCGGGCGACTCTTCGGCGAGTTGCGTCTCGGGGACCCGAGCGGCGACTTCGTCGAGGCTGCCGAGCGTCTCGTGGATTGTCTCCCACTCGTCGGAACGGCGGGCGACCTCGAGCAGCAGGCTGCTGATCTCGTACTCGGCGCCGCCCGTCAGCGCGCGGCTGAGCCCTTCGCTGGGCGGCCCCTTGAAGAACTCGAACGAGCCGTGCTGCCAGGTGAACAGCGCGAACAGATCCTCGGCCGTCTGCCTCGCCAGCAGCTCGTCGATCGCCTCCTGCGTGACGCTGCCTTGCGCGACGAGTACTTCGCCGAGCAGCCGCTTCTCGGTGCGCTGCGCGACCAGGGCCGCCTTCAACTCTCCGAGACCGATCAGCCCCGCGTGCAACAGGCACTGTCCGAGCCGCCGGACCTGGAGACGGTTGGGGAGGTGGATGCGCACGAACCCATCGCGGCAGTGGATCTGCCGTTCTTCGAGGGGGTTGCGCACTCGCAGCACGCCCTCCATCTTCGACATCGCCAGCGTCTGGAAGATGTCGGCGAGGTTGATCTGCTCGAGATCGCCCCGCATCGTCACTTCCCGACCGGGCACCCCCTCGAGTTCCGCTGCCGACACCTCGGCCGTCTCCGCGGCCGCGGCGTTCAGCAGGAACTCGACTTCGGCGTCGGTCAGGAGCTCAGTTTTCTCGGACATGCGCAATCCCCGACGATGTCCAACCGCTTCCCGCTACGAGCAGTGGTGGAACCGGATCTCGAGGCTCTTGGTTATCGGCCTGCTGGTCGGGGCGGCTGAACGCATGCCGGGCCAGGACGGTGGCGCCCATGCCGTCGACGGTCCGGGCTGGATCACCGGCCGCGACGAGGCGCTGTTCGACCGATTCCGCCGGTTGCTGACCTCGGCGTCGACCGCCGACATGGCTGCGGGTTGGCAGCTCGCGGCGGATCTGGGCCGGCCCGCCGTACCGTTGCTGTGGGAACTGCTCGAGTCCGAGAAGGCGAACGTGCGGCCGCGCCTGGTGATGCTCGGCGCTGCGTCGCTGGCCGGCGGACTGCACGAGGACGCCCGGCTGTTCCGCTGGCTCGCGCAACCCAAGCCGCGCCTCGAAGAACGCACGCTCGCGGCGATGCTCGTGGCGTTGGGGCCCGAGCGACCTCGGCCGATCGACGACTTCTGGCCGACGTTCCTCGCAGCGACGAAGACGCCGCCACGCCTGCTGGCCGTGGCGGTGACGATGGCGGCGGTGCGCGTGCCAGGCGCAGTGGCCGCTGCTCCGGCGTTCGATCTCGACGACGCCGGTGCCGCTGCAGCGGCGTCGTTCGCGGGACTGCCGCTGTCGCCGTCGGTGGCGGCGAAGTTCTGGCAACTGCGCGCGCCCGAGCGCCATGCCGACCTGGTCTGGCGCGGCGGCCTGCTCGGCGCGGCCCGTGCCGGGCAGTCGGGCGACCCGATGCGGCAACGCGCGCTGGACGTGCTGGCGATGCCGGGCGAGGCGATGGCCGCGGCGCGCGACACGGCGATCTGGTTCGCCGCGACGGCGGGCGAACTGCGCAGCGATGGGCCACGGCTCGATCTGCAGCGGCTGCGCACCGCATGCGGTCATCCGCCGACCGCGTTGGCGTTCGCGGAGCAACTCGGGCCCGACGCGCTGCTGCGCGATGAACAACCCGAACGGTTGGCGGTCGCCTACGCCTTCGCGCATCCGGTGGCGCGGATCCTGGCGCAGCGCGACCGTTGGGCGGCGCAGCCGTCCGTGCGCGCGCACGTCGCGGTGGCGCTCGCGTTCCGCCTGGCGGGCGAAGCATCTCCCGCTGCCGTCGCCGTCGACGACGTGCCAGGGCTGCCCGAGTGGCAGCTGGTTCGCGCCGCGGCCGGCGTTGCCGTCGATCGGGAGGCGTCGTGCCGCGACTCTCGCCTGACCGCGGCGATCCGGTTGGTTGCCGACGGACGGCTCGAACGGCGCGCGCTGCGGCCGTTGCTCGAAGAGACGCTGTGGCGATGGGGCAGCCATCCGCGCTGCGGCGTGTTCGCGCTCGAACGGCTGCTGCTGCGCGACGTGCTGCTCGCGGGCAGCAACCCTGGGGGCCACAAGTACCAGCCCTCCGTGCGTCCCGACCAGCGCTACATCCCGAGCGGTCTCGACCGCGATGACGGCTTCTTCACCGTCGCCGTGGCGCTGTTCGACTTCCTGCAGGCGCCGCGCGCGCCGATGCCGGCCGAACACCGACTGCCGAACTGAACCGGCGCCGTCAGCCCGCGGCGAGCGACGCGAGCACGGCGAGGGCCTGTCGCACCTCGGCTGCCGTCGTGGTGTCGCTCGTGCTGACGCGCACCGTGCCGCCGCGAGCGGTGCCGAGAGGTTCGTGCAGCCACGGCGCGCAGTGATGCCCGCTGCGCACGTCGACGCCTGCGCCGGCCAGCACGGCAGCGATCTCCGCCGGATCGAGGCTCTCGTGCACGAAGCTGCACAGCGGAACGCGCTGCGGCGTCGCGACCGGCAGCAGGCGGAATCCCGGCAGCGACTGCAACCCGAGGGTGAACTGGTCGAGATGGGCGAGCGCCTGTTGGAGCTTCCGGGCGGGCGGCAGTTCGCGCAGCGCGGCGGCGAGCCCGAAGATTGCCGGCGTGTTCGGCGTGCCGGCCTCGAAGGCCGCCGGCCACTCGGTCGGGTGCACGTCGCGGGCAACGCCCTGGCCGGTGCCGCCCTGCTTCTGCGGCGCCAAGGGCATCGCCGTGGCAACGAAGCCGATGCCCGGCGGGCCGCCGAGCGCCTTGTGGCCGCTGGCGATCACGACGTCGGCGCCAACGCGGAGGTCGAGCAGGCCCGCGGTCTGGCTGGCGTCGAGCACCGTCGTCGTGCCGTGCGCCCGGGCCACGGCGCAGATCGCCGCGGCGTCGAACGCAGCCCCGGTCACGTTGCTCGCGTGCGTGAACACCAGCACGTCGGCGGCCGAGCGCGCGAGAGCCTCGGCGACGGCGGCCGCCGTCAGGGCGCCGTCGCGCGGCGGCAACACCTGCACCTCCAGACCGCGTTCGGCCTGCAGCGCACGCAGCGGGCGCGCGACGGAGCTGTGTTCGAACGCGGTGGTCAGCACCCGCGCGGGCCGGCGCAGCAGCGCTCGCAACGCGAGGTTGCAACCCTCGGTCGCGCCGCTGACGAACGCCACGCGCTCGGCCGGCAGTCCGACCATGCGCCCGATGCTGGCGCGCGCGAACCCGACTTCGTGCGCCGCCAGCCCGCACCGCGACGACGCGCCGCGAGCTTCGCTGACGCCGACGTCGGAGAACCAGCGCTGCACCGCCGCGAGCACCGCGGCGGACTTCGGCCAACTCGTCGCCGCGTGGTCGAGGTAGGCCACGACTCAGCCTCCGATCCAACGGTCGTAGAGGGCGCGGGCGCGCAGCGGATCGCGCACGCCGAACAACAACGCCCGACCGCCGGCGAACACCGAGATGCGCACGCCATCGACGACGAACCGCAGCAGGTGGGCCGTGCGCTGCAGGTCGTCGACGAGTCCACGCAGTCGCTGGGCAAGCTCGCCGAGATCGACGGTGGTGCGAGGGCCGGGATCGACCTGCACCGCATCGCGGCCGCACAGAGCCACCGACGCGGCCGGCGCTTCCGCGAGGGCCGGGAACTGCCGGAGGCCGCAGGTGGCGCACGCCGGATCGGCGGCGCCGCGCATCGGCAGCACGGCGTAGCTGCCGCGCCAGACGTCGGCAGTGAACACGCCGGTGGTGACCGCGGCGGGATCCACCAGCAGCTTCAGCGTCTCCGCGACCTGGAACGCCGCGACCATCGCGATCGCGGGCGCCAGGATGCCGGCGGTCTCGCAGTTGCCGACGTCGCTGCCGATGGGCGGGTCCGGCCAGAGGCAACGCAGGCACGGTCCGCCGGGCCGCACGACCATCGCGGCTGCCTCGGCGCCGACCGCGCCGGCGTAGATCCAGGGCACGCGGGCCTGGGCGCACCAGTCGTTGAGCAGGTACCGGGTCGCGAAGTTGTCGGTCCCGTCGAGCACGACGTCGGGGCGCGCGGGCAGTCCGGCGAGGAACGCGGGCCCGCACTGGGCGACGTGGGCGTGTACCCGGCAGTCGCGGTTGATCTCGTGCAGCCGCGCGGCCGCGGCGATCGCCTTCGGCGTTCCGGCTGCGGCATCGGCCTCGGTGAACAGCACCTGACGCTGCAGGTTGCTCCACTCGACGATGTCGCGATCGACGAGACGCAGCTCGCCGATTCCGGCCCGCGCCAACGCTTCGGCAGCGTGCGTGCCGAGCGCGCCGCAGCCGACCACCATCACCTGCGCATCACGCAGGCGGGCCTGACCAGCGGCGCCGAAGCCGGCGACGCGTTCCTGGCGGCTGTAGCGATCCACGGGCGGGGGAGAGGAGCCAGGCACGCCCGGACAGCCGGGTTACTTGGCGAAGTAATCGCGGTTCGTCTGCGTGAAGTTCTTCCACTCCGCCGGCAGATCTTCTTCCGCGAAGATCGCCTTCACCGGACACGCGTCGACGCACAACGTGCAGTCGATGCAGTCGTTCGGATTGATGAAGAGCTGCGGGTCGGCGTCGGTGCCGTGGATGCAGTCCACTGGGCACACGTCGACGCAGGCCTTGTCCTTCACGTTGATGCAGGGTTGGGCGATGACGTGCGTCATTTCGGCTTGGCTCGAGGTCGGCGAACGGAAAGTCCGGCCAGCCTAGCGGCAGCGGCGAGCGATGCCACCGTGCAGCGCTCGGGAACGGCGCGTCGCAAGCGTGGTGCGAGAGCAGGGACTCGAACCCTGAAGGGCTTGCGCCCGCGGGTACCTAAAACCCGTGCGTCTGCCAGTTCCGCCACTCTCGCGGCCGGGTGCGCAACGTAGCGACAGTCCGGGGATCGGCAAGGCTCGGATCGGGACGGCACGGCCGTCCGCGCTTCCAGCCCGGCTGCGTCGCCGGTCGATCACGGTCGCATGGGCGCCGATTCGCGGCCCCCGGGTTCCGCAACCATGACCAGCATTCATTCGCATCGTTCCCATTCCTGGCCTGCCATCGCTCTGCTCGCGCTCGGCGCCGCCTGCGGCTCGGGCGGCGGCGAGGTCGGCGGCAGCGGCGGTGGTGGCGATCCAGGCTCCGGTGGCGGCGGGAGCGGCCCTGGCGGCGTCGGTAATCCGCTGTCGGTGGTGCTCGATTTCTCGGTCGTCAACGAGGCGACGACATCGCGCACGGAAACCGTCTGCGCCTCGGTGCCGTTCCCGGCGACCGGCTATCCCGTCTCGCAACTCGGCAACCTCGTCGTCAGCGGCCAGCAGACCGCCTGGCTGCCGCTGCAACTCTGGGCCGATGGCACGGTCAAGGTCGCGCAAGCGCAGTTCACCGACACGTTCGCGGCCGGCCAACGCAAGGACTACGTGGTCGCCCGCGACGAGGCGTCGCTGACGGGCGCCTTCACGCGCAACAACTGGGTCGCGCAGCTGTGGAGCGGCCTGCAGTTCGGGGCGGAGGTGCGCGACACCAACAACGTCGCCTACCGCGGCATCGCCAGCGGTGCGGGCACCGTGCTGCAGTCGACGCCGCTCGTGGAGACGCGGCGGTATCGCACCTACCACACGGTCGTGCCCGGCCAGACCGGCATCGGCCGCGACTACCTGACGTCGACGTTCTACGTGACCGAGTACCGCGACATGCCGTTCGTGATCGTCGACTGGATCCTCGGCAACGACTACCTCGGCGCCGACGCGATCCCGGCGGGCAACACCGACCCGAACCTGCGCGCGCTCGGCACCGTCGACGTGCGGCGGGCGACGTTCATGGCCAAGGGTGCCAGCGGCATCCTGCCGTACCGCGCCTCGACGGAGGGCATCGGCGCCTTCGAGTCGCTGAGCGACGGCTTCGGCGGCTACCGCGTGATGACGGACACCTACCTGAGCGACGCGCAGACGCGCCGCTACCGGTTCCTGCTGCGCATGCAGCCCGCGGGTGCTTCGCCGGACGAGGCGGCACGCTGGGTGACGAACGCCAATGCGATGATGCAGAAGCCGCTCTACGCGCTCGCCTCGCAGCTCGCCTGGCAGCAGACGGAGGCCGCGGGCCTGCTCGGCGGTCCGATCGCCGGGCCCAGCGACTCGGCGGCCCGTGCGCGCAGCGAGTACGACTCGTGGGCGGGCTACAACTGGTTCGGCACGTGGGGCGGGCGCGGCGACGCGCTGGCGACCGCGACCACCGGCACCCCGCGCAACCATGCGCTGAGCCCGGAACTGGCGCATGCGATCCAGGGCGGGTGCCATGTGCTGCTGCAGAAACTCGAGCAGATGGCGTGGGCGCAGGCGATGCGGCCGTACCACCTCTGGAACCTGCAGGTCGGCGCCGAGCAGCAACTCTGCCTGTGGGGCGGCACGCCGTTCCTCGCCGTGCCCGGCGAGTCGTTGGGCCGCCGCGCGATTCGCGACGCGGATCCGTGGCCGCAGTACCGGACGCTGAGCCAGGGCCAGCCGTTCGCGCACGGCTGGGAGCCGTTCGACCACGAGCACTGGAGCACCGACCTGCTGTTCGACTACTGGACCGTCAGCGGCGACGCGTGGGCCAAGGAAGAACTGCGCCAACTCGGCCAGAGCCTGAAGGGCCTGATGCGCATGACCTACTACTTCACCGCCGGTATCCAGCCGGTGCGCGCCGAGGGTTGGTGCATGCAGGGCTTCGCGCAGTGCTACCAGGCGACGCGCGACGAGTCGCTGAAGCAGTACGCGATGCGACGCGTCAACGAGATCATCGAGGTGCAGCGCAAGAAGAACCATGCGAGCCGGGCGATGACCTGGCAGCAGAACTACCCGAACACGCAGTACCCGCTGAACCACGAGTTCTTCATGCCCTGGCAGCATGGTGCCGTGCTCTACGGGTTCCTCGGCGCCTACCGCGCGTTCGGCCAGCCGATCCTGCTCGACATCGCCGAGGACGTGGCGACGACGGTCGCCTACTCGTGGGTGACCAACGTCAACTCGCCGCAGTTCGGGCTGGTGGCGCAGGGTCTGCGCTACTACGTGCCGGCGACGCACAACGGCGCCCAGGTGCCCGCGAACCACTGGGATGGGCTCCCGGTCGGCCCGCATCTCGGCGACGCGCCGCTCGGCGGCGCCCATACGTTCTTGATCGGGGGGCTCTACCACCTCGCGAGCATGACGACCGACAACGCCGTGCGCACGCAGGCGCTCAACTACGGCAACCAACTGCGCGGGCCACTCTCGGCGATGAACCGCTGGAACAAGTGGAACTACAACATCCCGTACTGGTACGCGCAGTGATCAGGCGGGGCAGGGCCAGCGAACGCTGCGGCCGCAGCCGCAGTGATGGTCGCCGGCCGGCACGACGCCGGCCGTAGCGCGCGCCACGACCTGGCCGCAGCGGCAGACGAGCCCGGCGAGGCGCGCCGGGTTGCCGATCACCAGCGCGTGCGGCGGCACGTCGTCGGTGACGACGCTGCCCATGCCGATCATGCAGAAGGCGCCGAGCTCGAGCCCCGGACCGATCGTCGCGTTGGCGCCGATGGTGGCGCCGTCGTGCACGCGCGTGCGCAGCGTCGCGGCCGTCGGTTCGCTCGTCAGCAACGAACGCAGCTCGGGGTCGGTCGCGCGCGGCAGCAGGTCGTTCGTGAACACGACGTGGGCGGCGATCATCACGCCGTTGCCGATCGTCACTCCGGCGCAGACATAGACGCAGGCGTTCAGCTTGCAGCGGTCGCCGATCGCGACGTCGTAGGCGACGTAGGTCTTCTCGCCGACGATGCAGTCGGCGCCGATCCGCGCGCGCGCGCGAACGTGCGCGCCGTCCCAGACCGCGGTGCCGGGGCCGAGCACGACGCCGTCTTCGAGGATCGCCGTCGGATGGACGCGCACGGGTCGTGGGGTCATGACCGGTGGGTCTCCGTGTTGGCCGTCGGCACGGCGATCCAGCGCTCGGACGCGGCGGATCGGTAGGCGCAGTCGACGACGACGACGGACGCGAGCGCGTCGTCGTCGTCGATGACCGGGCGCCGTTCGCCGCGCACGCAGGCGGCGAAGTCGAGCAGTTGGCCGCGGAACGCCGCGACCTTGTCGTAGCCGCAGCCGAAGACCTGCCATTCCCCACCGGTCGTCTTCCACCGCGAGCTGCGCCAACCGATCTCGAGCGTGCCGCGCGTGCCGTGGATGCGCACGTAGGCATCGGTCTCCTTGTGCACGCTCCACGACAGGTCGATCGAGCCGAGCGCGCCCGAGACGCTGGTGAACAGGATGCGGGCGGTGTCCTCGACCTCGATCGCCTGCGCGCGCCGGCCGAACTGCGCCTGCACACGCGCGATCGGACCGAGCAGGAAGCGCGCGAGGTCGACGCTGTGGCAGCCGTTGTCGATCAGCACGCCGCCGCCGCTGATCGTGGGCACGGCGTTCCAACGCTTGCTCATGTCGACCGGCGAGCAGAACACGTTCTCGTACATCACGATGTCGCCGCAGCGGCCGGCGTCGAGCAGTTCGCGGGCCTTGGCGACGTCCGGCGTGTAGCGGAACTTGCTCCCCATCATCAGCCGCCGGCCGGCGGCCTTCGCCGCGGCCAGCATCCGCTGCGCGCCACCGACGTCGATCGCCAGCGGCTTCTCGCACAGCACGTGCAGGCCGCGCGCCAGCAGCGCCGTCGTGAGCGCTTCGTGATGCACCGGCGGTGCCAGCACCAACGCGGCCGCGGCCGACGGCCCGCGGCGCTCCCACGTGGCGAGGTCCGGGAACGTTGGCAACGACGCGCACGGTCCGGCCGCAGGTGGCCGGGGATCGACGACGGCACACAGCCGCAGTGCCGGCACGGACGCCAGCGCCTGCACGTAGGCCCCGGCGATCGCCCCCGCACCGACCAGCAGCACGTCGATCGGCTCAGCCACGGCGCAGTTCCTCGACGGCGGCGGCGATGCGCGCGGCAACGTGGCCGACGTGCACGGCCTGGTAGCGCTCGTTGATCGGCAGCACGATGACGTGCTCGAGGGCCTGCACGGCCCCGGGGAAGTCCGCACGCCGGAACAGCGGCTGCGGCTGCTCGCGCCGCGGGTTCTGCTGCAGCGGCAGCCAGGTCACCGGCGAGCGCTTCCAGTCGGCGAACAACTCGCACTCGAACGCGGGCTTCTGGATGTAGCGCGGCACGCACGCGATCCCGGCCTGCTGCATGCGCTTCCCGAGCGCGATCGCCCCGCCCGGCACGACCGCGGGATCCACCTGGAACGCGAACTTCCACCACGAGTGCGTGCCGTGCGGCGGGTCGCCGGGCAGCGTGAGCCCGGGCACCGCGGCGAGCGCCGTGCGCAGCGCTGCGGCAACGTCACGCCGCGCCTGCACCACGTCGTCGAGCTTCGACAACTGCGCGCACAACACCGCACCCTGCAGTTCCGTGAGCCGGTAGTTGAGCGCGGGGAAGTAATGGTCGGGCTTCGGATCGCCGTAGCCCCAGGCCTTGTTCACGAACAGGAACACGCGCCGCGCGAGCTCCGGGTCGTCGGTGACGACGATGCCGCCCTCGCCGCTGGTGATGTGCTTGCCCTGTTGCAGAGAGAACGTGCCGAGCGTGCCGAGCACACCGACCTTGCGGCCGCCGTGGGTGGCGCCGAACGCCTGCGCCGCATCCTCGATCACCGGGATGCCGCGTTCGGCCGCGAGGGCGAGGATCGGGTCCATCGCGCACGGCGAGCCGAACAGGTGGGTGACGACGATCGCGCGCGTGCGGGGCGTGAGCGCACGTTCGATCGTGGCTCGCGTCACGTTCAGGGTGCGCGGCTCGACGTCGGCGAACACCGGCACCGCCCCTTCGTACAGGATCGGTGTGATGGCACCCATGTCGGTGATCGGGGTGGTGATCACCTCGTCGCCGGGCTGCAGGCGCAGGGCTGCGATCGCGCAGTGCACCGCCGCGCTGCCCGACGCGCAGGCGATCGCGTGCTTGCTGCCGAGCCACTTCGCGAACCGCTGCTCGAACGCCGTGACGAACGTGCCGCGCGTGCTGTTCAGCGTGCCACGCTGCAGGACGAGCGCGACCAGGGCGGCTTCCTCGGCGCCGAACGTCCGGCCGCTGGCGTCCGCATCGCTCGGCAGCGAGACCGGCCGGGGCGGCGCTGGCGCCAGCAGCACGTCGGCGATGCGCGCAGCGGCGCCCGTTGCGGCGGCAACTGCGCCGCCCGGCTGCGCCACGGCCCACTGCACGGCCGCCGCGAGTGCGGCGTGGCCGGGATCGGGCTGACGCACGAGTCCAGTGGCGACGGCGGGCGGCCACAGTTCGCGATGCGGCAGCACGACGCAGGGAGTGCCCATCGCCGCGGCCAGGCGCTGGTGGCCGACGCTGTCGGTGACGATCGCGCGGGCGCGAAGGGCGGCGCCCAGTTCGGCCTGCGCGCCGCGGCCGACGACTTCGATGCCGACATCGAGGACATCGGCGGCGACACGGGCCGGAAGACCCGCCGCGGCAACGGCGGCACGCAGCGCGCCGGTCTCGGCCGGCGAGACCTCGTCCACATGTTCGAGGCCGAGCCACAGTCCATCGCCGGCGGCCGCCGTCGACGCGTTGCTCGCCAGCGCCTCGGCGACGAGATCGCCAACCACGTGCACCGCGTCGTGCGCGATGCCGGCCCGCAGCAGCGCGCGCGCTTCGTCGGCACCGGCGACGCAGTGCTCCGCGGCGAGCGACTCGATCACGACTTGGTCCGGACGTCGCGAGCCCGGGAACGGCCGCCCGCCGCTGTCGAGCATGACCACACGATGTCCCGCGGCGCGTGCCGCGTCGGCGACGAGCGGCGTCGCCAGGGCGAGGCCACACACGACCACGACTCCCGGACGCTGCGGCAGTTGCCCGACGAGGAACTCCGTGAGGCGAGCGAAGTCCGCTGGCTCGGCGTGCGCGGGATGCGCATGGGCCGCGTCGCCATCGCCGAGCAACTCGCGCAGCCCGGGCACCTCGTGCGCCGAGGCGGCGAAGACCAGCCGCAGCGGCGCGCCGCGCGCCCGCAGTTCGCGCACGACCGGGACCAGCAGGAACGCCGAGAAGCAGTCGCCGACTGCGAGGAGCACCGTCAAGCGTCGCCTACCCCGGACCCGGCTGCTGGTTGAGGCGCACGGCGACGACGCTGAGCAGGTCGTTCACCTGCTTCTCGATGCGGTTCACGTTGGCGACGTTGTCGAGCACGATCGCCTTCTTGGTGGTCGCCGGCTGGAAGATCAGACGCCCGCTGCGCAGCAGCAGGAACTCGACGACGTCGTAGATCTCCTTGTTCATCTCGAGCCCTTCGGTCGACCAGCGCTGCACGTCGCCGAGGTAGCCGTGGTGGTGCAGGATCTCGCGCGCGTTGACTTCGTAGTAGTGGAAGCGGCTGTTGACGAAGACGACCAGCAGCAGGAACCCGAGCCCGGCGGACAGGAAACCGAAGAAGTGGGCGTTGACGCGGATGTCGATGCCGCCGAACACGCGCCCGAGGTAGCCGACCAGTTCGATCTTGGTGTTCAGCCACAGCACCAGCAGCACCACGGCGATCACCGAGACGACGATCGTGATCGACTTGATGCGCGAGAAGTCGAACGAGAAGACCAGCAGGTTGAGCAGCAGCACCAGCATGAAGGTGTTGCCGATCGCCTGCGTCGACACGCCGTTCTCGCTGCTGATGCCGAGCCAGGTGAGCAGCCAGAAGATCGTGGCGACGACGAACGTCGGGTAGAGGAACACGATCTTCGGCCACGGCCGGATGATCACGCTCTCCGGCGGGCGCCCGGCGCTGGCCGTGGTGGAGACGGTGGGGGCGGTGGGTTCCGGAATCGAACTCATGGTCGTTGGCGGCGCCCGGGAAGAACCGTGGAAGCGCCGGCCCCTGCTACGGGGCGCGGGGCGGAGGATTGTGGAGCGCTCGTCGGGCTTTGGCCAGCGCCGAGCCGCCGCCCGCGGCCGCGGATGCGCCTCAGGCGTAGTCGCTGACCGGCGGGCAGGCGCAGACCAGGTTGCGGTCGCCGTAGGCCTGGTCGATCCGGGAGACCGGCGGCCAGTACTTGTCGACGTCCACGCCGGCCGGGAAGACCGCCAGGTCGCGGTCGTACGCGCGGTCCCAGTCGCCTGCCAGGGCCCGGGTCGTATGGGGTGCGCCGCGCAGCGGTGACTCCTCCGCGCTCCATTCGCCCGCGGCCACCCGATCGATCTCGGCCTTGATCGCAATCATCGCCTCGCAGAACCGGTCGATCTCGGCCAGGTCCTCCGACTCGGTCGGCTCGACCATGAGGGTGCCTGCGACCGGGAACGACATGGTCGGGGCATGGAAGCCGTAGTCGATGAGCCTCTTGGCTACGTCGTCGACCGTCACGTCGGTGTCCTTGGTCAGCCCGCGAACGTCGAGGATGCACTCGTGGGCGACCAGCCCGCTGTGGCCGCGGTAGAGGACCGGGAAGTGCTCGCCCAGCCGCGCGGCGACGTAGTTGGCGCTGAGCACCGCGGCCGCGGTGGCCTTGGTCAGTCCCGCGCCGCCCATCAGCCGGACGTAGGCCCACGAGATCGGCAGGATGCCGGCCGAGCCGTACGGCGCCGCGCTGATCGCGCCGATGCCGTCGCGCTGGGCGGCGTCGGGATGCATGCCGTGCGAAGGGAGGTAGGGGGCGAGGTGCTCGCGCACCGCGACCGGACCGACGCCGGGGCCGCCGCCGCCGTGCGGGATGCAGAAGGTCTTGTGCAGGTTCAGGTGGCTGACGTCGCCGCCGAACTCGCCGGGGGCGGCGACGCCGACCAGTGCGTTGAGGTTGGCGCCGTCGACATAGACGCGCCCACCGTGCGCGTGGACGATCTCGCACAGCTCCTTGACCCGCGGCTCGAAGACGCCGTAGGTCGACGGGTAGGTGATCATGATCGCCGACAGATCGGCCGCGTGCTGGGCGCACTTCGCGCGCAGGTCGTCGAGGTCGACGTTGCCGCTGGCGTCGCACTTGACGACGACGACGCTCATGCCGGCCATCTGCGCGCTCGCCGGGTTGGTGCCGTGCGCGCTTTCCGGGATCAGGCAGACGTGCCGGTGCCCCTGGCCGCGCGACGCGTGCCACGCGCGGATCACCAGCAGGCCGGCATACTCGCCCTGGGATCCCGCATTGGGTTGCAGGCTGATGCCGGCGTAGCCGGTTGCCTCGCACAGCCAGCCGACGAGCTGGTCGTTCAGCTCCCACAGGCCGGCCAGCTGGTCAGGCGGCGCGAACGGGTGCAGCCCGGCAAACTCCGGCCACGTGACCGGGATCATCTCGCTCGTCGCGTTCAGCTTCATCGTGCACGAGCCCAGCGGGATCATCGTGCGGTCCAGCGCGAGGTCCTGGTCGGCCAGGCTGCGGATGTAGCGCAGCATCTCCGTCTCGCTGTGGTGCGAGTTGAAGACCGGGTGCGTGAGATAGGGGCTGGTGCGCCGCAGGGCCTGCGGGATCAGGCTGTCGGCGCCGGCCGCGACCTCGTCGAAGTCGGGCAGCGTCGCGCCCGCCGGCGCGAACCAGCGCCACAGGGAGGAGACGTCGTCTCGCGTCGTCGTCTCGTCCAGCGCGACGCCGAGGATGCGGTCGGTCAGCCGGCGCAGGTTCGCGCGGTCGCCCAGTGCCGCCTGCAGCACGCTCGCCGTCGCGTCGCCGGTCTCGACGGCGAGCGTGTCGAAGGCGTGCGGCGTCAGCACCTTCAGGCCCATCTGCCCGAGGCCCCGGGCCAGCGTGGCGGTGTAGCGGGCCACGCGCTGCGCGATGCGCTTCAGCCCGTCGGGCCCGTGGTAGACCGCGTACATGCCGGCCATCACGGCCAGCAGCACCTGTGCCGTGCAGATGTTCGACGTGGCCTTCTCGCGGCGGATGTGCTGCTCGCGAGTCTGCAGCGCGAGGCGGTACGCCGGCGCGCCGTGGGCGTCGACGCTGACGCCGACGAGCCGTCCCGGCATCGAGCGCTTGAACTCGTCGCGGCAGGCCAGGTAGCCGGCGTGCGGGCCGCCGCCCCCCATCGGCACGCCGAAGCGCTGGGTGTTGCCGACGACGATGTCCGCGCCGAACTCGCCCGGCGGCTTCAGCAGCGTCAGCGCCAGCAGGTCGGCGGCGACGATGAAGGCCGCCTGCTTCGCATGGGCCTGCTCGACGAAGGGTGCGAGATCGTGGATCAGCCCCGTCGTCGACGGATACTGCGCGACCACCGCGAAGTACTCGTGCTCCTGCATCAGCTGCGGCGCCATCCCGACCAGCACCTTCAGTCCCAGTGGCTCGGCTCGCGTGCGGATCACCTCGATGGTCTGCGGATGGCAGTCGCCGGCGACGATCACCGTGTCGGACCTCGCCTTGACGCTGCGCCGGGCCAGCGTCATCGCCTCGGCCGCGGCGGTCGCCTCGTCGAGCATCGAGGCATTGGCGATGGCCATGCCGGTCAGGTCGCAGACCATGGTCTGGAAGTTCACGAGCGCCTCCATGCGGCCCTGCGAGATCTCGGCCTGGTACGGCGTGTAGGC
>DDSQ01000157.1 GCA_002343845.1 Planctomycetes bacterium UBA2386 | reverse complement strand
AGCATGCGGTCGGCTTCGTCGAGCACGAGGATCTCGACGTCGGCGAGATCGCAGTGGCGCTGCTGGATCAGGTCGAGCAGCCGGCCGGGCGTGGCGACCAGCACGTCGACGCCGTTCTTCAGCGCCTGCACTTGCGGTTGCTGGCCGACGCCGCCGAAGACGATCGCGACCCGCTGGTGCAGGTTGCGACCGTAGGCCTCGAACGAGTCGGCGATCTGCGTCGCGAGCTCACGCGTTGGCGCCAGCACGAGCGAACGCGGCATGCGCGGGCGTGCGCGCAGGTTGCTCGCGGTCAGCAGTTGCAGCATCGGCAACGCGAACGCGGCGGTCTTGCCGGTGCCGGTCTGGGCGATGCCGAGCAGGTCGCGGCCCTGCAGCAGGTGCGGGATCGAACGGGCCTGGATCGGGGTGGGAGTGGAGTAGTTGCGGGCGGCGAGCGCGCGCAACAGGGGCTCGGACAGGCCGAGCGAAGCAAAGTCGGTCATTGGCAATCGGGACCACGCCTCGGCGAATCACCGCTCCTGCGGTAGGCGCCGCGAACATCGAACAGGCTGGTCGTTTCCCCCTTCGGTGCACCGGGTGCGCCGAAGGTCCTTCGGGACCAGGGCGGGTGCGCGGGGTGTCTTTGGAAGGCGAGCAGGATAGCGAACGGCGCGCCGTTCACCAGCCCCGCAACCGCGGCCACGTCGCCGTGACCTCCGGACTGCCGTGGACGACGTGGTAGCGGTCGTGCTGGGCCGCGGTGGCGCACGCGTGGTTGGGCAACACGCGCAGCAACGTGCCCGGTGGGAAGGCGGCCAGGTCGATCGGGCCGCCGTCGCGCCGCGCGACGATGCCGTGCTCCTGGTTGGTGTCGATCACGACCATCCCGTCGATGATCCGGCCGCGCACGTCGCACACCACGCCGTAGCCCTGGTCGATCGCGTGCTCACGCGTGCCGCGGTCGCGCGACAACGCCATCCAGCCGCCGTCGGTGATCAGCCAGTGCTTGCGCGGCTGGTGGCCGATCACGGCGACCAGGGTCGAGATGGCGATGTCGGCGAGGGTGCACACGCCGAGGCCCGCCATCACCAGGTCCATGAACACGTAGACGCCGGCGCGCGCCTCGGTGACGCCGCGCAGGTGCTCGGCGAACAGGGCCGTCGGCGTGCTGCCGACGCTGACGACCGGCGTGGCGTGGCCGGCGGCGCGCAGGCGCTCCGCGGCGCGCACGACGGCGGCGCGTTCCTGTTCGGCCATCGCCGTGATCGCGGCGGCGGAACGGCACGCGTACGACGCGCCGGCGTGCGTCATCACGCCGCGAACGACGCCGCCGCGCGCGAGCGTCGCCGCGGTGGCCAGCAGCGAGTCGTCGTCCGGGCGGATGCCGGCGCGGTGGTCGTCGCTGTCGATCTCGAGCAGCGCCGGGATGCCAGCACCACGCGTCGCCACGGCCCGGGCTGCGTCGACGCCGTCGACGACGACGGTGAGGTCGCAGCCGCGGGCGCGCAGGTCGGCGACGTGGTCGAGCTTGCCGGGTGCGATGCCGACCGCGTAGAGCACGTCGCGGTGGCCGGCGGCGACGAAGTGCTCCGCCTCGGCGAGCGTCGACACGGTGATCGGCCCGAACGGCGTCGACGACATCGCCGCGGCGACGGGCACCGACTTGCCGGTCTTGACGTGTGGGCGGGCGGCGACGCCGAGGCGATCCAGCTGCGCGCGCATGCGGGCGCAGTTCGCGCGCATCGTCGGTTCGTCGAGCACGAGGCACGGCGTGCGCAGCGAGGTCAGCGCTTCGTGGGGCACGCGCTGAGCCTACGGCGTCGCCACGGACCTTCCATCGCCGCCTGCCGCGGCAATGATCGCGCGTCCGTGTCCGTCCCCCGCGAACGTCTGCCGCTGCTCGTGCTCGGCGCGTTGTTCGTCGGCTACGCGGCCAGCTACTTCCATCGCGCCGACCTGGCGGCGCTCGCGCCGCTGTGGGCGGCGGACCCGGCGCGCGCGGCGATGCGTGCGGCCCTGCCCGACATCGCTTCGCTCGGCATGCTCGTCTACGCCTTCGGCAAGCTCGCGGGCGGCCTGCTCGCCGATCGGTTCGGCGGGCGGCGGATGTTCGTGATCGCGCTCGCGGGTGCGGGGCTCGCCGAACTGCTCGCGCTGCAGGCGGCCACGCCGGCCGCGTTCGCCGCGTGCCGCGTCGCCGGCATGGCCGTGCTCGGCTGCGCGTGGCCGGCTCTCGGTGGCGTCGTCGCCGCGGTCTCGCCGCGCGCGCGGCTCGCCACGGCGATGGCGTTCGCGTCGCAGAGCTACCTCGTCGGCGACGCCGCGGTGCGGGCTCTGTATGCGGCGGTCGTCGCGAACGGCGGCCGTGATGCGCACGTGCTCGGCACGGCGGCGACGGGTCTCTTGGTCGCGAGCGCCGTGGTCGGCGTGGTGCTGTTCGTGACGCGCGCTCGCAGCAGTCCGGACGGCGCGCTGCCGCCCGAGGCTGTGGCGTCTGCGGTGGGGGGCGCGGCACCACTCGGCGTGTTGGCGCCGATGAACTTCGGGCTGGCGATGGTGCGCGAGACGCTGTCGTTGTGGACGCCGCTATTGCTGGTCGAGGCGTGCGCGTTCGCGGCCGCCGATGCCGTGCGCGCGAGCCTGCTGCTGCCGTTGGTCAGCGGGGCTGGCGCGCTGGTCGCCGGGGCGTGCGCCGATCGGCACCCGCGCGCGCTGCTCGCCGTCACCGCAGCCCCCGCGCTCGCGGGTGCTCTGGCGCTCGGAGGGTTGGCGTGCGATGCGGCGCCGACGGCCACGACGCTGGTCGTCGGATTGGCCTTCGTCAGCGCCATGATGGCAATGCCGATGACGCTCGCGAGCGGACTGTTGCCGCTGCGCGGCCCGGCGCTGGGCCGTTCGCGGCGGCTCGGCATCGTCGACGGTGCCGGTTCGTTCGGCGCCGTGCTGGCCGGTGGTGCCATGGCTCGCGCCTACGCGGCATGGGGCGTCGCTGGTCTGTTCGGAACGCTCGGGCTCGTGGCGCTCGCGTCGGCGGCGCTCGCGGTCGTTGTGCACCGCGTCACGAGACGGCGAACGTGAGCAAGCCGTCGGCGTCGGTGACGATCCCGGCGATGCCGTCGTGGAGGTCGAGGAAGCGCGGCAGGGTGTGGCCGAGCAGCGGTCGGAACGGTGCGGGCCACGGCGGGAATGGCTGGCGGTGGCGTCCGCGCTCGTCGCGCATGTGCGAACGGTCGCTCGAGAACGTCGCCGCGAACGCCGCCTGCGGCACGATGCGGAAGTGCGGCCGCAGTGCTTGCGCCGTCGCGCGGAAGGCGTGGGCGAGCCAGGCATCGACCGGCCAGGCGAACCGTTCGCGGTCGTCGAGGTCGAGCACGAGGCGCGCGCGCGGCAGCAGCACGACGACGTGGTAGTCCCAGAGGATCGGATCCTCCGTGGCCGCGCGCTGGCCCCACATCGCGACCTGCTGCGCGTGGTTGGTCACGAACACGGCAGCGCCAGGTTCCGGCAGCGCGCCGCCCGCCAACAGCCGCGCGACGTTCTCTTCGCAGAAGTACGGCTGCCAGTCGGCGCGAGCGCGCACGTCGTCCCAGGGATCGGCCGGTGAAGCCACGCCGAGGACGGTAGCCGCGGCGGCGCCGACGAGCCGCATTTGCAGCAACCCCGGCGGGCTCGCTACCGTGCCGCCCCCTCGCCGTGACCACGACGCCTGCCACCACCGTTCCCGGCGACGCGCCCCTGCGCGCGAGCGAGAACTCGCAGGCGGCGCGCGGCGACACCTGGTCGCGCCGTCTGCTCGGCCGCTTCCACATCACCGGCACGTTCTGGCTGAGCGCGATCATGTGGGTCGCCCGCGGCTCCGAGTTCCGGCGCGTGACGATGGTGTGGCTGTGGAGCGCGGTGTTCTTCTGCTGCCTCGTGCGGCCGCGGCGCATCGTCACGCGCCACCTCGACCACATCCTCGGCCGCGCCGGGTTCTTCCGGCGCCAACTGCGCATCTTCCGCTTCTTCAAGGAGCACGCGTGGTGCCTGGTCGAGCGCTTCGAGCAGTTCCAACCCGACTTCGCGCCGCGCGCCGACCGCGAAGGCGACGAATGGCCCGATCTGCTCGCCGACCCGAAGGGCTTCGTGATCGTGACCGGCCACGTCGGCATGTGGGAGATCGGGCAGCTGATGCCGGTGACCGAGGGTTCGCGCCGCCTGCACGTCGTGCGCGAGCGCGAGGAGCACGAAGGCACGCAGCGCGTGATCGCCGAGCTGCTGGCGAGCCATCCGCACGCGCGCATCGTCACGCACTTCCTCGACGACGACCTGGCGCTCGGCGCGTCGTTGCTCTCGGCGTTGCGAAGCGGCGACGTCGTCTGCCTCGCCGGCGACCGCGCCAAGGCGGGCATGGTGGCGATGCCGGCGTCGTGCTTCGGGCATCCGGTGCAGATGCCCGTCGGTCCGTTCGCGTTGGCGCGCGCCGCCGACGTGCCGGTGGTGCCGACGTTCGTCTACCGCCAGGGGCGGCGCCACTACTGCGTCGTCGCCAAGAAGCCGTTCCGCGTCGCGCGCACCGCGGATCGGAACGCCGACCTGCGGGCCGCGGTCGAGCGGTTCGCGGGTGAGGTCGAGACGGCGATCCGGCGCGACCCGTTCCAGTGGAAACGCTGGGAGCCGCTGTGGTGAGCGCGCGGGCAGGTCGACGATGAAACTGCGGCTGTTGACGGTGTCGCACAAGCAGCCGTCGTGGGTGCTCGAGGGATGCCGCGAGTACGAACGGCGCCTGCCGCGTGAGTGGGGCTTCGAACTCGTCGAGGTCAAGCCGGCGGCCCGCACCCGAAGTGCCGCGACCGAGCGCGTGCAGGCCGACGAAGCGGAACGGCTGCGGGCGGCGGCGCCGAAGGGTGCTTTGCTGGTGGCGCTCGACGAACGTGGCGAGGCGTGGTCCACGGCGACGCTCGCCGAGCGCCTGCGGTCGTGGCAACGCGAAGGTCGCACCGTCGCACTGCTGGTCGGCGGCGCCGACGGACTCGATCCGGCGCTGCGTGCTGCTGCTGCGCATCGCGTCGCGTTGTCGGCGATGACGCTGCCGCACGGACTCGTGCGCATCGTCGTCGTCGAGCAGCTCTACCGCGCGGCCTCCCTGCTGGCCGGGCATCCGTACCACAAGTGAGCCGATGAACGCGCAGGTCGTGCAGTGGGCCGCGGACGTGGTCGCGGCCTGGTTCGACGCCGGGCGCGCGCCGCGCGAGGCGATCGCGGCGATGCCGTGGCTGCGCGAGGCGGCGGCGAACGAGCGCGCGGAGGTGGCGCGGCGGGCTGGCCAGGCGTTGGCCGCGATGCGACGGCTCGAGTTCGGGCTCGTCGGCGCGCGTGGCCTCGCGGCGCTGCCGTCGCGAGCCAGGGCGTTGGCGCTGGTGCTCGCGAGCGCGGTCGAACGCGACGAACTGCTCGCCGACGGGGCGGCACGCCAGTTCGCGGCGAGCTGCGGCGGCGACCTCGACTTCGCGCCGCTGCTCGGCGCCGACGAGGCGATCGCCGCGACCGCGGACGCAGTCGTGCGGTTCGGCCGGCGGCACTCGGTGCCGGACTGGTTCGCGCGCGCCGCGATCGCGCAGTTCGGCGAGGCGGCCGATGGTGTGGCGCGAGCCCTCGCGGCCCCGCCGCCGCGCACGCTCCGCGCCAACCTGCTGCGGGTGCCGTCGCGCGAAGCGCTCGCGGCCGAGCTGTCGACCGAGGGCGTTCCGACGACGCCGGCCGTGCACGCGGCGACCGCGCTGCACGTTCTCGGCGACCACGACCTGTTCGCGACCGCGGCGTACCGGCGCGGCGCTTTCGAGCAGCAGGACGAAGCGAGCCAGCTCGTCGCCGCGGTCGTCGCACCGCCGCCCGGCGGCAAGGTGCTCGACCTGTGCGCCGGCAACGGCGGGAAGACCCTGGCCCTGGCGGCGATGCTGCAGAATCGGGGCGTGGTGATGGCCGTCGACGTGCACGAACGCCGGCTGCAGGCGCTGCGCGAACGCGCCCGTCGCGCCGGCGCGCAGAACGTCGAGGTGCACGCGCTCGGTGATGGCGCCTGGCCTGCTGCGGTCGCCGCGTTCGCCACGCACGCCGATCGCATCCTGGTCGACGCGCCGTGCAGCGGCACGGGTTCGTGGCGGCGGCGTCCGGAAGGCCGCTGGCGCGTCGGCGAGGCCGATCTGCGCGCGCTCGCGCGCACGCAGGCGGATCTGCTGGCGCGCGGGTGTGCGGCGCTGCGTCCGGGCGCCCGGCTCGTCTACGCGACGTGCTCGCTGCTGCGTGACGAGAACGAACGGCAGGTCGAGCGCGCGCTCGCCGCGGCGCCGGGACTCGAACTCGTGCGCGTCGCCGAGATCCTAGGCGGTGCCGGTTCGCGCGCATTCACCGACCCGAGCGGGACGTTCCTGTCGCTGCGCCCCGATGTGCACGGCTGCGACGGCTTCTTCGCCGCGGTGCTGCGGCGCCCGCGGCCGGCGCGCCCGACCGATCAGAGGTCGTAGAACTTCAGGTCCTGACCGGTCGCCCGCTTGGTCTCGGCGTAGACCTGGTAGGCGTGGCCGGCGCAGTGCTCGAGCACGTGCAGCACCGCCGACAATCCCGTCTCCCGGTAGCGGCGCTGCACGGTCCGTTCGCGCAGCAGTTCGTCGACGGCCAGCCGATCGACGCACGCGCAGGCGGCGACGAACACGGCCTCGAGGCGGCCGATCAGTTCCGTGCCGGTGGCGCCTTCCGTCGCGGCGAACTCGGCCGGTCGATCGCGCGCGTCGGCGACGGCGCCGAACGTCGCGAGGATCCACTGCGTCGTGTTGCCGCACAGGTGCAGCAGCAGGTTGCCGACCGAATTGCAGTGCGGTGCGGGCCGCTCCCACACGCGCCGGTCGCCGAGCAGGTCGACGCAGCGGCGCAGGCGGGGCAGTTGTTCTTCGAGCAGCCGCCGGCGGAACTCGGCGGCGACGATGCGGGCGAGGCGGGCGGCGTCGTCGCCAGAGCCCGCGGTCATGCGACGTGGTCGCGCGCCTTCTCGGCAGGCTGTGCCGGCGCAGCGGGCTCAGCCGGCAACTTCTCGCGCAGGCGCAGCACTTCCGCTTCGAGCAACGCCAGCCGCTGGCCGAGCGTGCGATGGCGGTGCGTCAGGCGGCTCAGGCGCACGGAGAACTGCAGCACCAGAGCGAACAGCAGCAGCAGCGCGCCGAAGAACAGCGTCGACGCCGAGTTCGACGAGCCGATCCAGCGGCTCAGGGTCAGCAGCAGGTCCTGGCTCCACGCCAGCAGCGCCACCAGCAACGCGGTCGCGACCCAGAACCAGGAGTACTCCTCGCGCAGCTTGCGACGGCGCACGAGTTCGAACACCGCCACCACGGCGACCACCGCGAGGACGATGGCGACCACGCGTTGGCGCGCGAGCAGGGGCGCGAGGTCGGCGAGCAGGCCCGTGTCGGCGACGATCACGACCACCTCGCGACGGTGTCGTGCTGGCGCAGCGGCGTGCGGCGGCGGATCGGCAGCATCGCCAAGGTCAGCAGCATCTTGTAGCCGTAGTAGGCGATGCGAGCACCGCGGTGCATCGAGACGCCGCCCTTGCGTTCGTGCATGCGCACCGGCACTTCGGCCACGCGCAGCCCACAGCGATGGTGTTCGACCAGCACGTCGGTGTCGGGGTAGTCCTCGGGGAAGCCGTCGTGCACGACGGCCGCGAGCGCCTTCGTCGACAACCCTTGGAAGCCGCTGGTCGGGTCGGTGATGCGCGTGCCGATCCAACGCGTCGCGATCGCTGCGAACAGGCGTGTGCCGAGGCGGCGCGCCAGGCTCGTGTGCGGTGGTTTTCCTTCGAGGTAGCGCGAGCCGAGCACGACATCGGCGCCGGCGTCGAGGCCGGCGATCAGGCGGGGGAGCATCGCCGCTTCGTGCTGGCCATCGGCGTCCATCTGCAGCACGCGCTGGTAGCCCCGCCGCCAGGCGTAGCAGTAGCCGGTGTGCAGCGCGCTGCCGTAACCGAGGTTGTAGGGGTGCGAGATGACGACGGCGCCAGCCCGCGTCGCCTCGGCCTCGGTGGCGTCCGGGCTGCCGTCGTCGACGACCACGACGTCGATGCCGAGTCGTTGTCCGAGCACCGCGCGCACGACGTCACCGACGCGGCCGGCTTCGCGGTAGGCAGGGATGATGAGAGCAGTGGTGTTGCGCACGCCGTGACTCGGCGCGGAGCGTAGGCAGTCTGCCCGGGCCCGCCAACGAAAAGGTCGCTGGGGGCCGGGGCGCTTGCGACGGCGCGCGGCCGAACGCGCTGCGCGGCGCTTTTTCGGCGCCGCCCACGGCGATGTTGCCGTGGCCAGCTCCTTCGTCCACGATCCAGCCATGTCGATCCGCACGCTCGTTCCGTTCCTTCTCGGCCTCTGCGTCGCCGCCTGTGGCGGCACGCGTGACACTCGCGTCAACCCCGACGCGCCGGACACGGTGACCGGCACCGGGCTGCAGAGCCAGGACATCCGCACGATGGCCATCGACATGGCCGCGAAGATCAAGGCCTCGGGCGCGCTCGCGCCGACGCGCGACGGCGAGCGCGCCTCGTTCTTCATCTACGAGCTGCGCAACGACAGCTCCGACACGATCGACAAGGAGATCATCCTGACCAAGCTGCGCACGAACCTGTTCGAGGCGTTCGGCCGGCAGGTCAAGATCCTCGACCGCTCGCCGCAGGCCAACGACCTCACCGAGGCCGAGACCCGCATGAAGGCCCGTGGCCAGGTGTCGGGCACCATCGATCGCAAGGTGGCCGGCAGCGACTTCGTGCTGAAGGGCACGATCAAGAGCCGCGATCGTCAGGCCGGCAAGCTCAAGTCGTCGTACATCCTGGTCACGTTCGAGCTGACCGACCTGGTGACCCAGGAGCTGTACTGGACCGGCGACTACGAGATGAAGACCGAGTCGGAGAAGTCGGTCATCAACCGCTGATCGCGAGTCGGCCGCGCATGCACGCCGTCCGTCGCTGGCTGGTGGCCGGCCTGATGCCGCTCGTCGGCTGCGCCGTGTCGCAGCCGAAGGTCCCCGTCGGCACGTTCCTCGCCGGCGATGCGGCCGCCGTGCAGGCGTTCGCGCAGAAGGAGGTCGAGAACGGCGCCGCCGAGAACCTGGCGCTGGTGCTCAACGTGCGTGGCCAGTGCGAACTGCTGCTCGGCGACGTCGACGCGGCGCGGCGCACGTTCGATCAGGCCGGGCAGATCATGGGCAACTGGTCGACGGGCAGCGGCGAAGCGACCAGCGCGATCCTCGGCAGCGAGAGCAGCAAGACCTGGAAGGGCGATCCGTACGAACGCGCGATGAACGCGTTCTACGCGGCCTACTGCTGGCTGCAGAAGGGCGAGCCCGACAACGCGCGCGCAGCGTGCAAGAAGGGCATCCTGGCCGACGCCGAAGTCGCCGACGAGAAGTTCCAGGCCGACAACGCGCTGTTGTTCTGGCTTGCGGGCCGCATGAGCAAGCTGCTCGCGTCGAGCGACGCGGCCGACTACTGGAAGGAGGCGGCGACTGCGCACGCCTTCGCTCTCGAGCACGGCGCGCGCGGCGAGCCGGGGCCGGCGTGGCTCGTCGATCCGGGTGCAGGCAACGTCGTGCTGTTGGTCGAATGTGGTCTCGGGCCCGAGAAGTACGCCGACGGCGCGCAGGACGAACTGGCGCGCTTCCGCACGCGCGAGCAGGACGCGGTTGGCGCGCGGGTGCGGGTCGGCGGTCGCGACCTCGGCGCGCCGGCGATCGTCGTCGACGTCGACTACCAGGCGCGCACGCTCGGCGGCACCGCGATGGAGGGCATCCGCAAGGGCAAGGCGGTGTTCAAGACCGGTGCGGCGGTGGCAGGTGTCGTGCTGCTGGATCAGGCGGCGCGCGATCGTGGCCACAGCCGCGACGCCCAGGCGATCGCCGGTGGGGCGCTCCTGGTCGCCAGCCTGCTGACCTCGACGGCAGCCGATGTCCGGTACTGGCCGACCCTGCCGTCGACGGTGCAGGTGCTGACGACCACCCTGCCGCCGGGCCCGCATCGCCTCGAGGTCGACTTCGTCGATGCGGCGGGGCGTGTGATCCCGGCGATGCGTCGCCAACTCGACATCGAGGTGCCGACCACCGGCGAGTCGTGGCATCTGCTGCGATCGTTGCCGTCGCCGCCGGCTGCCGCGAACATGCCATGACAGCGGCTGGCTGCGTGCGTTTGCAACCGCACGGGTGCGGTCGCGCTCTGCGCGCCTTTTTTCCGTCGCCGCCATGAACGTCCATCTGCCGCTCGTCGCGTTCGTTCTCTGCTCGCCGTCGTTCGCCCTGCGCAGCCAGGTCCCGCCGCCCGCGCCGCCGCCGGTTCCCGCCCCCGCTCCCGGCGCCGCCGCCGGAACGACCGAGGGCTTCGGGCGCGCGGTGAGCTACCGGCAGGCGCTCGGGATGGCGCTCGAGGACGCGGTCGGCAAGGCGCGCGGCGTCGCGGTGGCGCGAGGCGGGGGAGTGCGGAGCCGGCTCGAAGTGGTGTCGCGCGGCAGTCAGGGCGTGCCGGCGAACTGGTTCGACGGCGAAGCCGAATACGAACGCGAGTGGGTGCAGGCGCAGCTCGACGGCTTCGTCGAGACCTACGAAGTGACGAAGAAGGGCAAGGTCGACGACGGCTGGGAGGTCACCGTGCTGGCGAAGATCGCGACCGGGCAGCAGCAGGGGCCGTTCGTGATCGACCTCGACGACGCCGACCTGCGCCAGTGGCAGCTCGCGCGCTTCGAAGAAGGCGGGGCCGGGGTGCCGTTCGCGAAGGTCGACGGCACCTACGAGGCGCCGTCGATCCGCGACAACCTGCGGGCGACGGGCCGCGTGCTCGTCGTCGCCAAGGACGGCGGCGTGTCGGCGCCGGCCGGCGCGGCGCCGCGTGAGCGGGGCAAGGGCGGGCACCAGCTCGTTGCCTCACACCGCGTGCGCGTGCAGTGGCAGCCGATGCAGTTCACGTCGCTGGTCGAGAAGCCGAACATCGCTCGCCCGACGACCGGCCCGCGGCCGCAGTTCCTGACCGCTGGCAGCGTGCGCGTCGCCATCGCGATCACCGATCTCGTGCAGGGTCTCGACGTGCTCGATCGCCCGCTGACCGTGTCGCTCGAGGTGCCGCCGGGCACGCCGGTCGAACGGCTCGACGCGATGGCCGTGCAGCTCGCCGACCAGGCCAAGGCCGCCGTCGCCGAGGCGATCTTCTTCGCCCTGCAGCCGCCGACCGTGGTGCGCAAGTGGGCGGGCGATGGCGGCGAGTGGTTCGTCGAGGTCGCGATCGGCAAGCGCGTGGCGAACGGCTACGACGCGTTCGCCATCGGCAACCAAGGCTCGCTCGCGAGCCCCGACTGGCGGCCGCTCGGTCGCGTCGCGTTCGTCGGCGGCACCGAGACCGCCTGCACGTTCCGGCTCGTCGACGTCGCCGAGCCGTCCCGCATCGAAGCCGGCGTGACCGAGGTCCGTCCGGCGAGGAAGTGACTGCCATGAACCACATCCGCTCCGGGCTCCGCCCGTTCCTGCTCCTCCTGTCGCTCGCCGCCTGTTCGAGCGGGCCGCCCTACGCGGCGCGCACGATCGACGACGACGTCGAGCAAACGACCAACGTGAGCGTGCTCGAGGCATCGCTGCTCGATGTCGTGCTGGTCGGGCGCACCGGCGTCGAGCGCGTGCCGGGCACCAACCAGCTCAAGGTGATCGTGCCGCTTCGCAACATCGACGACGAGCCGATCCAGGTGCTGGTGCAGACCAGCTTCCTCGATGGACAGAAGCGCCCGATCGGGGACGACACCAACCAGCAGGTCAAGCTGATCGGCCCTGGCGCGACGCTGCCGGTGATCGTCGTGAGCAAGTTCGACCTCGCGCAGGACTGGATCATGCGCCTGGCCTGGAACCGCTGAACGAGGCCCCATGAACGCTCCGCTCGGCATCGCGTTCCTGCTGCTCGCCGGCTGTGCGGGTACGTCGCGACCGGTGCGCACCGCGCCGGTGCCGCTCGGCCCGCCGCTGGCGCCCGTCGCCATCGAGCCGGCCGCTCGCGCCGCGGCGGATCGTTCCGCGCCTGGGCCGGTGGTCGTGGAAGCCCCGGTGGTCGCATCCGCCAGCGTCACCTGGCGGACGGTGACGGTACTCCCCGAGCCTGTCCCGGCCGCGGCGTCGGAACCGTGGCCCGAGCGCGACGAGGCGGTGGAACACGACTGGGCCCCCGCACCGCAGTGGCGCCATCACGGTCGCTACCGCCACCACGGGCACTTCCCGGTCGGCACGCTGGTCGGTGCCGGCATCGGCTCGGTGATCGGGCGGCACCACGGCCACCGCAGTCGCGGCGCCTGGATCGGTGCCGGCGTCGGCTTGCTGTTCGACCTGCATCGCCCCTGGCGCTGAAGGTCACGGCGCGCGCGCGACCACGACCACCTCGACGAGGTCGACGCGCAGGTCGGCACGATCGCCAGCGGCCAGGTCGCCGATCACCGTGACGCGCAGCTGTTTCTCGGCGGTCACGTGGCGCAGGCTCGAGGTCCGGAACGTGAGCGTCGTAGCCGTTGTTGCCGCCGGCAGTTCGACCACGGTGTCGAAGCGTTCGTCGACCGGGTTGTAGAGCGAGCAGCGCAACCACGAGTCGGCGTCCGTGCGCGTCGTGCGCGCGACCAGTCGCACGCGGAAGTCGAGCACATCGGCGGCAACGGCGACCGGCAGGTCGAAGCGCACGTTGATGCCGGCGACCTCGCGGCCGTCGATGGTCGCGGTCGTGATCACGAGCTCTTCGCCGTCGACCGCGGTCAGCTGCTCGCGGCTGCCCGACGTGCTCGTCGCCGAGGCGATCTGCACCTGCGCCTTCGTGACATCGAGCGTCTGCGGTGCTGAGGCCGCCGGTGCTGGCGGCAACGACGGCAGCAGGTCGAGGCCGTTCAGCTGCCAGCGTTCGTCGGGCCAGAGCAGCACCGGTTCGCCGCCCGTGGTCGGCACCACGGCCAGGCGCAGCGCCGTGCGGCCCGCGGCGGGCTCGGCGAGGCCGAAGAACACGGACGCGCCGTTCGGCGCGACCCGTGGTGTGGCCACGGTGCCGTTCGGCGCGACGAGCACGGTGACGTTCCCCGAGGCGACTTCGCATCGGCACAGCGCCGCCAGCGTGCCGCTCGCGCGCCTCACGAACACGACGCCACCGCCGTCCGGAGTCCATGCCGGCGCGAAGTCGCCGGTGCCTGCGCTCGTCGTGGCGCCACCGTCGGTGAGCGGGAACGCGCCGGTGCCGGTGCCGTTCGCGAGCCACAGGGCCCCGCGGCCGTCCGCGCCGATGCGGCTCCACACCACGCGATCGCTGCCGGCATGCCAGTCGGGTTCGCCGTCGGCGCCACCGGGCAGCGGCGTCGCGAACGGCTGGGCGTCGTTGCCGTCCGCCGCCATCGTCCAGAGGCCGGCAGCGCCGCTGCGCTCGCTCGTGAACAGGATGCGGCTGCCGTCGGGCGACCAGCACGGACCGTCGTCGCGCACCGTGTTCTGCGTCAGGCGCGTCTCGGCGACGGTGCCGTCGATCGACGACACGAAGATCTCGCGGCTCGTCGCGTCGTTGTTGTCGCGCTCGCGCGCGAACACGACCGTGTTGCCGTTCGGGTGCGCGCGTGCGGAGAGTTCGGGGCCGGTGCGGTCGGCGACGCGGCGGATGCCGAGGTTGCGCTCGTCGCGCAGGGCGATCTCGGCGAAGCGGAACGGTTCGTCGACGCGCGCGCGGCAGGCGAGCAGGCGCGGCACGACGTCCTCGGCGACCGGCGAACTGCGGCTGCCGCCGCCGCCGCACGCAGCGGCACCGACCAGCAGCGGAAGGGCGAGCAGGCGTGGGCGCATCGGCGCGCATGGTGGCCGCGTGGTGGACGCGTGGCAACCCGCGGTGGCCAGGGTATGACGCGCGGCGTGCTGGTCTCCGAGTTCGACTTCGTGCTGCCGCCCGAGCGCATCGCCACGGCGCCCGCCGACCCCCGCGACCATGCGCGCCTGCTCGTGTACGACCGTGCGACCCGCAGCCAACGGCACGGGCACGTGTTCGACCTGCCGGACTTCCTGCGGGCCGGCGACCTGCTGGTGCTGAACGACACCCGCGTGCTGCCGTGGCGTCTGCGCGGCCGTCGTGCGACGGGTGGCGGCGTCGAGTGCCTGCTGGTGCGGCTCGACGGTGATCGCGGCGAGGCGTTCGTCAAGCCGAGCAAGAAGCTGCGCGTCGGCGATCGCGTGCCGATGGAGGCCGGCGAGATCGAACTCGAACTGCTCGCCGCACTCGGCCAGGGACGCTGGCAGGTGCGGCTCGTCGCGCGCGCCGGCGACATCCAGGCTGCGCTCGATCGCTGCGGCCGGGCGCCGCTGCCGCCGTACATCCCGCGCGACGGTCAGGAGGACGCCGCCCGCGATCGCGAGCGTTACCAGACCGTGTTCGCGCGCGTGCCGGGTGCGATCGCCGCGCCGACCGCGGGCCTGCACTTCACGCCCGAACTGCTGGCGGCGCTGCAACGCCTCGGCGTGCAGATCGCGTGGGTGACGTTGCACGTCGGCGAGGGCACCTTCGCGCCGCTGCGCAGCGACGTGGTCGAAGCGCACCGCATGCATCCCGAGCCCTACGAACTGCCGCCCGCAACCGCGGCGGCGATCGCGACGACGAAGGCGCGCGGCGGGCGTGTCGTTGCGGTCGGCACCACGAGCTGCCGCACGCTCGAGAGTTGCGTGGGGCCCGACGGTCGCGTCGTTGCGGGCAGCGGCAGCTCGGAGCTGTTTCTCTACCCGGGTCGGCCGTTCCGCGTCGTCGACGCGCTGCTGACGAACTTCCACCTGCCGAAGTCAACGTTGTTGATGCTGGTTGCGGCGTTCGCCGGCACCGCCGAGATCCTCGCCGTCTACCGCGATGCCGTTGCCCGCGGCTATCGCTTCTATTCGTTCGGCGACGCGATGCTGCTCACCTGAGCAGCGACCGCGGTCACAGCAGTCGCCGCAGTGCCTTCGCCGCCGCGCGTGGGTCGGGGCTGGCGAGGATCGTGCTGCTGACCGCGATGCGGTCGACGCCGAGCACGCGCAGCGGCAGCAGGTTCTCGGCGGTGATGCCGCCGATCGCGAACACCGGCAGCTGCAACGCCGCCGCGGTCTGCAGGGCGGCCTCGACCTCGGCTGCCGTCTTGCCGACCTCGTAGCCCTTGGTCGGGGTCGGGTGGCAGGGACCGAACCCCACATAGTCCGCGCCGGCAGCGGCGGCGGCTTCGATCTGTGCCGGGCTGTGGGTGCTGACGCCCAGCAACTGGCCGACGAGCAGCTTGCGCGCGGCCTCGGCGGGCAGGTCGTCTTGGCCGACGTGCGCGCCGTCGGCACGGCTGCGCACCGCCAGCATCACGTCGTCGTTGACGATCAGGCGCACGCCGGCCCGCCGGCACGCCTCACGACAACGCGCGAACCCCTCGGGATCGGGTTCCTTGCTGCGCCACTGCACGAGGTCGACGCCGCCGTCGATCGCGGCGGTCAGAGTCTCCCACGGCGTCGCGCGGCAGAGCGACGGCGTGAACAGCAGGCACAAGCGCTCGGGGACCGGCATGCGCGGGGCACGCAGCCTACCGTGCAGCAGCCGTGGCGCGCTCGTGGAGTGCGTCGAAGTTGCGCCGTAGGCTCTGGGCCGTGTTCGCAGCGTCCCTCCTGGCCAACCTGTCGGTCTTCCTGCTCGGTCAGGCCGCCGCGTGGTACTACCTGCGCACCGGACGCGCGGTGCTCGGTGTCGGCGCGACCGTGCTGCTGTGGCTGGCGCTCGACTGGTGGCTGGTGCAGCGCTTCGTGTTCGCCGACGGCGTCGGTGATCTGCGCGCACCGGCGATCGTGCTGCAGGCAGTGGCCGCGGTGACGGCACTCGGGCTCGCCTTCGCCCTGTGGCGGCGCCGGTGGTCTGCAGTCGCGAAGGCGCGCACCGACCATTTCCGCGCCGGCGTCGCTGCCGCCCTGCGCGGCGACCACGGTGCTGCGCGGGCGACGTTCACGCGCCTCGTCGGCGCCGACCCGTGGGACGTCGCCGCGTGGATCGCTCTCGGCGACGCTTGGCAGCGAACCGGTCGGCCGGCGCGCGCGAAGCGTTGCTGGCGGCGCGCGGCGGCAGTCGACATCGGCCGTTCCTACGCGGACCTGCTGCGACTGCGGACCGGCGCGTTCAACGGGCGAGCAGGCTGACGATCGTCGCGGTCGATTGGCCCGCGCCGATCTCCAGCGTCGCCGGGTCGTAGCGGCCGCCGCCGTGCATCGGCTCGACCGTCCACGAACCGGCGGGCAGCCCGTCGAGCCACACCTGCCCCAGCGAGTCGAGCAGCGTCTCGAAGCGGGCGCCTTCGGCTCCGCCGTCGAGGACCTGGCGAAGGCGCACCATGCGATTGCCGTGCGGTTGGCCGCTCTGGAGGCAGCTCAGCCGCAAGTCGCCGGTCGAGAACGCGAAGTCGGCGCGCGTCGGCTGCAGCAGGGTCCCGGCGCGCACGACGGTGCGACCGACGAACTGGAGTCGGCCGCCCTGCACGAGGTCGACGCGCAGTTCGTACTCCCGGCCTTCGGGCAGATCGTGGAAGCCGAAGTCGCCGAACGCGTCGGTCGTGCATCGCAACCACGGCGCACCAGCGTCCGGCGCCGCAGGCGCGTCTCGGCTCGCGCGGGGCCGGCGACCACTCGGTCGGACCGGGCGCGCCGGAGGTTCGTCGAGCGGGCGCGCGCGCACGAGGGCACCCGCCACGGTCGCGCGGTTCTGGGTGACGACGCCGGTGATGCTCGCCGCGGCGAGTCGGTCCTGCTGCAGCTCGAGCACGGTGTGCAGTTCCTGGCCTTCGTCGAGTTGCACACGCTGCATGCGCCAGTCGGTCTGCATCGACCGGAAGCCGCCGGTCCCGGGCACTGCGGGGAGTTCCGGCCGCAGCTCCCAGATGCCGGCGGCGAGCCGGCGGAACGCGAAGGCGCCGCCGGCGCCGACGACCGCGAGGCGCTCGTCGAGGAAGCCGCTGTCCGTGAGTTCGTGGCCGTCCGGCGGGCGTTGCCTGGCCCGCACACGCAGGCCGGCGGCGGCGGGCCTGCCGGCGATGCGCAGGTCGCCGTGCACGGCAGCGCCGCCGCGCAGCAACAGGTCGAGCCGTTCGCCCGGTTGCGGCACGAGCTTGCGGTTGGCGGTGCGCGCATAGTCGCGGTGGCTCGCCTCGAACGAGAACCACGTCGCCCACACGGGCACTTCGAGTTCGCCGCGTTCGTCGGTCGTGCCGACGGCGATGCGAGTGTTCGCGAGCGCGGCCCAGTGCGTGCCGGGGATGGTCGACTCCCGATCGCCGTGCACCTGCGCGCGCACCAGGGCATTCGCGATCGCCGAGCCGTGCAGATCGTGAACGCGGACCGTGATCGACCGCAGAGGCTGCATCACGATCGTGGCGGCGCGCGCGTCGGCGGCGATGGTGGCGACGGCCGGGGCGAAACCCGGCGCATGGGCCACGAGCAGCAGCGCGCAGGGCAGCGAGGCCGTGAAGCGGCCTTGGCCGCGATCGCGCGGCTGCAGCCACGTCGGCAATCTGCGGTCGACGGGGCGGAACTGCACGGCCTGCACGTAGCTGCGCACGGTCCCGCCGGTGACGGCTCGGTTGCCCTCGTCGGTCAACGCCACGGGGATCTCACGCGGGCGCGGCACCACGAAGGGACGCTCTTCGTAGTCGTGCCGCCGACGTGGCATGTCCTCGTCATCGGCGGTGTCCCCGTCGAGGGAGGCCACGCGCAGCCATGGCCCGCCGCCTGGCAGGCCGAACGCCAGGATCGTCGGAGCGCGGGGGCGAGCAAGCCGCGCGCGTCCGTTCGCGTCGGTGCGCACGACCTCGTCGCCGAGTCCCGTCGCCGCCGCGAGTGCAGCGACCTCCGCCCCGACCCATGGGCGGCCTTGTTCGTCTTCGAACCAGACCTCGAGCCCGCGCTGGTCGAACGTCACGAGCAGCGTGCCGACGTCGGTGGTGCGCCCGGGGGCGACCAGGATGCCCGCGAGCCTGGCCCGCGCGGGAGACCAGGGGTTGTCGCCGCGCACGTGCACGTCGTGGTTGCCGGGCCGCACGCCGCGCACGCGGAAGCGGCCATCGCGGTCAGTGGTCGCCGTCGGGAACGGCAGGAAGCGGTCGCGGCGCACCACCCAGTCCGGCAGCGGGCCCATGGCCGTGCTGCCCGGGACGTGCCAATCGTCGAGTCCGAGTTGCCGCGCCTGCCGCAGGCCTTCGAAGCCGCTGGCGTCGTCGAGCAGCGGATCGTCGACGACGCGCACCGTCGCTCCGGCGACGGGCCCACCGCCATGGACGACCTGGCCGCGGATCTCGCCGCGCTGCTCGACGAAGACGTCGCCGAGGTCGATGTCCTCGCCGGCGCGTGGCAGCTTCGGCACCGGCTGGTAGTCGGACCACTCGGTGCCGTGCCCGATCAGAAAGAACAACTCGTCGTCCGGCGGCACGAACCGCAACGCGAACGCGCCGTGCTGGTCGGTCGTCGTGCGCAGTTCGTCGCGTCGCGGTGCGCGCGTGTCCGGATCGCTCTCGACCGGGATCACGCTGTCGAGCCAACTGCGGGTCAGGCGCACCTCGACGCCCGCCGGGTGGATCCACGGTTGCTGCCGCACGGTCAGGCGTCCGCGCAACACGCCCGCGCGTGGGTCGCGTTCGTCGTCGGGCGCGAGGTCGGGCGGGGCTGCGAACAGGCTGTTCGTCCAGAAGGCGCCGTCGAGTCCGCTGTCACGCGCTGCGGCGGACACCGGCGGTGGGGCGGCGTGGGCGAGTTCCCCTGCCTGCGGAGTTGGCACGGGCGCGACCGATCCCACCGTCGGGTCGGGCTGCTGGAAGGTCAGCACCACGGTCAGAACGAGGAGTGCCACCAGGGCGACGACCGGCACGGCCACCATGCGTCCCATGGGAGCGGATCCTACCGCGGCGGGAGGTTGCAGCTTCCCGTGGGCATTGACGGCATCGTGACGTTGCCGCGACATGCCTGACACACCGGCCGCCTTGGCCGGCGCAGGCGTCTCCCGTCATGCGCATCCTCGCACCCGTCGGTCTCTCCTGCTTCGTCGTCGCGTCGCTGGCCGCCCAGGGGCTGCCGCCGCAGCCGGTGCCGCCGCAGAACCCGATCACGCCGGCCAAGACGATCCTCGGCAAGCTGCTGTTCTGGGAGGAGCAGATGTCGAGCAACAACCGGGTCGCCTGCGGTAGCTGCCACACCTTCGCGGCCGGCGGCGGCGACCTGCGGCGCGTCGTGCACCCTGGCGCCGACGGCGTGGTGCCGTCGCCCGACGACACCTTCGGTTCGCCCGGCCTCATCCGCAGCGACGCCAACAACCGCTACCTGCCCGACGTTCCGTTCGGACTCGCGTCGCAAGTCACCCCGCGCGCCTCGCCGACCAACCTGCTCGGCGCCTGGTTCCCGGACTTGTTCTGGGATGGGCGTGCCCGCACCACGTTCGTCGATCCCGACACCAACGTGGTGTTGATCCCGCAGAACGGCGCGCTCGAGAACCAGGCGCTCGCTCCGCTCCTCGCCGGCGACGAGATGGCGCACGACGCGCGCACGTTCGCGCAGGCGACGGCGAAGCTCGCTGGCGCGCGGCCGATGGCGCTGGCCACGAACCTGCCGGCGGACATGGCAGCGGCGATCGCGGGCGGCAAGACCTACCCCGATCTGTTCCAGGATGCGTTCGGCACCAGCACCATCACCGCATCTCGCATCGCGTTCGCGCTCGCGACCTACCAGCGCACGCTCGTTCCGAACCAGACCCCGTACGACGCGTTCATCGCCGGCAACCAGCAGGCGTTGACCCCGCAGCAGGTCAACGGGCTCAACGTGTTCAACGGGCCCGGCCGCTGCAACCTGTGCCACACGCCGGGCCTGTTCAGCGACCGCCAGTTCCGCAACCTCGGGCTGCGCCCGATCGCGCAGGACATCGGGCGGCAGGCGGTGACCGGACTCGTGACCGACGGCGGCAAGTTCAAGGTGCCGAGCCTGCGCAACGTCGGCCTGCGCACGACCTTCATGCACAACGGCCAGTTCACCACGTTGAACCAGGTCTTCGGCTTCTACCTCAATGGCGGCGGCCCGAACCTGCAGAACAAGGACCCGCTGCTGCTGCCGCTGAACGGTCCGCCACCGAACGGCGTGCCGCCGCAGGCCGCCAACGACCTGATCAACTTCCTGCAGAACGGTCTGACCGATCCGCGCGTCGCGCAGGGCCTGCCGCCGTTCACCCGGCCGACGCTGCGCAGCCAGATCCTGCCGGAGGGCGGGCTGGTCTACGGAGCCGGCACGGCCGGCACCGGTGGGCGCGTGCCGAACATCCTGGCCGAAGTGCCGGCCAACCTCGGCAACATCGACTTCAAGCTCGGCATCGGCAACGCGCGCGGTGGTGCGGCGTCGACGCTCGTGCTGTCGACCGCTCCCGCAGCAGCCGTGATCAATGGCATCAACGTCAACGTCGCCTTCAACGGCGGCGAACTGCTCTTCCAGGTTCCGCTCGCCGGGGCGCCGGGCGTCGCGGGCGCTGGATACGGCTCGTGGCAGATCGTGGTGCCGAACGTGCCGGCGATCGCGGGCCTCTCGGTCTTCGCGCAGTGGTTCGTGTGGGACGTGCTGGGTCCGGGCGGCATCGCCAGCAGCCGCGGCGGCGAAGTGCGACTGTTCTGAGCGTGCGTCGCGGGGGGTATCGTGCCGCGATGGCCACCCGCGACCCGCGCATCGACGCCTACATCGCGAACGCTCCCGCTTGGGCGCAGCCGATCCTGCGCGAACTGCGCGAACGGGTGCACGCGACGTGCCCCGCCGTGACCGAGACGCTGAAGTGGCGTCTGCCGTCGTTCGAGCAGGACGGGTTGCTCGGCGGCATGGCGGCGTTCAAGAACTACTGCGCGTTCATGTTCTGGAAGGAGAAGGTGCTGCGCGCGGACAAGGCGGTGGTCACCGTGCTCGATGCCTGCGCGCGCATGACGTCGGTCGAGGACCTGCCGAGCAAGAGCCGTTTCGTGCAGGCGCTGCGGCGTGGTGCGTCGCTCAACGCGAAGGGCGTCAAGGTGCCGCGTGCGAAGTCGGCGCCGAAGCCGACGATCGCGATCCACCCGGGCTTCAGCCGCGCGCTCGCGGCGAGCAAGCGGGCGGCGGCGCAGTTCGCGGCCTTCTCGCCCAGTGCGCAGCGCGAGTACCTCGAGTGGATCGCCGACGCCAAGAAGGACGACACGCGCGAGCGCCGCATCGAGCAGGCGGTGGCGTGGATCGCCGAGGGCAAGCGCCGCAACTGGAAGTACGAGGCTCGCTGACATGCGCATCCTCGCGATCCTGGTCTCGGCGGCGTTGCCGCTCGTTGCGCAAGCCGCGGCGGCGCCAGCCGACGTCCCGGTCGGCAAGGCCGAGCTGCAGGTGCAGGTCGGACCGGTCGCCCTGCAGGTGTTCACCTACCGGCCTGCGAAGTGGTCGGGCGAACGGCTGCTGTTCGTCATGCACGGTGTGCTGCGCAACGCCGACGAGTACCGCGACCACGCGATCGGCATGGGCGATCGCTTCGATGCGCTGATCGTGGCGCCGAAGTTCGACGCCGAACGGTTCCCGAGCCGCGCCTACCAGCGCGGCGGTCTGTTGCGCGAAGACGGCGGCGTGGCGCCGCGCGAAGAATGGACCTACTCACGGCTGCCCGAACTCGCGGCGGCGGTGCGGGCCAAGACCGGCAAGCCCGACGCGAAGCTCTACGTCATCGGCCACTCGGCCGGCGGGCAGTTCCTGGTGCGCTGCGCGGCGTTCGCCGCGATCGGCGCCGAGCGCATCGTCGCTGCGAACCCTGGCAGCGTGCTGCTGCCGACGCGCGACGTGCCGTTCGGCTATGGCTTCGGTGGCCTGCCGGCGGAGCTCGCGGACGACGAGCGGCTGCGCGCCTACCTTGCCGCGCCGCTCACGTTGTATCTCGGCACCGGCGACGACCACGCCGACGAGAACTTCGATAGCAGCAAGGAGGCGATGGCCCAGGGCAGCGGCCGGCACCAGCGCGGGCTGGCGTTGTGGTGGGCGGCGAAGGCGCTCGCGGCGCAGCGTGGCTGGCCATGCAACTGGCGCCTCGTCGAGGCCGTCGGCGTCGCCCACGACCACGAGCGGATGTTCGAGCACGACCAATGCGGGGTCGCGTTGTTCGGCGAGCCGGCGGCCGGCGCCGCCGCGGTGGCGCCGNNTGCGCGAGCGTGGCGCTGTCGCCGACCACGGTCAGGTGCCGACGCGCGCGCGTGAGCGCGACGTTGAGCCGGCGCAGTTCGGCCAGGAAGCCGACGTCGCCCTTCTCGTTGCTGCGCACGAGCGACACGACGACCGCTTCCTTCTCGCGACCCTGCAGGCCGTCGATGCTGCCGATCTCGAGATCCACTTCGCCGCCCAGCCGTTCGCGCAGCATCTGCACCTGCGCGTTGTACGGCGTGACGACGGCGATGTGCGCGGCCGCGACGCCCGCCTCGCGCAGCGACTGCACCACGCGCACGACAACACCGGCCTCGCCGGCGTTGCTCTTGCTGCCGTCGTCGTCACCGACGCTCTCGTCGTGCCCGCAGCCGGCGGTGTCGACGAAGCACAGCGGGTGCTCGGTCCACTCGTTCGTGGCGACGCCGGGCAGGTCGGTCAGCAGGTGCGAACGAACGGCCGCTGCCGCGACGAGCTTGCCGCCGTACAGGCGTGCCGACGGCCAGCCCATGATGCGTTCGTGCATGCGGTACTGGACCGTCAGCATGCGGCCGATCGTGGCGCCGTGCGGGGACTCCATGAGCCGTTCGAACAAGGTCCGGGCGAGGCCGCCGCGGGCCGCCTCCTCGGATTGGATCGTCGGCGGCAGCTGGCGGTGGTCGCCGGCGAGCACCGCGCGCTTGCCGCGGAACAGCGGCAGCCAGCACGCCGCCTCGAGCGCTTGGGCTGCTTCGTCGACGACGACGCGATCGAACGGCCGCTCGAACAAGTGTTCGCTGGCCGCTCCGGTGGTGGTCGCGAGCACGACTTCGGCGCCGTCGACGAGGCCTTTCGTCACCGCCGACTCGAGCTGCCGAAGTTCTGCGCGCAGTGCTTTCACCTCGTTGCGCGCCGCGAAGCGATCCTGCCGCGACTTGGCCCGGTGCATGCGCCGCAGGCCCTGGTCGACCTCGCGCTTGATGTCGCGCAGCAGCTTCTGCTCCGGCGCGTCGGCGACGAGGGCCGCGAG
>DDSQ01000040.1 GCA_002343845.1 Planctomycetes bacterium UBA2386 | reverse complement strand
GCTCGAAGTCGGTCTCGCCGATGGACTGGCGCACGCCCATGCCGCCCACCGGCGGCGGCACGCCGCGGATCGCGCGCACCCAGCGCACCGGCGCGCAGCGGTAGGCCGGGTCGGCCGGGTTCTTCATGCGCTGCAGGTCGGCGACCTGCGCGCGCGTGTCGCCCGGCTCGTGCGGGTGGGTCAGCGGGATCGCGCGGTCGCAGCCGGCGGGGCGGTCGGCGGCCGTCAGCATCTGTTCGGCCATGCGGTTCAGGCCGTCGGTGTCGTAGATGCNNCGACCAGCGGCTGCAGCAGCAGCGCCGGCACCGGCTGCGCGCGCAGGTCCTCGGGCAGGTCCAGCCGCACCTGCAGGCGCGGGCCCATGCGCACCTCGATCAGCGCCAGGTTCTGCGCCGCCAGCGCCGGGTCCACCGTCGTCGGCTGCACGACGTTGGGCTCGGGCCGCGCCTGCAGCGCGACCGGGTCGGTATACATGAAGCCCGGCGGCGGCGCGGCGACGATCAGCCAGGTCTGCCTGGCCGGGTCGAACATGTAGATCGCGTAGGCCGCCGGCGCGTTGTCCTGCACGGCGTCGGCGGCGCGCGCGGCCATGGTCCGGTTCTCGTCGGCCAGCGCGGCGCGCTCCTCGGGTGTCAGCGTCGTGCAGGAGACGACGTTGCCGTTGCGCGTGACCTCGCAGGGCCGCCAGGCGACGAGCACGCGGTCGCTGCCGTCCCACAGCGGGTAGGGCGTCGTCGCGCGGCCGAACTCGCTCAGGCCGCGGCCGTTGACCAGCGCCTGCTGCGTGGCCTGGCGCTGGCCGCCCTGGGCCGGCACCGCGCGGTCGGCCGGCGTGTTGTATTCGCTGTAGCGCGCGGCGTCGATGATCTCCAGCGAGCCGCCTTCCTGGGTGCCCGACAGCGGCATCAGCGAGCTGATCACGTGGCCGGCGAAGGCGCCGCGCGGGTCCATGTCGCGCGGGTGCAGGTAGCTGTTGCCGGGGCTGTGCGCGCCGTACAGCACGAACAGGTCGGTGCCGTCGGGCTTGCTGCGGAAGATCGCGAAGCGGTTGCGGTCGGCCACATGCTCCCAGCGCGCGAACATGATGTCGCCGTTCGGGCGGATCACCGGGTTGCGCTCGTGGCTCATGTTGAACGAGATCTGCTCCACGCCGCTGCCATCGGCCGCCATCGTGTGCAGGTTGAGCACGCGCTCGCGCTCGTACTCGTCGGCCGCGAAGTAGGCACGGCCCAGGGCCTGGTTCTGGCGCGACTTGGTCTGGCGGTTGGACGCGAAGATCACGCCGCGGTTGGCCGGCAGGTAGACCGGGTCGACGTCGTCGTCGCTGCTGCTGTGCGTCAGGCGGCGGAAGCGGCCGGCCGCCAGGCTGGCCGCGCCGGTGGTGTCGTATTCCCAGAGGTTCCAGCGCCCGGTGCAGGCCGGCACCGGGCCGGCGCCGTTGTCCACCGTGGCGGTGTTGCTGGCCGGGCAGCGCATCGAGAAGACGATCTTCCGGCCGTCGTAGCTGACCTCGGGGTCGGACACGTCGCCGTTGCCCTGCGTGAAGCGCGCGGTCAGGTTGTGCTCGACCGCGCTGGCGGAGGACTTCTCGCGCAGCATCAGGTCGCCGCCGGCGGCGAAGTTGGTGCCGTCGGTCGGGTTCAGGCCGACCGCGGTGCTGCGCTTCGCATAGGCCACCGGCACGTCGCCGTTGACGGTGACGGTGTCGCCGTCGGCCGGGCCGTCGCCGGTGCAGGCGGCCAGCGCCAGCAGCAGCGGGGCGGCGGCCAGCGCGCTCAGGGTCGGCCGGGACAGGACGGTCTTCTTCATGCGGGTCTCCTGCGGACGGTCTCGGTCGGGACGAAGAGCGGGCGACGCCGGCGTCACGCCACGGCGGCGTCGCCGCCGGGCAGCAGGCCGGGGGACGCGTGCAGCCGGCCCTGGTCGTCGACCAGCACGGCATCGGCGCCGGGCACGCGGGCCAGCAGCGCCAGCCCGCGCTCGACGCCGAGCACGAACAGCGTCTTGCTCAGCGCCTCGCTGGACAGGCCGTCGGCGGCGAGCACGGTGACGCTGCGCAGGTGCTGCGGCGAGCGCCCGCTGGCCGGGTCGATCAGGTGGTGGCAGCGTTCGCCGCCCTCGCCTTCGACGTCGAAGAAGCGCTCGTAGTCGCCGCTGGTCGAGACCGAGGTGTCGACCAGCGGCAGCAGCGCGACCACCTCGCCGGGCCGGCGCGGGTCGCGGATCGCCACGCTCCAGGGCCGGCCGCGGCGGTCGCCGATGACGCGGCTGTCGCCGCCGGCGGCGATGTAGGCATGGCGGATGCCGCGCCGCTGCAGGAGGGCCGCCGCGTTGTCCACGGCATGGCCCTTGGCGAAGCCACCGAGGTCGATGCACATGCCCTCGCGGGCGAAGCGCAGCGTCTTCGCCTTCGCGTCCAGCTCCAGCATCTGCCAGCCCACGCAGTCGCGGGCGCGCGCCAGCTCGGCCGGCGTCGGGCGCACGCGGCGGCGATAGTCGTACAGGCGGCCGACGGCGGCATAGCTGATGTCGAAGGCGCCGCCGGACAGGCGCGAGAATTCGAGCGCGCGCTCGACCAGGCGGTACATCTCCTCGGACAGCGCGACCGGCCCGCAGGCCGCGCCGCGGTTGATGCGCGACAGCTCCGAGGCCGGCTTGTGCGGGCTCATCACGCGGTCGATGCGGTGCATCTCGTCCATCACCGCGGCGCAGGCGGCCTCGCCGGCGCGGCGGTCGTCGGCCCACAGCTCGACGCTGATCGCCGTGCCCATGATGGCTTCCTCGCGCTTGAGCCAGCCGGCCGGCGCGGCGGCGGCGCGGCGCGTGAAGGGCAAGCCACGCTGGATCGGGTGCATGACGGCGCTGAGCATGGGCAACCATCGGCCGGCGAAGGCCGCGCTTGAGGGACCAGGGGTGACAACCGGTGACCGCGTGGCCGGCCGTGATGGCCTGCCCCGCGTTGGCTGCGCACGGTATCGGCCGC
>DDSQ01000042.1:570-5533 GCA_002343845.1 Planctomycetes bacterium UBA2386 | reverse complement strand
ATCCTCGAGAGCATGCCCGGCTGGTCGGCGTCGACGGTCGGCGCGGCGACGATCGATGCCCTGCCGGCGGCGGCGCGCGCCTATCTCGAGCGGATCGAGGATCTCTGCGGCGTGCCGATCGACATCGTCTCGACCGGTCCGGAGCGCCGCGAGACGATCGTTCGCCGCCACCCGCTCGCCTGACCGCGCCGCCTCCAGCGCTGCCGCCGCCGCGGTGGCTGGCCGCCGGTCGCGGCGCTGCCAGGATGCTCGGCGGCAAACCGCTGACCGACGAGCAGCCACGACCCGACGATCGCTCCCGGACGCCGGCGATCAGTGCCCTGTCGGCGAAACCGAAATGCTCGCGGTGCGGCCCGGCGAGCGCAGGCCGGTCGATTGGCTGTCGCCGTGACCACCGTCGAAGACGACCGCAAAGCGCGCCTCGCTGGTCACCGGAACGCCCGCGATCTCGCCGGGACGAAAGCTTGCCGCGGCGAAACCGGCGATCGCCGCGGCGACGTATTCCGGCGGCAGCCGGCTGCTGAGCAGCTCGACACGATCGACCTCGCCGGTGGCGCCGACCAGGACGCGCAGCACGACCCGCCCGCTGAGGGGAAGTTCATCGCCACGCGGCGGCGGAAAGCCGATCGACGGCTCGGCGAGCAGGCGCGGCGTGACGCTCAGCTCGGAGCGGGGGAAATACCAGCCGTCGTCGGGAACCGGCGACCACGCTGGCTGACCGACATGCGGCGGCGGCGCCAGCAGCAGACGGCGTTCGCCGAGTCTCTCGATGCGCGCCGCCAGTTCGCCACTCGTTGGCGTCTCATCCGCCACGGCGCGTTCGGCGACCGCCTGCGCAACCGCTTCGGGTGCAGCAATCGGCGTACCCGCAGGGGCGATGCGCAGTGATCCGCTGACGCGCGCCACCGGCAGCGATGGCGGACCACCGCCGCTTGCAGGGAGTTGCGCGAGCGCGGCAAGGCACGCCAGATGCAGCAGCAGCGAAACGGCGACCGCGGCCGGCAGGCGTAGCCGCGGCATCCCGGCCGCCTGACTGGGAGCGAGTTGCGACATCGACACGGACTCTGCCGCCAAAGGGGAAAGGTGCGGGAGCCGCGATTCTACCGCCGGGCGACGAGCGCTCGCGGCCATTCGTCCGCCGGGATGTTCCGCCCGTCGCCCAGGGCTTGCCCCCCGCCGCAGCCGGACTATCATGCGTGCAGATTCATGCGTGCAGATCGACTGGCGTGTTGCGTCGTGCGTTGCCAGCCGCGCCCAGGCGCCGGCTGGCGCCCGCCGCGGGCAGCCAGAGTGCCGGCGGTGCCGCGGCGATCCCGATCAGCCGGGTCGCTGGCCGTGCCACCACCCGCATCCAGGGTGCGCGCGGCACCGTCGCCCGGGTGCACACGATCGTTGCCCTGTAGTCCGAAACGGAACTCCCGGAGGAGTCTGCCATGCCAAGCCGCCAACCGACACCCCATCCGATCACGCTGTTCGCCGCGCTGCTCTTTGCCGGCGCAGCGGCGGCCGCACCGACGCAGCTCGCCAATACCCCGCTGTCCGGCGCGTCGGCGGCGGACATCTCGCCGAACGTGCTTTTCGTCCTCGACGACTCGGGCAGCATGGACTGGGACTACCTCCCGGACTGGGCCGACGTGAACGACATCGCGCGCAGCAGGAACGCGAGTTTCAACGGCCTGGCCTACAACCCGGCTTTCACCTACCTGCCGCCAAAATACTTCGACGCCAGCGGCCAGGTGGACACGAGCACCTATCCGGCGCAGAGCACGTGGACGAGCGTCAAGGACGACGGTTACGGCCGCCAGAGCACCAGCCGCAGCAACCTCGTCGGTGAGGCGTACTACTTCAGCACCGTTGCCGGCGAGTATTGCACCGATGAACGGCTGAAGGTCTGCAACGCGCAATCGGCGGCGAGCACGCCGTATCCGGTGGCCGCCAGGCTCCGCTGGTGCCAGACGGCGGCCGACGCCACCGCCGCGGTACCAGCCGCCGGCGCCTGCCAGGCGACGATGATCAACCCCACCTACAATGCCTCTGGCGATTTGACCAACATCCCGTTCCACCACGCCCGCATGCCCGCGCCGCGCGTCAGCACGCTGACGATCAGCGGCTCGGGCAACACGTCGGTGAGCAGCATCACGGTCAACAACCTCAACATCCTCGACGCCAGCACCGTGACGACCAGCACACGGTCCACTCTGGCAGACGACATCGCCAGCAGGATCAATGCCTGCACCACCAGCCTGGCGCGAACCGCGCCGAATACCACCCAGTGCCAGACCCTGGGATACCGGGCGGTCGCCTCGGGCAGCACGGTGACGATCTTTGCGCCCGGAGTGACGACGGCGACGCCCGTGGTCACCCGCTCGGGGACGATGACGATCAGCTCGACCGCCTTCGACCGACCGGCGACCAACCTCGCTCCCGGCGAGAACCTGCTGGTCGTCATCGACTCGTCGGTGACCCAGCCGGCGCGTGCGCTGACGCGGACCGACTGCGCCGCCGACCCCTGCACCCATAGCGAGGAGATGACCAATTTCGCCAACTGGTGGGCCTACTACCGGACCCGCATGCAGGCGATGAAGACCGCNNACAACAACACCGGCAGCGACTTCCAGAACATCGGCGGCTTCTCCGTGGCGCAGAAGAAGGCGTGGTACGACAAGCTGTTCGCTGCCGTTCCCAACAACGCGACGCCGCTGCGCAAGGCGCTCGCCAACGCCGGTCGCCTGTACGCCGGACGGCTGACGACCCTCAACGGGGTGTCGGTGGTCGACCCGGTGCAGTTCTACTGCCAGGCCAACGTCACCATCCTGTCGACCGACGGCTACTGGAACTTCGACGCGGGCTTTCGCTGGAACGGAACGACCGCGATCGGCGATCAGGACGGTCCAGGGCTCGAGACTCGCCCGCAACTCGACGGCGGCGGCTACAACGCCGAGAAGACGACGCGGCAGATCACCGAGACGCTGACCCCCACGCAGCCCATCCAGGCCGAGACGCAGACCGGCCAGCTGCAGGAGCGGACGAGCCAGCTCGAGCGGCTCGACAGCGTCTGGACGCGGTCGACCTCGTACCTGCAGAGGCAAACGCTGACCCAGTTGCAGACCCGCACGGTGCAGTCGTACCAGCGGAGCGAGTTTCCCCTGCAGACGAGGACGACGACGGAAGAGGAAAACACCTCGGTCCTGCAGGAGCAGATCGCCCTGCGCATCGAAGGACGAACCGCTGACCTCCAGCAGAGCGTCGAGCAGGTACAGACGCGCACCTCGAGCAATAGTGGCCGGACTTGGACGAGCTGGAGCGATGTCGCCAGCTGTACCGAGGACCGTCGTGGCAGCACCCGCACGGAATGCCGGAAGCTCGCCGCGTCGACGCCGACGACGGTGACGAGCTGCGCCGTCAACAACACTCAGGACACCTCGGTGATGGGTTCGGACGGCAGTCCGGTGTGGACCCGTTACACCAATACCGCCTGCACCTACGGCGCCTGGTCGGCATGGGCGACGGTTTCGGCCTGCTCGGCGAGCGCGCAGGGGCCGGGTCCGACCAATTTCACCGGTCCGGCGAGGGAATGTCAGACGATCTGGCCGAGCCAGTGGACTGACGTCCCGACCGGCGGCAGCTGCTCGGCCTCGGCGACCCGCCGGTGCCAGTATGGGCCGTGGACGGGGTGGGGGAGCGCGACGAATCTGCCCTGCACGGCGCAGGGGCAGACCTTCAGCAACTCTCCGGCACGCCAGTGCCGGACGGTATGGACGGGCTGGCAGAACGTCACACCACCGGCCAATTGCACGCCGCAGACGAACCAGACGGAGTGCCAGTACGCGGCGCAGCCGGCGAGTGTGAGCACCGTCACTTCGTGCGGCGCGATCCCGCGGTCCACGGCTTCGCCGTTCAACAACCCGGCGGTCGATTGCACGCCGAACTTCAGCGCATGGAGCAACCAGACCGGCCCATGCCCGACGACCAACACGCAGACCGCGCAGTGCACCTGGACGGCGCCCGTCATCACCACCTCGTGCGTGCCCTCGACCACCGTCCAGTGCAGCTACTCGGCCGGCGTGCCGGACCCGACTCCGCTGTCGTCTTGCACGAGCGTCCCGGCGGACTGGGTGAACTTCCGTGTTCCCGTGGCCACCGATTGCACGCAGAGCTTTCCCAACGGCTTCAACTTCTTGCCCGCGACCACCTGCTCGCAGGCGCCCAACCAGTTCTGCCGCTACGCTCCCTGGACGACCTGGGCGGACCTCAGCGCCTCGTCCTGTGCCGCCGACGCGCAGTCGAGCGGACCGAGCTTCAATCACCCGCCGCCCGGTCGCGCGCGCGAGTGCCAGACGCTGATGAACCCCAACTGGCAGACGGTGGTTCCGGCAACGACCTCGTGCACCGCGGGACAGACGATCAGCGCCACCGGTGCCGTCACCAACACGCGCTGCGTCATTCCGCCGCCGAGCTCGCGGCTGGTTGCCAGCTGCGTTCCCGAGGCGGCCAGCGCAGCGAACTACTGGATCGCACGGACCTGCAACACGGTGACCACGGGCCCGACCGTCGTCACCTCGTGCGTTCCGCAGGCGGCGACCGCGGCCAACAACTACGTCGAGACGACCTGCCCGATCGTCGCGCTCGGCCCGACCTCGGACACCCTCGCCGACGTCGCCGAGTACTACTGGAAGACCGACCTGCGCGACCCGTCGCAGACCCCCGANNGCGGCAGTACATGAGCACCTACACGCTCGGCCTTGGCGCCTCCGGACTGATGCAGTACCGCAAGGACTACGAGACCGCCACGCGCGGCGACTTCTACAGCGTCAAGACGGGCGAGCAGGTCGATCAGACGGCCGGCATCTGCTCGTGGCAGACGATCGGCCCGTGCAACTGGCCGAAGGCGGAGTGCTATCCAGGCTACGGTTATCCCTGCTTCAGCGGATCGCAGGCGAACATCGACGACCTCTGGCACGCG
>DDSQ01000042.1:0-561 GCA_002343845.1 Planctomycetes bacterium UBA2386 | reverse complement strand
GCGCGCTGACCGCGGTCAGCGCGCGCGCAGGAGCGCTCGCTGCGGTGACGGTCAGCAGTCCGAACCTCGCGTTCGGTTCGAACAACGAGATTTTCGAGGTCTCATTCCGCGTCGGCGAGTGGTCGGGCGACCTGATCATGCGAACGATCAACGGCACGACCGGAGCCATCTCCCCGAACCCGGTGTGGTCCGGACAACAACAGATCGACGCACTCGTGTCGACCAGCGGCCACCGGGCGCGGACGATCCATACCTACAATTCGCCTGCGCAGGGGGCCGGCTGTCCCGGAGCCAGCGCCAACAACCTGAAGCCGTTCCACTGGGCCGAACTGTGTACCGCCGAACAGGCCCACTTCACGCTGCCGGCGATCAGTTCGCTGACCCAGTTCTGCAGCTTTGGCGCGAACTGCCTGAGCGCCGCGACGCAGGCACTGGCCAGCGGCGAGAACCTGGTCAACTTCCTGCGCGGAGACCGGAGCAACGAGGGTCCGCTCGCCAACCTCGCGACCTACTACCGCGAGAGGGTGCATCTGCTCGGCGACATCGTCGGCTCCGAGGCCG
>DDSQ01000173.1:6391-9893 GCA_002343845.1 Planctomycetes bacterium UBA2386 | reverse complement strand
GTTCGTCGAGGCCGACAGCGACCGCCTGATGGCCCGCACGCGCGGCCGCCCGTTCGCCAGCGGCGCGCTGCCGACGAGCCTCGGCTGGCTGCTGGCGATCCTCGCGCTGTTCGTCGTCGCGGTGGCCACGGCGACGTGGCTGGTCAACCCGAGGGCGGCCGCGTTCGTCGCCCTGGGGGCGCTGACCTACGCGGTGGTCTACACGCTGGGNNCGCCGCACCTGGCTCAACATCGTCATCGGCGGCCTCGCCGGCAGCTTCGCCGTGATGGCCGGGGCAGCGGCGGTGGACGCCGAGTTCGCCATGGCGCCGCTCATCCTCGCGATCGTGCTGTTCCTCTGGACGCCGCCCCACTTCTGGGCGCTCGCCTTCGCCTGCAAGAAGGACTACGCGGCGGCCGGCGTGCCGATGCTGCCGGTGGTGCTCGGCAACGACCGTGCGGCGCGCATCGTGCACGCGAACACGGTCATCCTGGTGACGGCGTCGATGCTGCCGGTGTTCTTCGGTGCGGGCTGGGTCTACGCAGCTGCGGCGCTGGCCGGCGGCCTGCACTTCCTGCACAGGACGCGCCGCCTGGCCAGCGCGCCGTCGCGCCAGACGGCGATGGCCGCCTTCTTCGCCTCGATGGTGCAGCTGAGCGTGCTGCTGGCCGGGATCGTCGTCGATGCGGCCTTGCGTTGACAGCCCTGAGGGCGCAGCGCACGGCACGTGCCGGCACTGGCCTGCGGCCGCACATGGCCTCGCGGCTGCGCTGCTGATCGGCGCGGCGGCCGTCGCCGGCGCTGCGCCGCCCGCTGCAGCCGGGTCGCCCGCGGCGCCCGGCCCGGCGACCGCGATGCCGTCGGGGATCGTCGAACGCGCCGACCACGGCGTACGCGCGCCGGGCACGGTGCCCTCGCTGAGCGAGCGCGACGCGCTGGCGGCCGGCGAGGCGGCCGTCGGCCGCGCGGTGCCGGACCTCGAGATGCTCGACCGCCGCGGTCGGCCGGTGCGCCTGTCCGCCTACCGCGGCAAGCCCTTGCTGGTCAGCTTCATCTACACCGGCTGCTTCCAGGTCTGCCCGACCCAGACGCGGGCCTTGCACGAAGCGGTCCAGGGCCTGTCCCGGCTGCTCGGCCCGGACCAGTTCCAGGTGGTCAGCATCGGCTTCAACCAGCCCTTCGACTCGCCCGACGCGATGCGTGCGTTCGCCGCGCAGCAGCGCATCGACTACCCGAACTGGGAGTTCCTCAGCCCGCCGCGCGGATCGGTCGAGCCGCTGACCCGTGCGTTCGGTTTCAGCTACGTCGCCACGCCCGCCGGCTTCGACCACGTGCTGGGCGTCACGGTGGTCGATGCGCAGGGCCGCATCCATGCGCAGGTCTACGGCGACCGCCTGCGGGCCGACCAGCTGGGCCAGCCGCTGCGCCAGTTGCTGCTCGATGCGCCGTCGGTGCCGGGCCTGACCACCCTGGGGGCGGCCATCGAGCGGATCCGCATCCTGTGCACGGTCTACGACCCCGAGACCGGCGAGTACCGCTACGACGTCAAGCTGATCCTGTCGTTCATCGGCGGGTCGCTGTTCTTCGTCACCGCCTTCGCCCACCTGCTGCTCGCCTGGCGCGACCAGCGCCGCGGGCGGAGCCGATCATGCGCACCCCGGACTTCCGGCAAGGCGGCCTGAACGCGTGGCAAGGTGCGCAGCGGCTGTTCGACGCGGCCTTCGGCCCGGGCGGCAACCCGCTGCGGCACCTGGGTGCGCTGGCCTTCCTCGCGTTCTGGCTTCTGGCCGTCAGCGGCACGATCCTGTTCGTCGTGCTCGACACCTCGGTCGGGGGTGCGTACCGCTCGATCGCGGCTCTCGACGACGCGCCGGCTGGCCTCGGGCGCCTGCTGCGCGGCATGCACCGCTACGCGGCCGACGTGCTCGTCCTGGCCATGCTGCTGCACCTGCTGCGCGAGTGGCTGGCGGGGCACGAGCACGGTTTCCGGCGCTACACGTGGCTGACCGGCGTGCCGCTGGTCGGGTTCGTGTTCGCCAGCGCGATCGGCGGCTTCTGGCTCAACTGGGACCAGCTGGGACAGTTCTCGGCGATCGCCACGGCCGAATGGTTCGACGCGCTGCCGCTGATGCCCGCGCCGTCGGCGCGCAACTTCCTCGCCGGCGGCACGGTCAGCGACCGGTTGTTCTCGCTGTTCGTCTTCGTGCACATCGGCGTGCCGCTGCTGCTGCTGTTCGGGCTGTGGTTCCACGTCGCGCGCCTGTCGCGGCCGGCCGTGCTGCCGCCGCGGGCGCTGGGCATCGGCCTGACGCTGTCGCTGGCGGCGCTGGCGCTGCTCGCACCGGTGACCAGCCATGCGCCGGCCCTGCTGTCGCGTGTGCCCGATGCCGTGCGGCTCGACTGGATCCTGCTGTTCGTCCATCCGCTCGTCGACGCGACCTCGCCGGGCCTCGTGTGGGCGCTGGCCGGCGGCGGCGCGTTGCTGCTGTTCGCCCTGCCGTTCCTGCCGCGGCGCCCCGGTGCGCGGGCGGTCGCGCCGTCGGTGCCGGTGGCGGTGGTCGATGCCGGAAACTGCAACGGCTGCCGGCGGTGCTTCGCGGATTGCCCGTACGCCGCGATCACGATGGTGGCGCACCCGAACCGGAAGATCGGTCGCGAGCTCGCCGTGGTGGATGCGGCACTGTGTGCGGCCTGCGGCATCTGCGCGGGCGCCTGCCCCTCGTCGACGCCGTTCCGCAGCTCGGCGCAGCTGGTCACCGGGATCGACATGCCGCAGCGGCCGATCGGCGAACTGCGCGCCCAGCTGCAGCAGCGGCTGCGCGGCACGCCGGCCGCGCAGCCGCTGGTGGTGTTCGGGTGTGATCACGGCGTGCGCGGCCACGATGTCGGCGACGATGTGCTCACGCTCGACCTGATGTGCGCCGGCCAGCTGCCGCCGTCCTTCGTCGAGTACGCGCTGCGCGACGGCGCGGCCGGCGTCGTCGTCGCGACCTGCCCGGCCTCCGGTTGCGAGTACCGGCTGGGCGAGCGCTGGACGCTCGAGCGGCTGCTCGGGCAGCGCGAGCCGCACCTGCGGTCCTCTGTGCCGGCCGATCGCGTCGAGATCGTGATGGCCGCGGCCGGCGAGGCGGCGCCAGTCGACGCCGCGGTCCGGCGCCTGCGGCAACGGGTGCGGGGCGGGCGCGCCGGCGCATCCCCCGACAACCTTGCGGAGGCCGGACGTGCCTGACTCCCCCGCGCGTCATGCGGCGCCGCGCGGCGCGCGGGCCTGGGCCGCGCAGCTGCTGCTGTACGCCGCCTTCGCCGCCACGATCGGCGTGTTCTCGCAATGGCCGACCTACCGGCATCTGGCGCCCGACCAGGCGCTGATCAAGATCAGCTTCACGCGGGTCGGCAAGCCGGTGGGCGACTGCCGCCGGCTCACCGAAGCCGAGCTCGCGAAGCTGCCGCCGAACATGCGCACACCGGAGGTCTGCCCGCGCGAGCGCTCGCCGGTGACGATCGAGGTGGATGTCGACGGCC
>DDSQ01000173.1:5312-6284 GCA_002343845.1 Planctomycetes bacterium UBA2386 | reverse complement strand
TTCGACGCCGGGAAAGGCGGCATCACCTTCCAATGAACACGATCACCTCACCACGTCCGCGCGACCTCGTGCGCGGCACCGCCGGCGCCCCGGCGGCCCGTGCGTCCAGCCCGTCGAGCTACGTGCTGCCGCCCATCTCGGCCGGCCAGCAGGCGCTGGCCCGCGGCTGGCTGTGGCTGGCCGTCGCCTCGCTGGTCGGCTCGGGCCTGTTCTCCGTCCTGCTCGTGCTCGCCCGCACGCCGGGCATCAACGCCTGGCTGCCGGCCGGCGACTTCTTCCGGGTGGCGCTGGTCGTGCACGTGGACCTGTCGGTGCTGGTCTGGTTCGTCGCCGTCGCCGGGCTGTTGTGGAGCGGCAACCGCGCGCGCACGCGCGGGCTGCCCGAGTGGTTGTGGTCCCGAGCGCCGCTGCTGGCCTGCGCAGCCGGCGCGGCGGGCATGGCCCTGTCGGCCTTCGTCGACCCGGGCGTGCCGGTGATGGCCAACTACATCCCGATGCTCGACAGCCCGATGTTCCGCCTCTCGCTGGCGGTCTTCGGTGCCGGCTCGACCCTGCTCGTGGCGGGCTGCCTGCTGAACCCGGTGCGCATCGGGCCCGAGGTCGACGGGCGCGGCGCGCTGCGCTTCGGCCTGAACGCCAGCGTCGTTGCCGCTGCGGTCGCGTTGCTGGCCTTCGGCTGGTCGCTCGCCGTCACGCCAGCCGAGCTGCCGGCCAAGGCCTACTACGAGATCCTGTGGTGGGGCGGCGGACACGCGCTGCAGTTCACGTGGACGCTGTTGATGCTGGTGGGCTGGCTCGTCCTCGCGCAGGCCAGCGGCGCGACCGTGCCCCTGTCGCCGCGTGTCGTGCTGCTGATGTTCGCGATCGCGCTGGCCAGCGTGTTCGTGACGCCGCTGGCCTACCTGATGCACGACGTGGCCACCGTCGAGCACCGCGACCTGCACACCTGGGCGATGCGTTTCGGCGGCGGCG
>DDSQ01000173.1:869-5297 GCA_002343845.1 Planctomycetes bacterium UBA2386 | reverse complement strand
GCCGCTGCGCGCGGCGCTGCTGGCCTCGATGCTGCTGTTCGCCGCCGGCGGGGTCATCGGCTTCACGATCAGCGGCAGCAACGTCAAGGTGCCCGCGCACTATCACGGCTGCATCGTCGGCGTCACGCTGGCGCTGATGGGTCTCGTCTACCACCTGCTGCCGCGCCTGGGCCATGGTGCGCCGCAGGGGCGGCTGGCCGTCGCGCAGCCGTGGCTGTACGGCGTCGGGCAGCTGCTGCACATCGTCGGTCTGGTCTGGTCCGGCGGCTACGGCGTACAGCGCAAGGTGGCCGGCAGCGAGCAGGTGCTGCGCAGCACCGGCGAGGTCGCCGGGATGGGGCTGATGGGCCTGGGTGGCCTGCTGGCGATCGTCGGTGGCCTGCTGTTCGTCGTCGTCGTGCTGCGGGCGATGCGCGGCGCGCGGCCGGCCGTCGCGGCGGCGCGCGCGTGATGCACCGAAGCCTCTGCCGGCACCGGGCGGCTCCGGGCGACCGTCTCGCGGGGATCCCGTCGTGAGCCCGACCGCTGCGATACAGCACGGGCTGCGTGCCCTGTTCCTGCGGGCGGAGGCCGGCTTCAACCGGGTCTTCGGGGACCACCTGAACCCGCTGTACCACCTCGGCGCCATCAGCTTCTTCCTGTTCTGGGTGGTCTCGGCCACCGGGCTCGTGCTCTACGCGTTCTTCGACACCAGCGTCGAGGGCGCGTACCGCTCGGTCGAGGCGATCACCCACGGTGCCTTCGGCGCCGGGAGCATCCTGCGCACGGTGCACCGCCACGCCTCGGACGCGATGGTGCTGTCGATGTTCGTGCACCTGTTGCGCCACTTCGCGTTCGACCGGCTGCGCGGCTTCCGCTGGTTCTCGTGGGTCACGGGCGTCGTGCTGCTGTGGCTGGTCTACATCGCCGGCGTCAATGGCTACATGCTGCCCTGGGATCGGCTCGCGCAGTTCGTCACCCAGGCCAGCTTCGAGTGGCTGGACTGGCTGCCTGGCTTCGGCGGCACGCTGATCCGCAACTTCATCGGCAACGAGCACGTCAGCAACCGGCTGTTCTCGCTGCTGGTGTTCATCCACATCGGCGTGCCGCTGGTCACCTTGCTGCTGATGTGGGTGCACGTGCAGCGCGTGCCCAAGGCGACGACGAATCCGCCGCGGTCGATCATGCTCGCGCTGCTGGCGATGCTGCTCGTGCTCGCGCTGCTGGCGCCGGTGGCCAGCCAGGGCCCGGCCGACCTGTCGCGGGCGCCGCAGACGCTGTCGCTGGACTGGTTCCTGCTGGCGATCCTGCCGCTGCTCTACGCCTGGCCCCTGGCGTGGGTCTGGGCGCTGGTGATCGGCGCGACGCTGCTGTTGCTGGCCATGCCCTGGCTGCCGCCCAGGCGCGCCGGCCGGCACGCGTTGCAGCTGACCCTGCACCCCGGTCCGGCCCGCGTCAGCGCCCGGGCCGGCGAGACCTTGCTCGAGGCGGGCTTGCGCGCCGGGCTCGCGCTGCCTTACGACTGCCGCGCCGGCGGCTGCGGACTGTGCGCGTGCACGGTGCTGAACGGCCGGTTCGACCCGGGTCCGGCGCAGGAGGCCGCGCTGACGCCGGCGATGCGCGCGCGCGGCCAGGCCCTGATGTGCTGCGCCGTGCCGCTGGAGGACGTCGAACTCGAGGTCGAGGGCGTGTCCTCGTTGCAGGCCGACGACGCCGGAAAGCCCCGCCGGCTGCGCGGCGAGGTCAGCTCGATGGAGCGCCTGTCGAGCGACCTGATGCGCCTGTTCGTCACGCTGCCCGAGGGACAGCGGCTGCCGTTCGTCGCCGGCCAGTACCTGAACATCATCCTCGACGACGGCGCGAAGCGGGCGTTCTCGTTCGCCAACGCGCCGCCCGACCCGAACGCGCCGTTCCAGACCGGACCGGATCGCATCGAGCTGCACGTGCGCCTGATTCCGGGCGGCCGCTTCACGACGCACGTCTTCGAAGGCCTGAAGGTCGGCGACGTGCTCGAGTTCGAGGCGCCGCTGGGGCGCTTCACGCTGCACGACAGCGCACGCCCGATCCTCTTCGTCGCCGGCGCGACCGGTTTCGCGCCGATCAAGAGCATCCTCGAGGATGCCTTCCGCCGCGGCATCTCGCGGCCGATGACGCTGTACTGGGGCGTTCGCCGCGCGCAGGACCTGTACTTGCTGGACCTCGTCGGCCGGTGGCAGCGCGAGCACCCGAACTTCCGCTTCGTGCCCGTGCTGTCGCAGGCCGACGACGACCCGCGGTGGACCGGGCGGCGCGGCCTCGTCCACCAGGCGATGCTGCAGGACCACCCCGACCTGCGCGGGCACGAGGTCTACGCCTGCGGGTCGGTGCAGATGGTGCAGGCTGCGGTGCCCGACTTCATCCGGCACGGCTTGTCCGAGCCGTTCTGCTTCTCGGACGCCTTCACGCCGACCCGGCAGGTCGGCGAACCGGCTACCCCCGCGGCGCCGACGTGACGGTGGCCGCGGCCCCGCCGGCCAGCCGGGGCGACGAACGCGCCAGCAGCAGCGTCAGCGCCAGCACCAGGCCGGCGGCACCGGCCGCATGGGCCAGCGCGGCGGCCAGCGGCCAGTCGAGCACCACGTTGGTCAGGCCGCTGGCCACCTGCGCCAGCGTCAGTGCGACGAGCGTCAGGCCGAAGCCGCGGGCGGCCGCCCCACCGCTGCGCAGCAGCGCGGCGCCGGCCCACAGCAGCATGCCGCCGGCGAGCACCGCGAACCAGCGGTGCACCCAGTGGATCGCGACCAGCGCGTCGAAGGGCAGCAGGCCGCCGCGGGCGTCCTCGCCGAGTTCGCGCAGGATCGTGAAGCCGCGCGCGAAGTCCATCGGCGGCACCCAGCGGCCGTTGCACAACGGGAAGTCCGAGCAGGCGAGCACGGCGTAGTTCGTGCTGACCCAGCCGCCCAGCGTGATCTGCACCGTCAGCACGGCCAGCGCCACGGCGGCCAGCCGCCGCAGCCGCGGGGCTAGCACGAGCGGGCGGTCCCGGTAGGCCTCGTGCTGGATCGCCAGCAGCGCGAGCAGCAGCAGCCCGCCCAGCAGGTGCAGCGTGACGATCGCCGGGTACAGCTTCAGCGTCACCGTGTACTTGCCGAACAGGCCCTGCACGATGACCCACACCAGCGTCAGCGTCGGCCACCAGGGCGAGTGCGGCAGCTGCCGGCGCTCGAGCCAGCTGACCAGGGCCATCACGAGGATCAGCACGCCCACCGTCATCGCCAGGTAGCGGTGGATCATCTCGATCCAGGCCTTGCTCCACGTGACCGGGCCGGTGGGCATGGCCTGCTCGGCCGCGTGGATGTCGCTCTTGGCGCCGATCGGGCTGGCCTTGCCGTAGCAGCCCGGCCAGTCCGGGCAGCCCAGGCCGGAGTCGGTCAGCCGCGTGAACGAGCCGAAGACGATCAGGTCGAAGGTCAGGAACAGGGCCAGCGTGGTCAGCGCCGCCAGGCGGGCGCGCCTGGACGCGCCGCGCTGGCGCAGCCAGACATAGGACAGCGGCAGCAGCGCGATGAGCAGCGCCAGCAGGGCCAGGCGGGCAGTGGGGGCGAAGTCGACGAGCGAGGTGTCCATCGTGCGGCTCGCGGCATTGTGCCGAACTCCGCCATCGGGTCGTCCGGGGTCACCGCGAGGCCGCTGATGCCGGCAGGCCCGACGACCCGCGGGCAGCCGCGTCGGGTCTGCGGTGGGGGGAGGTCAGGGTCGGTCCCGAGGGCTTTGTGGGCGGCGTTTGCGCCGCGTCAGACCGGGCGCACCGGCGCTGCCCAGAATCCGCGTGATTCGCTTGGTTATCCACCCCCGCCGGAGGCGCGCCGTGACCGACCTGCAACGTTTCGACATCCCGCGCTTCCTCGCCGTGCTGCCGCTGTTCAGCGACATCGGGCCCGAGGAGCGCGAACGGGTCGCGGAGGGCTGCCGCCTGACACGCTACGAGCGCGGCCAGCACGTGCTGCGCATGGGCGAGGCCTGCGACTCGTTCCACGTGGTGGTCTCCGGCCAGGTCAAGCTGTTCGTGCTCTCCCCGTCGGGGCAGGAGAAGGTCATCGAGCTGATCGGACCGGGCGGCAGCTTCGCCGAGGCGCTGGTCTTCCTCGGCAAGCCTTGCATGGTCAACGCGCAGGCTCTGGTCGATTCGCTGGTGCTGTCGGTGCGCCGCGACGCGGTGATGGACGAATTGCAGCGTGACTACCGCTTCGCGCTGCGCATGCTCGCCGGCCTGTCGCGGCGGCTGCACGGGCTGGTGCAGGACGTGCAGGCCTACGCGCTGCAGAACGGTGTGCAGCGGGTGATCGGCTACCTGCTGCGCGACCAGCAGGGCGCGGAGGGCGAGGACAGCAAGCCGCTGACCGTCTCGCTGCCGGTCAGCAAGGCCACGGTCGCCTCGCGACTGTCGCTGACACCGGAGTACTTCTCCCG
>DDSQ01000173.1:0-811 GCA_002343845.1 Planctomycetes bacterium UBA2386 | reverse complement strand
CGGCGCATGGCGAGCGCTCGGCCGGAAGCAGATCAAGGCCGCGGCCCCGGGTCGCCGCGATCCTGCTCGAACGCCACGCGATCCGAACCCGTCCTCGCCCGGAGCCCACGATGTGCCAGCCGCCGCCCGACTCATCTCCGCTGCCCGCTGCCCCGCGCCGGCCACGCCGGGTGCCGGCCGACGCGGTCCGACGTCGCAGGCGCAGGCTCGCCGCCACGATGCTGCTGCTCGCCGGCACGGCGGCCGCCGCGCAGCCCGACCTGCAGCAGACCGTCGTGGTGACCGCGTCACGCTGGGCCATCGCGCTGGCGCAGGCGCCGGCCTCGATGTCCGTGGTGCACCAGGCCGACATCCGCAACCGCGGCGCCGACAACCTCGTCGAGGCCGTGCGCGGCGAGACCGGCGTCACGCTGCAGGGCCGTTCGATCGGCGGGCGCAAGGTGCTGAGCCTGCGCGGCCTGGAGTCCAAGCACACGCTGTTCCTGGTCGACGGACGGCGCATCGGGGCCAGCGACGGCGTCATCGGGCACAGCGACTTCCAGTACGACTGGATCGCCGTCGAGGACATCGAGCGCATCGAGATCGTCCGCGGTCCGCTGTCGGTGCTCTACGGTAGCGAGGCGCTTGGCGGCGTCGTCAACGTCGTGACCCGCCAGGCGGGCGAAACCTGGCGCTACGGCGCGCTGCTCGAGGGTTCGCGGGCGCAGGGCGGCCGCGGCGGCGATGGCGAGCGGGCGACCTTGCGCGTCGACGGTCCGCTGGCCGGTGGCCTGGCGATGAAGGCCGGCATCGCGAAGACGAGCGTGCAGCC
>DDSQ01000187.1 GCA_002343845.1 Planctomycetes bacterium UBA2386 | reverse complement strand
CCGAGCGCGGCGACGGCGTTGGCGAAGCGCGCGCCGTCCATGTGCGTGCGCAGGCCATGCCGGCGCGCCAAGGCGGTCAACTGGCGCACTTCGTCGGGCGCGTAGACGGTGCCGAGTTCTGTCGTCTGCGAGATGGTCAGCACCCTGGCACGGGGGAAGTGAAGGTCGGTCCGCCTGGTCACGATGCCGGCCACCGCATCGGCGACGACCTTGCCATCGACCTGCGCGACGGGCAGCAGCTTGGCGCCGTTCGAGAAGAACTCGGGGGCTCCGCACTCGTCCGTCTCCACGTGGCCGGTCTCGGCACAGACCACGCCGTGATACGACTGGCACATGGAGGCCAGTGCGAGCGAATTGGCCGCCGTGCCGTTGAAGACGAAGTACACGTCGCAGTCGGTCTCGAACAGTCCGCGCAGCTTGTCGCAGACGGCCCGCGTCGTCGCGTCCTCGCCGTACGAAGGCTGGAATCCCGCGTTGGCCGCGTTGAAGGCGGCCATCGCTTCCGGGCAGGCGCCCGCCGTGTTGTCGCTGGCGAACTGGGTCAGGAATCCGGGTGTGCTCATCCGCCTATTTCACCGCAAGGCCGGACACGTCTCGCGGGCGGCGCAACCCGGCGCGAACCTCGCGAACGCGACATCCACGATGACAACGGCCCGGCAGCTTGCGGTCCGGGGCCATGAGTTCGCCGGCCGCGCCGGCGCGGCCGGTGTCAGGGTCGACGGACGCGGCGGGGGCTACAGTCGGGAGGTGCCGCGTCTGCCGCGGCCCCTTCCCGAGGAGACGTCGATGACCCCCCGTACGAAGACCGTGGCGCTGGCGGCGCTCGGCGCGGCCCTGCTCACCGCCTGCGCAACCCGCGTCAGCGGCCCGGAGCCCCGCACCGCGACGATCCAGCGAACCGCCCACGGCGTCGCTCACGTCGACGCACCGGAGCTGGAGACGCTGGCCTACGGGCTGGCCTATGCCTACGCCCAGGACAACGTCTGCATGGTCGCCGACCAGATGGTCACGGCCCGCGGCGAGCGTTCGCGCTGGTTCGGGCCCTCTGCTCGCGGCCTTCTGGGCCGCCGCCTGCTGCCCAACGAGCAGATCGATCTCTTCGTCGCCGCGCACATGGACGACGCGGCGCTGGCCCGCAGCTGGACACGCGACGCGAGCGCCGACGCCCAGGCGCTGGCGCGAGGCTACGTTGCCGGCTACAACCGATACCTTGCCGATCATGCAGGTCGCCTGCCGGCGACCTGCAACGGCCAACCGTGGGTGCGGCCGATGACCGCGGAGGACCACCGCCGCAGCACCGAGATCACGATGACGCAGGCCGGCGTGGCCGCGCTCGCCGATGCGCTGCTCGGCGCCGCGCCGCCGCCCCGGCAGGGCGCCGCGGTCGCGCCGCAGGTGACGGCGGCCGATGCCGCCGCCGCGATGCGCGAGGCCGGCCTGCTCGACAGCCCGCTCGGATCGAACGCCTGGGCCTTCGGCCGCGACGTCACCGCCAACGGCCGCGGGCTGCTGATCGGCAACCCGCACTTCCCGTGGTCCGGGGTGAACCGCTTCTGGCAGGTGCACCTGAGCGTGCCGGGGCGGCTCGACGCGATGGGCGCGGCGATCGGCCTGTTCCCGATGCTCAGCATCGGCTTCAACTCGGACGTCGCCTGGTCGAACACGGTGTCGACCGGCAAGCGTTTCACGCTGCACGAGCTCGCGTTGGTGCCGGGTGACCCGACGAGCTACCTGGTCGACGGCCAGCCACGCAAGATGAGCTCGCGCAACGTGCGCATCGCGGTGCGCCAGCCCGACGGGAGCCTTGCCGACAAGACCCACACCGTCTGGTCGACGCTCTGGGGCCCCGTGGTCGTCGTGCCGCGCGCCGGCCTGACGTGGAGCCCCAGCCGGGCCTACGCGCTGAAGGACGTCAATGCCGGCCAGGCGCGCGCCGTGGACGTGTACCTCGCGCAGGCCGCAGCCCGCGACGTCGCGGGGCTCCGCGACGCGTTGAAGACCCTCGGCACGCCGTGGGTCAACACGATCGCCGCCGACCGCCACGGCAACGTGCTGTACGCCGATGTCAGCACCGTGCCCGACGTCGACGCCGCCCACCTCGAGCGCTGCGCGCCCAGTGCGCCGGCGCGTGCGTTGCGGCGCGCCGCTGGCCTGGTCGTCCTGGACGGCAGCCAGTCGGCCTGCGACTGGCGGCACGACGCCTCGTCGGCGCAGCCGGGAGCCATTCCGTTCGAGCGCATGCCCAAGGTCGTGCGCAGCGACTGGGTGCACAACAGCAACGACAGCTTCCACTTCACGAACCCGGCCCATCGATTCGGTGGCATCTCGCCGCTGGTCGGCGAGCCGATCGTCACGCGGCCGCGCACACGCTCCGGGCTGCAGGAGGTGCCCGCACTGCTCGCGCGCGGCAAGGTCACGCCACGGGCAGCCCAGGCGGCCATGCTCGCCAACCGCAACTTCATGGCCCAGGTGGTGCTTCCGGATCTGCTGGCCGCCTGCGGCAGCGCGCCCCCGGCCAATGCCGACGCCCGAGACGGCTGTGCCGCACTGGCTGCCTGGGACAGCACGAACGAGGTCGAGGCGCGCGGCGCCCACCTGTTCCGCGAGTTCTGGCGCACGGCGCGCGAGATCCCCGGCGTACACCGCGTCGCGTTCGACCCCGCGCAGCCGGTCGCGACGCCGGCGGGGCTGAAGATGGCCGATCCTGCCGTGGCCGGCCGCGTGTGGGATGCGCTGTCGAAGGCCGTCACCGACGTGCGACGCGCGGGATTCGCACTCGATGCGTCGCTGGGCACCGTGCAGCGGCCGCAGATCACCGGCGAGCCGATCGCGCTGCACGGCGGCGACGAGTTCGAGGGCGTGCTGAACAACCTGGGCAACCAGTTCGCGCCGGGGATCTCCGCTCGCGGGCTGCCGATCGACTACGGCACGAGCTACCTGCAGTCGGTCACGTTCGACGAACGTGGCCCGGTCGTGCAGGCGGTGCTGACCTACGGGCAGTCGACCGACCCGCAGTCGCCCCACGCGAACGACCAGATGCGGCTGTTCTCGCGCAAGCAGCTGCCGGTGCTGCCGTTCCACGCCGAGGACATCGTGAAGACGCGCATCGGTGAGGTGCTCAGGCTGACGCGGCCGTGATGGCGCCGGCGCCGCGAGCCCCGGCGCAAGCCCGTCGACCAGCCACGACCGCTGGCACTGGCCGGTGAGACCGACGCCATGGGCGACCTCGTTCCAGCGGGCGCCTCGTGTGCCGGCGAAGGCGCCCAGCTCGACCGGCGCGAACGTGGCGCTCGACTGTTTGGACTCGGTCGTCCGCATGTTCAGCGCGGACCGGCCCTCGTACGGGCCGCCGCCCGCGACGTACCGGTCGTTGGCCTCCCACCAGGAGCCGGAGCCGATCACGTGCGCCATCGCGTGCTTGATCACGTCGGCCAGCGAACTGCCCAGGCCGGCGATGGCGCCACTGTCGAACGCCATGAGGCCCCGCGTCGTGTACCGCAGGCCACCGTCAACGGCGCTCGTGAGCGGGCCAGCCTGGGCCAGGCGGAAGCCCGCGCCGTCGATGAGCAGGACCGATGCGTCGATCGTCAAGCCGGTGAGCGAGACGCGGGTTTGCAGCCAGTGATCACCGACACCCAGAAGGTCTCGGCGGCGCAGAAGCGGCTCTGGTAGGCGACATCACCGCTGGTGTCGACGGTGATCTCGAAGGCCGCGTTGGCGGACAGCGATGCGGCCGCCGGGGCGGCGGCCCGGCGACGCAGGGTGAGGCGGGGACGCCTGGGGCTCACGGGAGAACCTTCGCCCTTGAAGGGGTCCGGTATCAGCGCTTGGGAGCGGCCCGGCGCCCTCATGCGGCTTCTCCGTGTTGTGGCCGGCGACGCCACGACTCCCGGGAGCGGGATCCACCGCGAATAGGTGGCGCGGAGCCTGGAGAGAAGCAGGCCGCCCGGGCCACCCGCACCAGGGCGCGCCGTCCATTCGGGCAGTGAGGCGCATGGCGCGGACCCGGTTGCGCAGCCGGCCGGGGGACGCCATGCTCGGCGGCCAGTCCCTGGCTGGGATGGTTACCGCGCGGGTGGCCGCCGTGACCACCACGAAGAGCGCGCTGCGGGCCTGCCCGCCGAAGACCCGCTCGCATGCCGGCCGGCCGAGCTGCCCAGCGACTGGGTGAACCGCTGTTCCGCCTGGGCACGCCATCGCCCCTGTTCGACGGCATCGGCCACGCGCACCTCTGCCACATCGGCCGCCGCGGCCGGCCCCCGTACGTCAACAGGGTGGGCGAGGTGCCGCTCCAAGATCGGGGATGGACCCGCCGATCTCGATACGCCGGCTTTCGCACCGGGCTGCGCCACGAGCCCTCAGGCCTTGCGCCGCCAGTGCATCACCCAGTCGTGCTGCCACGTGCGACCGCCGTCAGCGGAGTACACCTGCCGCCAGCGGCATTGCCCGGGCGCGATGTGGTCCCAGATGCCCATGGCATTCAGGGTCTTGCCGTTGTCCTCGTAGGTGGAGGGGAACAGCCCCACGCCGCCGTCGAAGCCCCCTTGCAGGCCCGGTACGCCCACGACGCCGCTCTTGGCGTTGACCCAGTGGTCGTTCCACAGGCGTTTCTCCACGTCGAGCAGCCGCAGGCCCAGGCCGCTGAACTGGCGCGCGGGGATCAACAGCTCCTCGACGCTGCCCACGCCATCCAGGATGCTCCAGCAGCGTGCCTCGCCCTCGAAGCGGTCCCAGCTCTCGCCGCGGCGCTTGAGGTGGCGGATGTGCCAGTGGCCATCGAGGAAGGCGAAGTCTCCCGGCCGGCCCGGTGCCGGCGCCGCGGGAATCGCGGGGACCGGATCCAGCCGCGGCGGATCCGTTTCGAGGTGGCTGTCGTCGAGCATGGTGCGTTGTCTGGCGTCGGTTGGGGATGAAGCCGTGGCGGTGAGGGCTGCGGGGACGGCGAGCGCTGCCGCTGCGGCCAGAAGCCAACGGCGACGGACAGCGGGCTCTGCCGCGGCAATGGCCGGGGCGACGACCACTGGGCCGAAGCGCCGGGGCAAGGCTGTCTCGCCTGCGGCGACTGGGCGTGCGCTTCGGACTTCGGACATGAGGCCATGCTGCGCCCGTAAACATGCCATCCGATGTCAGCTATTCTCGACGCCATGCAATCCAGTCGCCTGCTCTCCATCCTGCTTCGCCTGCAGCTGCGCGGCCGCGTGAGCGCCGCCGAGCTCGCGCGCGAGTTCGAGGTGTCGGTGCGCACGGTCTACCGCGATCTCGATGCGCTCAGCGCCGCGGGCGTGCCGGTGCACGCCCAGCGTGGGCGCGGCGGCGGCCTGGTGCTCGAGCGGGGCTGGCGCATGCCCCTCACCGGGCTCAGCCCGTCCGAGGCGCGCGGCGTGCCGCTGGCCGGCCTGCGCAGCGCCGCACGCGACCTCGGGCTCGGCGTCGAGGCGGCCGATGTGCAGCTCAAGCTGCTGGCCAGCCTGCCGCCCGATGCCGCGGCCGATGCGGCGCTTATCGCCGAGCGCTTCCACGTCGATCCCCTGCCCTGGTACCACCGGCCGGAGCCGCAGCCGCTCCTGCCCGCGCTGGCCGCCGCCGTGTGGCAGGGCCGGCGCATCCGCGTGCGCTACGAAAGCTGGGCGGGCGAGGCCGAGCGCACGCTGGCCCCGCTGGGCCTGGTCCTCAAGGCCGGCCTCTGGTACCTCGTGGCCACGCCACTGGGGCGTGCCCGCAGCGGGCGGCGCGCGGTGGAGCCGCGCACCTACCGCGCCAGTGGCATCCGCAGCCTGCGCGAGCTGCCGCAGCCGGCCCCGCGGCCCGCGGGCTTCGTGCTGGCCGCGCACTGGCCGCAGGCCGTGGCGCAATTCGAGTCGCGGCTCATGGCCGGGCGCGCGACTGTTCGGCTGTCGCCGCAAGGGATGGAAATCCTGCGCGCCGTGCAGTCGGCAGCGGCCGAGGAAGCGCTTCGCACGCAGCGCCCGGCGCCCGGGGCGCAGGGCGCCGCCGGCTGGCTCGAGTGCGAGCTGCCCATCGAGGCCGAGGCCGACGCCGCGCGGCAGCTGCTGCGCCTGGGCACCGAATTGGAGGTGCTCGCGCCGGCGAGCTTGCGCGCGGCGGTGGCACAGGAAGCAGCCACGCTGGCGGCGCGGCACCGCCACCCTTGTCAAGGCGTCAAGGCGCAGCCTGCCGCCACCGGGTTCCACGGCCGCCAGGCCGGCATCGGCGGCCAACCCAGGCCAGAGCCGGACTCTCGCGGGGCCGCTTGAAGGGTCCCTGCACGGCTGTCATCCCGGTTGTCGCCCGTTCACGCGCCTGCTCTCGTGCACCGCGGCGCGGCGTCCCCGCTGGCACGGGCCTTGCGACCGGGCCGGCATGCCCCCTCCCCTCGAGCGCCGCGACGCCGGCAGCACCGCCGGCGGTCGCACCGGTACGCTCCCCGCCCTGCCCCCGGCCGGCGCCTCGGCGCGCGTGTCCTCCGAATCGCTGGCCGACCAGGAACGCCTGCTGCTCGTCGAGGCGGCACGCCGCATGACGCGCTGCCTCGAGTCGGCGCGGGTCATCCGCGAGATGCTTCAGCTGATGTCGGAGCTCATCGGCCTGAACCGCGGCCGCGTCGTGCTGCCCGACCCGGCGGACCCGAGCGGCCGCCGCCTGGCCATCGCGCACGCGTACGGATTACGCCGCGATGAAGTGGCGCGCGGCCGCTACCGCGTGGACGAGGGGGTCACGGGCCGCGTGATGAGCAGCGGCGTCGGCTGCATCGTCCAGGATGTCGATGCCGAGCCCGGGTTCCTGTTCCGCGCGGTGCAGCGCAGCACGCTGCCGGCCGGCACCGTCAGCTTCATCGCCGTGCCGGTGATGGGCGCGCACGGCCAGCTGGGCGTGCTGGCGGCGCATCGGCTGCGCGCGCGCACACGGCCGCTGGCCAGCGACCTGACCCTGATGACGGCCATCTCGGCGCTGATCGGCCAGGTGCTACAGGTCAACCGGCTGGTGGCCGAGCGCACGGCCGTGCTCGAGCAGGAGAACCACCGCCTGCGCCACGCCCTGCACGAGCGCCCGCGGTTACGGCCGAACCCGGCCGGCATCGTCGGCAGCGCGCAGCCGCTGCGTCGCGCGCTGCAGCAGATCGAACGGGTGGCCGCCGCCGACGTGACGGTGCTGCTGCTGGGCGAATCGGGCACCGGCAAGGAACTGGTGGCGCGCGCGGTGCACGAGCTGTCGGCGCGGGCCGGCGCGCCGTTCATCGCGGTGAACTGCGGCGCGATTCCCGAGAACCTGCTCGAGGCCGAGTTCTTCGGCTACCGCAAGGGTGCGTTCACCGGCGCGGCCGACGACCGCGACGGCTTCTTCCAGGCGGCGCAGGGCGGCACGCTGTTCCTCGACGAGATCGGCGACCTGCCGCTGGCGATGCAAAGCAAGCTGCTGCGCGTGATCCAG
>DDSQ01000176.1:774-31468 GCA_002343845.1 Planctomycetes bacterium UBA2386 | reverse complement strand
CCACTGCGGGATGTTGTTCGCCGTGTAGACGACCGGCGTTCCCGGGGTGGGAGCCGGCGACGCGGTGATCGCGTAACCAGCGACGCAGGCCACACCGTACTGGTAGTGACGGGCGTAGCCGGCCGGGCCGACGACGACATTGTCGATGAAGGCATCGTTGCCGAAGCCGGACGTGCCGAGGAATCGGATCCGGTTGGTGCCGGGCGTCAGCGCGAAGCTGCGGTTCTGCCACTGGCTGGGCGTCGGGACGAACTGGCCGCTGTAGACCGCGGTGTAGAGCAGGCCTCCGGGTTGGTTGTCCATCGTGACGACGGTCGACCACGTAGCGCCACCGTTGCTCGACTCTTGCAGCGCGATGGTGTCCCACCACGTGAGGACCGGCGGGTAGTTCGTGCCGGCCACGTCGAAGAACACGCGGTCACCGAGGTTGGTCGCCGGGAGGACCGGGCTGGTCACGTGGCCCGTGGTGGCCGCTCCCCACGACCAGTAGTTGAACCGCACGGCCTGCGCGCCGACGCCGAAGGCGCTCACCGGGCGGAGGTCAGGGTTCACGCTGCCGCCGAGGTTCGACCAGCAGCCGCTGAAGCCCGCTTCAAAATCCTGCGGGTTCGTCGCCGTCGGATCGACGGTGACGAGCAGCGGGTTCGACGGCGTCGTCGTGCTCGAGTTCGTGCAGGTGACGTCGCAGTAGTACGTCGTGTTGGCGAGGATCAACGCATTGTACGTCGCTGCGTTCGCCCCGGGGACCAGGGCGGCGTTCGCGTACCATTGGTAGGTCACGCCGGTTCCCGGCGTGACGCTCTGCAGGCCCAGAGCGATCGTCGAACCAGCACAGACCGCCGCGGCGGGGCCAGTCGTGTCGCCGGGTGCCGGAGCGCCGCTGCACGGCGGTTGGGCCTCGGAAAGGACAACGTCGTCGACGTGGAGCCAGAAGTCAGGCGTTGCGCCCGTCTGCACGCCGCGAACGCGCACATAGACCGGGCCGGCCGGAGGCGTGAAGGTCACCGACTTGGCGATGCAGGCGGCGGTCTGCGCTTCGTCGGTCCAGGTCTGGATGATGGTGTAGGGGCCACCGACGGCCGTCGACCACTCCGCGTGCACCGAACCCCACGGCGCCGACGTTGGGCCGTTGGGGGAGTTGTAGTCGCGGCACCTGTAGGAGAAGTCGAAGGTGACCATCCCGCCGAGGGACGTCAACGCCGGCGACCGGAAGGTCGTGGTCGCGGAGCCGCTGTAGATATTGGAGCGGATGCTGCCACCGGCGCCGCTGCAGTTGGCCAAGTTGCTCCAACCTGGCGAGAAGCCGCCGGAGAGCGTCCAGCCTTGGACGGTCGTGTCGAACGTGTAGTTGCCAGTGACCTGGGCCGAAGCGGCCGCGGCGAGCAGCGACAGGGCTGCCGCCGAGAGAAGAAGCTTGTTCATGTTTCGGATTTCGTGGAAAGGGGGAGACGAGACGCGCATGGGGGGCCACGCGAGTCGAGGCAGCAGAAGCTACCTCATGATCAACGAGGTACCTCCCCCCTCTTTTTCGTGGCGGGTGCGACGTTGCGAGACGGACTTTCCGCGGGCCGTAACACAGCCGAGAGCGCGACGACGAAGTCGCGTCGTCAAGGGACGTGGTGTGGCGTTCGGGCGACCGACCGATCCCGCCGAGCCGACGGTCTCGCGTCGGTCGCGTGGCTGTAACGTGTTGTTCGCGGGCCTGCCGCAACGCACGCGTGTGCGGTGCGAACGAACGTGGTGTTGTTCGCGTGGATGTCCCTGCTCGCTGAAGTGCACGTCGTGCTGCTGCGCCCGCGCTGGGCGAGCAACCTCGGCGCCGTCGCGCGCGCGATGAAGAACTTCGGCCTGCGCCGCCTGTCGCTCGTCGATTCGCGCATCGGCTCGTGGACGGATGCATGGCGCCTGGCCGTGCACGCGGGCGACGTGCTGGGGGCGGCGACGAACCACGCCGAGCTCGAGACGGCACTCGCGTCCGCAACCTGGGTGGTGGCGACGAGCGATCGGCCGCCGCCCGGTGCGCGCGTGCTGACGCCGCGCGATGTCGCTGTCGAAGCGCAGCGACTCGGCGCGCCGACGCTGGTGTTCGGCGGCGAGCAGAACGGGCTGTTTCCGGCCGAGCTGTTGCGCGCGCACGTCGTGTCGACGATCCCGGTCGCGAGCGAGCAGTCGTCGCTCAACCTAGCGCAGGCGGCGTGCGTCTACTTCGCCGAACTGTTCGCGGCGCACGGTTCGGCGCCGGCCGCCGAGGCGCCGCGCGTTCCGGCCGCGAGTGCGGCGATGATGCAGCGCGTCGAGGAAGCGCTCGCGCGGCTGCTGGCGGACAGCGCCTTCGGCGACGCATCGCGCGGCCGCCACGCGATCGCCGAGCTCATGCAGCCGTTGTGGCGCGCGCGGCTCGACGACGACGAGGTGCGCGAGTGGCTGGTCGCGCTCGGCAAGGCGGCGCAGACGCCGCGCCGCGCCCCGCCTCAGGGTTGAACGACGATGCTCAGCGCGTTCGACGCGGTGAAGCCGAACGGTCCGCACGGGTCGACGACCGCCGCCTGCATCGCGAACGGGAAGCCGATCGGCGCGGTGGCCGGCAGCGGGAGCGTGAACCGCAGGCTGCCGAGCGCGCTGGTGGTCGCGTTCGCCACGACGAGGCCGTTGAAGTCGATCCAGACGTCGACGCCTTCGACGAGGACCGGCGTCGGCACCGTGCCGAGCGAGGCGGCCCACAGGGCTGGCGCGTTCGCGGGCGTTCGCGTGCAGGCGACGCCGAACGCCAGGTTGCCGGCGCTGGCCGCGCTGGTCGGCGCGAGTTCGAGCGGCCCGAGGCAGCCGGGCGTGCTCGCGCCATGCGGCGATGGCAGCAGCGGCGCGTTGAGCACCAGTGGGTTTGGCGTGTAGGTCACGCCGCCGACCGCCGTCGCGTGCAGCGTGCTGCTGGTGTCGAACGTGGAGCCGTCGAGGTTCCAGGTCGAGACGCGGCCGGGCACCGCGTAGAGCGCCTGGAATCTCGTCGCCTGGATCTCCGCCTGCGTGCGCGCGAACGGCCACAGCCGCACTTCGTCGATCTGCCCGTTCCAGACTTCGATCGGCGTCGCCACGTCGCTGCCCTTGCCGATGCGCAGCACTTCGTTGCCGACGTCGCGGATCGGCAGGCCGTTGCCGGTCGCCTGGCCGACCTGCGTGCCGTTCACGAAGAGCCGCGCGAAGGCGCCGTCGTAGGTCGCCGCGACGTGGGTCCAGGTGTTGAGCTGGCCCGCTGCGAACGTCCAGTTGACGGTCACGGCTGCGTTGTTGGTGGTCACGACCTTCCAACGCAACACGCGCGCCCCGACGTTGTCGGCGTTGATGCGCAGGAAGTAGTCCTCGGAACCGCCGACGGACAGACCCTGGCGCACGACCGTGGGGTATCGCCAACCGGTCGGCAACGTCGCGTCGTCGTAGGTGATCCACGCCTCGACCGTGATCCCGCTCTGCGGCACGACCTGCGGCGAGTAGGGGACCTCGATGTAACCGTCGATCAGGTTGCTGAACGCGACGCCGACGTTCTGGGCGGTGGCGGTGGTGGCGAACAGCAGGATGGCGCCCAGGGCGCCGAGGTGCGTGGGGTGGATGCGCATGGGTGGGGTTGCTGGCGGTTGCTGCAGGGTAGCCCTCAGGCGATGGCGGCGGGGGGAACGGCCGGGGGAATCGGCTGCTGCGGCTCGCCGCAACGCTCCGCCGCTGCTCACCGGGGCAAGGCCACGCGGGTCCGGCGCGCACTTCCCGGCGCATCGGCGCGGCGCCAAAAGAAACGGGCCGCGCATGGCGGCCCGTCGGGAATGGCTCCTCGAGTAGGACTTGAACCTACGACCCGGTGATTAACAGTCACCTGCTCTACCAACTGAGCTATCGAGGATCGCGACCGGCCTTCGACCGGTTGGGGGCGAGAACCTTAGCGACGTCGTCGGCACCGTCAAGTTTGCCGCGCGCACGATCGCGCATGGTCGGCGACGAAACGAACGCGGGCCGCCGCACCGAGTCGATGCGACGGCCCGCGCGTGCGCCGTGGCCGATCAGCCCTTGGCGACCTCGAACTTGCGCAGTCGCAGTTCCTTCGTCGCGGCCAGCGCCTCCTTGGCGGCGGCTTCGGTGAAGGCCTTCTTGTCCTTCACGAACACCAGCGCCTTGCCGTTCAGCCCGTTCGGGTGAACGCGGATGACACCTTCCAACTTGCTCAAGACGTCACGCGTCTCGATGGCGGTGCCCATTCAACCCAATCCGGCGATCGCGATCTCGTAGACCACTTCGGCCTTCGGCATCTCGACCTCGGTCAGCCGCGTGATCGTCACGCCGCCGGCGCGGCCCTTGGACAGCGCGAGGTTGAGGTCTGCGAGTTCCGGCGTCTTCTTGCCCGGCTCGAAGTAGCCGACACCGGTGGTGTCGAAGATCAGGTTCTTGAGGTTCTCTTTTGCGAGGATGTCACGCACCCTCTTGGCCTGTGAGGCCGCGCCTCAACCACTGATCCCGGACGCTTCGATCTTCCAGAGCTTCTCGACGGCTCCCGTCGCCTTTGCCGGCTGCGCTTCGGTCTGCGCCGAAGCCGGCAACGCGAAGGCGAACGCCGCGAGCAGCACGCCTGCCGTGATTCGCATCGTTGTCTCCTGAGTGGGGCACGTTCGGGTCCGCCACATGGCCGACCGGAACGTGGCGGGAGTATCGGCGGGACGGGTGGTAGAGGCAAACCCCTGAGCCCAGGAAACTCTCGTCACAGCGTCGTCCCAGGGTGGGGCTACGGGTCGGCGAATCGCCAGGCCGGAAGCGCTGGCGGCACCTCGCGGTCGGCCAGGGCGGCCCGCAGCACCGCGATGGGGATGGAGTTCTGCCGCAGCACGGCGTCGTGGAACGCCTTCTCCGAGCTGCCGCCGACGGTCACGCGCTCGTGGTGCAGGGCGCGCAGCTGCAGGCCGCCGAGCATGTAGGCCGCCTGGTACAAGGGGCCGTAGAGGCCGCCGAACGACCGCCGAACCTCGCCCTCCGCGGCGGCGCGCTCGTGACCGACGCGGTCGACGAGGTAGTCGACGCACTGCGGCCCGGTCCATCGGCCGAGATGGAAGTTGAGGGAGAAGACGATGCGGGCGCAGCGGTGCTTGCGCCAATACAGCATGCCGACCTTGTCCTCGGGGCTCTTGCCGAGGCCGAGGTCGTAGAGGCGCATCTCCCAGTAGAGCGCCCAGCCCTCGATCCAGAACGGCGTGTCGAACATCTCGCGCCAGGGGCGGTGCCGCGCCTGCGAGTACTGCTGCAGCCAGTGGCCGGGGATCAGTTCGTGGTGCACCGTCGCGCGGCAGAAGTGCACGTTGTTGCTGCGCAGTGCCTGCAGCTTCTCGATGTGCGCCATCGCGTCGGTCGGGAACGACACGTGGATCGTCTCGCCGCCGAGGAAGAACGGGTTCGTGCGCTGCCCCTCGCGCGACATCATGCTCATCCGCCAGCACTCCTTGGCCAGCGGCGGGATCGTGATCAGGTCGCGCTGCTCGAGGAAGTCGATCGCCTCGTGCGCGAGTTCGCGGATCAACGCGGGCTGTTCGCCGGGCGGCCGGTGGCGTTGCTTCGTGCGTTCGAGCGCCTCGCGCCAGTCCTGGCAGCCCATCGCCGTCGCCGCGGCGGCCATCTCGGCGTCGCACCACGCGAACTCGCGCTCGGCGATCGCGACCAGTTCGCTCGGCGCGTACGGGATCCACTCGTGCGCGAGCTCGGCCCGCAACGCCTCCTCGCCGATCGGATCGCCGATCAGGGAGCGATCTTCGCCGGCGGGGGCCGCGGCCTGCAGCGCGTTCTGCAGCGCGGTCAGCGCGGCGATGGCCTCGGCCTGCGGCGCCCGCACCCACCACGCGAACTGCGGGTCGTAGCCGTCGTGGTGGTCGAACCAGGCGCGCAGCGTGCGCAGCAGCGCGCCGAGCATGGTCGCCCCGCGCGCCGGCAAGGCCGCGTCCATCGCCGGCAGGCTGCCGGCGGCCAGGGCCTCCCGCACGCGGACGGCGGCGCTGGCGATGCCGCTCACGGTCGCCGCCGCCTCCTTGGCGTCGACGTCCTCGAGCCGCCGACGGGCCTCGCCGAGCTGCACGATCGCTGGGGCGAACGGCAGCAGCGGCGCCAGTTCGGCCTCGCGCCCGGCCTCGCGCTGCAGCGCGTGCAGCGAACGCCGCACGTGGTTGTCGAGCAGCAGCCACTCGATGCGCGCGTCGTGGCCGAGTGCCGCGAAGTCGAGCGCGTCGAGTTCGCGCCGCTCCTGCTGCCAGCGCGTGAACATCCGCGCGCGGCGTTCGGGCGACATCGGCACGTCGTAACGGCGACCGAGGTCGCGCAGGTCAGCCTGCAGCAACTCGATCCGGTCCCGCAGATCGCCCGATTGCGCGGGCAGCAGCGCGGTTGCGACGAGCAGCGAAGCGGCGAACAGGAGGCGGCGGCGCGGGCGCATGGGCCCGCACTCTACGTCACACTTTCGGGCCAGCGCCGCGGATCTTCTCGCTCGCGCGATCGGCGTACTTGCCGAAGTTCTTCGCGAACAGCCCGGCGAGGTGCTTCGCCTTCTGGTCGTAGGCGGCCTTGTCGGCCCAGGTGTTCTTCGCGACCAGGATCTCGGCTGGCACGTTGTTGCACGCGGTCGGGACGTGCAGCCCGAAGATCGGGTCGACGACCGTCGCGGCCTTGCTCAGCGACCCGTCGTGGATCGCGTCGAGGATGGCGCGCGTGTACTTCAGGCTCATGCGCTTGCCGACGCCGTGCCCGCCGCCGCTCCAACCGGTGTTGACGAGCCACGCCTGGCTGCCGTTCTTCGCGATCTTGTCGGCGAGCAGTTCCGCGTACTTGGTCGGGTGCCAGACCATGAACGCCGCGCCGAAGCATGCCGAGAACGTCGCCTCGGGGTCCTTCACGCCCATCTCGGTGCCGGCGACCTTCGCCGTGTAGCCGCTGATGAAGTGGTACATCGCCTGTTCGGGCGTCAGCTTGCTCACCGGCGGCAGCACGCCGAACGCGTCGCAGGTCAGGAAGATCACGTTCTTCGGGTGCTTGCCGACGCACGGGATCTTGGCGTTCGGGATGTACTCGACCGGGTAGCTGCAGCGGGTGTTCTCGGTGATCGACTGGTTGGTGAAGTCGACGACGCGACGCTCCTTGTCGTAGACGACGTTCTCGAGCACCGAGCCGTAGCGGATCGCGTCCCAGATCTCCGGCTCCTGCTCGCGCGTCAGGTTGATGCACTTCGCGTAGCAGCCGCCCTCGATGTTGAAGACGCCGTCGTCGCTCCAGCAGTGCTCGTCGTCGCCGATCAGCGCGCGCCGCGGGTCCGCCGACAGCGTGGTCTTGCCGGTGCCCGACAGGCCGAAGAACAGCGACACGTCGCCGCCCTTGCCCTCGTTCGCCGAGCAGTGCATCGACATGACGCCCTGCTTGGGCATCAGGTAGTTCATGATCGTGAACACGCCCTTCTTCATCTCGCCCGCGTACTGGGTGCCGAGGATCACGAACTCGCCGCGCTCGAACGACAGGTCGACCGAGGTCGAGCTGCTCATCTCGTTGGTCAGCGGGTTCGCAGGGAACAGGCCGCCGTTGAAGATCACGTAGTGCGGATCGCCGAAGGTCGCGAGCTGCTCCCGCGTCGGCCGGATCAGCATGTTGTGCATGAACAGCGCGTGGTAGGCGTTCAGGCAGATGATGCGGACCTTGATCTGGTACTTCGGATCCCAGCCGGCGAAGCCGTCGACGACGTAGAGCTGGTCGCGGGTGTTGAGGAAGTCGATCGCGCGCTGGCGGTTGATCTGGAACGTCTTGTCCGCGAGCCGGATGTTGACGTCGCCCCACCAGATGTCGCGCGTGCTCGGCTCGGCATCGACGATGCGCTTGTCCTTCGGCGAACGGCCGGTCTTCTGGCCGGATCGGGCGGCGAGCGCGCCGCTGCTGACGATCTCACCTTCGCCGCGCTTCAGCGCTTGTTCGTAGAGGACGGACGGCTCCGCGTTGCGGAGCACGTTCTGGACCTTGATGCCGTACTTGCCGAGATCGAACGTGGACATGGATCGAGTGAGGGGCGCGATGCGTCGGACGACGCGAGGGGCGACGAAGGTACTGAGTGCCTTCGCGACGTTCCAGGGCCGCACCGCGCGGTGGAGAAAGCGCTTGCGCGTGTTCCGGTCGAACGCTAGCGTCCCGCGCCCTCGAACGCGCCCGTAGCTCAATTGGATAGAGCGCCAGACTACGGATCTGGAGGTTGGAGGTTCAATTCCTCCCGGGCGTGCCATTGCGCGCCGAAGGCGCGCTATGGCCAGCCCGGGAGGCATTGGGCATCGCTCGCCCGCTGGCGCGGGCTCCCGAGCGGCAATTCCTCGCGCGACGCCGCGGCAGGTGGTGGCGCATGCCCTTCGCCGCGCCGGAGCTCGCCGTGACGACGCACGCCCACACGCAGGTCGTGGACGCCTTTCCGGCCGACCACCTCGAGTCGCTGCGCCTCGCGATCCGCAAGTGTCCGTGGTTCACGACCAACAACCTGAACCGCGACTTCGTCAGCACGCGCGGGTTCTCGGTGGTGTTCCGGCGTGAGCACCGGCAGCGCGTGGTCGCCGAGTTCCCGTTCTTCGGCGACTACCTCGGCAAGGCGCTGCGCGACGACTGCAACGCGTTCTACCTCAACCCGCTCGAACTCGAGGCGGGCTCGCGCGTCGATCCGCACGTCGACCGCAGCCTGCGCGCGTACTGCCCCGACGTGACCACGCCGTTGCGCGTGAGCGTGCTCTACGTCGAGGTGCCGCCCGCGATGGTGGGGGGCCGTCTCGTGCTCGCGCGCGGCCGGAAGACGATCGCCAAGATCGCGCCCGCGACCGGCATGCTGCTCACGTTCGATGGCGACCTGACGCACTCGGTCGAGCGGGTCGACACGCCGGGCAAGCGACTCAGTCTCGTCTGCGAGCAGTACGCGCTCGACGAACGCGAGCTCGCGGCGATGCCCGACTACCGCATCGAGTCGCGCGCGAAGCGGTACTGAACGCCGGTCAGCGCGCGGGCCAGGCCACGGCGTCCCATTCGCCGAAGCGATCCATGCCGCCGTCGGGCGGCGCCTTGCGCGAAGTCCGCATGCGGCGCTGGATCTCGCGGCACTTCGCCGCCAACGCCGCGTCGCCGTCGCGTTCGGCGACCACGCGCGCGATCTCGAGCGCTGGCGACGCCCACTCGGTGAACGCCGTCTCCGCCGATCCCTGGACGACCGTCGGATCGCGCGCCAGCCACTGCTCGGTCGTGATCGGCGTGCCGTCCTGCCAGCGCAGCGCCATCGCCACCTCGTGTTCGTTCGGAACGAGCAGCCAGCCGTGGCGCACGGTGTTGGTCGCCAGCGCCTCCGCCAGCGTGCGCGCGGCCGGGTTGCCGGTGACGAGGTGGTGCGCAGCGAAGCCGAACGCGGCGGTCGCGTCCTGCCACGGGTTCCAGTAGCGCGTGCTCCCCTGCAGCATGCGCGCATCGGGCGGGTTCACGGCCATCGGACGCACACGCTCCGCGGCCAGATCGCGGCCGGCCCACTGCGGGAACTCGACGCGGTCCATGCGCTCGTTCATGCGCGCGCGCAGCGCGGCATCGTCGGTGGCCAGCAGGTTCCACGCCGCCGCCAGCGCCGTGCGGCCCGCCCCACGCGGCGCGCCGGCGTTGGACGTCGACCAGCCCGGCTCGATGGTCTGGCCGGCGACGTAGAGCCGCGCCTCGTTCGCGAGTTCGGCGCGCGCCCAGTGCGCACCGGTGAGCAGGGCGAACGCGGCGAGGTGGTTGCTCGACCAGTGTTCGCGGTCCTTGCCAGTCCACCCGTGGGTCTCGTAGGGCGGCTCGGGGAACGGCTTGCCGAGGCGGTCCTTCGACACGCCTTGATGCCAGTGCGTGCGCCCCGACCACACGATCCACTGCGGGTGCGCCGCGGGATCGACCGGCTCGCCGTCGGCCTCGAAGAAGTGCACCGGCCGGCAGCCCTCCTGCAGCACCGACCGTTCGGCCTCGACCAGCAGGCTCGGCAGCGCGCTCGCGGCGACGAGCGACAGTTTGACGACGCCGAAGTCGCCCTGGTCGCCGGTCTGCCCGGCCATCCTGGCGAGGCCGTGCTCGAACACCGCGAACGGATCGCCGCCGCGGTCGCTGGCCACGAACCGCTGCCAGCGCTGCGCCAGGTGCGCGCGCAGGGCGTCGCCGTGCAGCCATGGCGGCGGCTCGGGCACGTGGCCGAACGGGCCGAACGCGCCGGTGCCGCGCCAGTCGGCGGCGCCGACCAGCGGCACCACGGCGGCTGCCTGCGCGGTCGCGTCGGCGACGACGTCGCCGACGTGCTTCTTCACCAGCACGCCGCTGCGCCGCAGGCCCTGGCCGTCGCCGAGCGGGCGCCCGCGCAGCAGCACGGTGCGACTGCCGGTCGTGGTCATCGACTGCGTGATGCCGAGCGCGCCCGCGTGCCGCAGCACGAGCGCCATGCCTTCGCACTCGATCGCGAGTTCCTCGACATCGCACTGCATCGCCGCCACGCGCGGGTCGGAGAACCACACGGCGATGTCGGCGTGCGCGTGGCCCTGGCCGCGCCACCCGGTGACGATGAGTTCCGCCAGCAGTCCCGTGTCGCCGAGGCGCGTGCGGGCCAGGTCGACGGTGCGCAGCGCGTTCGCCTCGAGCTGCCGCACCGGCACCGGCGTCCCGCGTGTCGTAGCACCACCGACGCGCGCGACGAACGTCACCTTCGCCGTGGGTGCCGCGAACGCGTCGGTCGGCAACGCCGGGCCGGGGCCCGGAGCGAGCACGATGCGGCGTTCGCCGAGTGCGCCCAACTCGGCGACGAACAGGCACAGCGCCTGGCGCAGCGAGCCGTCGGGCCAGCGCGCGCCGAACGGCTGCCAGCAGGTCGCCGTGCCGGGCACGTGCAGGGCGGGCAGGTCCGGCACTTCGCCGCGCGCGAACGGCACGACGACCGCGACCCCTTCGCGGCGCGGCAGCGGCGCCAGGTTCTGCACCAGGATCGCGACGTCGCGCGGCGGCCGCGGCGCGTCCTGCGGCAGCGCCGCGGCCGCGAACGCCGCGACCACGAAGGCGAGGCGGTATGGTCGCGAGCATGTCCGTTCGCTCGCTGGTGTGGTCCGCAGCCGCAGTCGTCGCATGCACGATCATCATCGGCGGGGCTTGCGCCCAGGAGAAGCCAGCACCGCCCGAGGCCGCCGAGGCCGAGGTGTTGGCGCTCGGTGCACGCGAACTCGGCGCCTTCGGCGCGCAGGCGCAGAAGGCTGGCTTCCCGGCGCGCGCGGCCTTGGCGTTCCGCGAAGTGGTCGCCGAGTACGCGCCCGACGACGCCGCCGCGCGCAAGGCGCTCGGCTACTACCGGCACGGCACGGTCTGGCAGCGGGATCCGGAGGTCGTCGTCGACGGGCCCGATCGTCCCGATGTCGCCGCCGCGCGTTCGCTCGAGCAGCGCTGGCAGGCGCTCGCCTCGCGGCTCGGCGCTTCGCACCGCGACCTGGCGACGGCGTTGGCGACCGCGGGTCGGGACGATCGCGCGCGCCACCACGGCGAGCGCGCGCTGCGCTTCCTGCCGAACGATGCCAAGGCGCAAGCGCTCGCCGGGGTGCGGCAGTTGGAAGGCATTGCTGGCGACGACCTCGACCTCGCCGTACTCGAGCGCTCGCGCCGCTTCGAACGCACGCTGACGCAGCTCATGACGCAGCCGTTCGCGGCCACCCCGGTCGACGAGAAGCTGCCGATGCTCGACGGTCTCGGCATCGCGCACGCGGCGGTGAAGAGCGAGCACTTCACCGTCTTCGGAACGTGGGACGTTGCCGTGCTGCAGGAAGCGGCGGCCTGGGCCGAACGAGCGCTGGCGTTCTGCGGCGTCGCGTTCGCAGGCGTCGACGGCCTGCCGCCGCGCCAGGTCAGCACGACGTTCGTGTTCCTGCGTGAGCTGGATCCGTGGCAGCAGTTGGTCCGCAAGCACGCGCGACCACGCGACGTCGACTTCCTGCTCGAGAACACCAAGTCGAACGAGTTCGACGGCATCGAGACCGCGGCGGCCGACACGCGCGAACTCGTGTTCGACCTCGCGGTGCGCTGGGTCGCGCAGGACCACAGCGGCCTCACCCTCGATGCGCTCGAAGAGGGCATCGGTCACGCCGTCGTCGGCATGTTCTTCGGTCGCAATCTGGTGTTCACGGTCGGCCAGCCGGAGTTCGAGGGAACGGTGGCCGGGTCGCGCACCCAGTCGAAGCTGCTGTTGCCCGACCTCGAGACCTGGCGCGAACTGGTGACCGAACTGGCGTGGCAGCGGGATGGCACCCGAGCCGCGCGGCTGCCGTTGCTGTCTGCCGCCGAGTTCCCGTCCGACGCGCGGATCAAGGCGTGGTCGTTCTGCGACTTCCTGCTGCGCGTCGATCCGTCGCTGCTGCGCCACCTGCAGCGCAGCGGCTCTGATGCCAAGAACGAGTCCGACGTCGCCACGGCGTTCCAGAAGGCTGCCGGGCGGGACCTCGGCCTGCTCGAACATCGCTGGCGGCGCTTCTGGACCGAGGACACGCCGCTGCGGCGCGCGGTGGTGGGCAGGACGACGCCGCTCGAAGCCACGAGCAAGGAGGCGCCGGCGTGGCTCGAGCTGTTCAACACGCTGCGCACCGCCCACGGCAAGAAGCCGGTGGGCTGGTCGGCGCAGTTGTCGATCGCGTGCAAGGAGCACGTCGAGTACCTGAAGGCCAACAAGGACCAGCGTGGGCCCGACCGCGAACACACGCAGCTCGCCGGCAAGGTGGGCTACGGCAACGCGGGGCGGACGTTCGCCCAGGGTGCGCTGGTGTGGACCGTCGACAAGAAGCGCGCCGCGGACCTCTGGATGCTGTTGCCCGGCTACCGCGACGCGGTGCTCAACGACAACATCGATGTCGCCGGCATCTACGCCGAGGGCGGCATCGTGGTGATCGACGCCGTGCGTGGGCGGCTGCCGACGCGCAAGGTGGTCACGCAGGTCTGGCCGGAAGGTCCCGTCGGTGGTGGACGCGCGGCCGAGACGGTGCCGCGCGCGGTCGACGTCGAGTTGCTCGGTACTGCCGTGCAGCAGTTGCTCGCCGCCAACGGCCGCGGCAAGCAGAAGCAGATCGGCTACCCGCTGACGCTGCACTGCTACGCCGCCACGGTGCCGCTCGTCGATGTCGTCGTGACCTGCCAGGGCGCGCCGCTGCCCGGGTTCCTGGTGCGCGCGGACAACGGCGGGCGCCGCGCCGCGGCGGAGGGCCTGTGGGTGTTCTGGCCCGCTGAGCCGCTGCCGATCGGGGTCGACGTCGAGGCGGCGTGGACGTGGACGGGCGGCGAGCACCGCGTCGTCGTGACGGCCCGCTGAACGGTCGATGCGCGGATGCCGACGGTAAGCTCGCGCGCCGCATGCGCCTGCTCGCCGTGACGTTGCCGTTCGTGCTCCCGGTCTTGCTCGCCGCCCAGGACGCCGCAGCGCTCGCGGCCGACGAAGGCAAGCTCGTCGCCCGCGCGGTGCCGGGGCTGCACGCGCTCGCCGATGCGCTGCAGGCGCAGCGGCAGCATCTGCGGGCGTTGGCGCTGCGCTGCGAGATCTGGCAGGACTACGCGACCGACGATGCGAAGGCGCGCACGGCCTGCGGGTTCGTGCGCGTCGGCGACCTCTGGCGGATCGACGCCAACGCGCTGGTGCTCGATCGCGACCTGAAGGCCGACGCCAAGGGCATGCGCAAGGTCGAACAGGATCTCGACGCGCTCGGCCGCGAACTGCTCACCGCGCATCGTGGGCTCGCCGTCGGCTACGGCAAGATCGGCGATTCCGATCGTGCGCAGCACCATTGGCAGCGCGTGCTGCGGTGGGCGCCCGGCGATGCCGAGGCGCAGCAGCAGCTCGCGTTGCAGCCGTTCGAGGGCTACCGCGGGACACCGGACGAAGTGGCGATGCTGCAACGCGCGCGCGCGATCGGCGGCGCGTGCGACTGGCTGCGGCGGGCCGAGTTCCGCGTGGTGCCGCTCGAGAACGTGCAGCTGCCGCTGTTGGCCGAGGCCAAGATCGTGCACGCCGGCGTGCGCTCGCGGCACTTCGAGATCTGGGGCACGCTGCCGCTCACGGAACTGACCACGATCGCGCAGGACTGCGAACGTGGCTTGCTGCTGACGCGGGCGCTGTTCGGCACCTGGCTCGGCGCGCCGTTGCAGCGGAAGAAGCACCTCGACCTGGTGTTCCTGCACGACAGCGCTGCCTACGGCGCCCTGCTCGACTCCTGCGCCGCCCAGTTCGACCCCGAGCGCCTGCGCTTCCTCAAGCAGGACGTCGATCAGGCGTTCGTCGCCCACGGCACCCGCGAGTTCCGCGTGCACAAGGCCCACCTCGGCCTCGAAGCGTCGCGCGATCAAGCCGTTCGCGGCGTCGTGCAGGACGCCGTCGGCGTGATGACCGACGGGCTCTACGAGGGGATGGGCCACGCCGCGTGCGGCTTCCTGTTCGGGCGCACGTTGACGTTCCTGCTCGAACAGCAACGCGACCTCACGGCCGCGACCTGGAAGCAGCGGGCGCTGGTCCCGGATCTCGCGGTCTGGATGCAGATCGCCGCCGAGTCGGCGTGGGCGAAGAGCGACACGCGCACCAGCGAACTCGTGCTGCTCTCCGCCGCGCGCTTCTCGACCGAGCAGCGCGTGAAGGCGTGGGCGATCTGCCACTACCTGCTGCACTGGCGGCCGGACCTGCTGCCGGTGCTCGACACCACCCGCAGCGAGAAGGTGCGCACGCCGCCGGACGTCGAGGCCGAGTTCCTGCGGCGCACGAAGGTCGAACTGCCGCGCATCGACTCCCAGTGGCGCGAGTTCTGGGGCAAGGGGCAGGAGTTGCGGGCGGCGATGGCGCTCGATCCGTTGCCGCCCGAGAAGGCGAAGGACCGGCCGGCCAAGCTGCGGGCGCGTGGTCTCGTCGACGCGGTGAACGCGGCGCGAGCTGCCGCGGACCGCGGGCCGGCGGGCTGGTTCGTCGCGGCGGGGCCGGACGTGCTCGCGGTGACGCGCCACGACGAGGCGTTGGCGAAGGCGGCGGCCGATCGACGCAAGCAGCCGAAGTCGCCCGTTGTCGATCCCGAGCCACCCGCGTGCCTCGGCAGCACCGTGCTGTGGTCGCGCGCGGAGACCCCGGCGGCGGCGGTTGCATGGTGGCTCGCCGACCCGGCGAGTCGCGATCGGCTGCTGCACCCGGGCCGGGAACTGTTCGGCGCCAGCACGTTCGAGCGGGCGTGGGTGCTCGACGTCGGCGCCACCGCGCGGCCCACCCGGGTCGGGCCGCCGCTCGCCTGGCCGAGCGATCGCCAACTCGGCGTGCCGGGGTCGGTGCGCGTCGAGGCTCTCGGCAAGCGCGCGCTCGCGGCGCTGGCTGCCGCGGGCAAGAAGCCGGGCGACGACGTCGGCCCGGCGTTGTCGCTGCACTTCGCGCGCGTCGTCGCCGACGACCTGCTGGCGAAGGTCGAGTGCCGGGTCTGGGTGGGCAACGACCTGCAGCCGGGCGTGCTGGTGCGGTACGCGGGTGCCGCGGGCGCTACGGGCGACGCCGAGGGCTGTGTCGCCTTCGTGCCGCTCGCGCCGCTGCCGGCCGGCGCGATCGAAGTGCACTGGCACCTGCCCGCCGAACTGCTGCCGCCCGAAACAACGTTCCCGAAGTTGACGTTCCTCGTCGGGTGATCCGGCGGCGGCGAAGGCGCCATGCCAACGCCGGGCCGAGCGCGCCTCGGTGATGGCCCGCGCGTCGTCCAAACCGTATCAAGGCGACTTCCGGCATCCTCCGATCGACCCGTAATGGCGACTGTTCTCTCCGCCCTGTTCGTGGGCTCCGACACGCTGCTGCTGCAATGCGTGCAGGCATGGCGCGAGCGCGGCCATCGCGTGGCCGCGGTCGTCACCGACGCCGAGAAGGTGCGCCGCTTCTGCGCCGACGAGGGACTCCCATGCCACGATGCCGTGGGCGCGACCTGGGCGGAGCTGGCGTCGGCCCGTCCCGACTACACGTTCGCGATCACCTGGCTGCGGCTGCTGCCCGGCGCCGCCTTGGCGCTGGCGCAGCGCGCGACGATCAACTTCCACGACGGCCCGTTGCCGCGCTACGCCGGGCTCAACGCGACGTGCTGGGCGATCGCCGGCGGCGAGACGACCCATGCGGTGACCTGGCACGAGGTCGAGGCCAAGGCCGACACCGGCGTCATCCTGCTGCAGCGCGAGTTCCCGATCGCTGCCGACGACACGGCGTTCACGCTCAACGCGCGCTGCTTCGAGTTCGGCCAGCGCACCTTCGGGGAACTCGCCGATGCCCTCGCCGCAGGCACTGCCACGCGGCGCGCACAGGACCTGACGGCGCGCACCTGGTTTGGCCGCCACGCGCGGCCCGCGGCGCTGGCCGTGCTCGACTTCGGCCGCGCCGCGGCGGACGTCGCCCGCCTGGTGCGTGCGTTCGACCACGGTGGCTACCGCAATCCCGTCGCGATCGCGAAGGTGCGCACCGGACGCGGCGCGTTCGTGCCGCTCGGCGTCGAGGTGATGCCGGGCAGCGGCCGGCCGGCGGGCACGATCACGGCGGTCGCCGACGAGACCGTGCAGGTCGCGTGCGCCGACGGCGAAGTGCGGCTGCTGCGCCTGCGCTGCCTGCGCGGTTCGCCGTTGACGACCGCGGGCCTCGCGGCACTCGGGGTCGCGGTCGGCGGCGTGCTGCCGAAGCTCGGCGACGCCGAACGGACGGCGTTGACGGCACTCGGGGCTCTCGCGGCGCCGGCCGACGACGCCTGGGTCGAGATCCTGCGCGAAGGGGAGCCCCTGCCAGTGCCGGGTGCTGGTCCAGCGACCGGCGCGGCGCGGCCCGCCGCGGTGCCGATCGCACTGCCGGGAGTCGCCGACGTCCGTCGCCGTGGAGCGCTGCTCGTCGCCTTCCTCGCTCGGTTGACGGCGCAGACGCGCTTCTCGATCGGGGTGCGGACCGCGGCGACGGTCGCGCGCGACGCGATCGCGCCCGATCTGGTGGCCGCCAATGCGCCGCTGCAGGCCGTCGTCGCGCCGGAGACCGCGGCAAGCGCGGCGCTCGCCGCGGTGGCGCAGGCGCTCGAGGCCCACGAGCGGGCCGGGCCGCTGCTGCGCGAACTGGTGGTGCGGCGGCACGACGTGCTGCCGCCCGCGGTGGTGCTCGAACCTTCGGTGCGCCTGGCGCTCGCCACTCCGGCCACGGAGCTGCCCGCCGGCGCGATCGAGTTCGTGGTCGCCGCCGACGGCAGCGTGACCCTGCACCACGACGCCGCGACGCTGTCGCCCGCGGCAGCCGCAGCGCTCGCCGCGCGCTGCGCGATCTTCGCGCGCGCGTTCGAGGCTGCGCCGGAGACGAAGCTCGCGGCGCTGCCGGTGCTCGACGCGGCGGAACTGCGCACGCTGCTCCACGAATGGAACGCCACCGACGCGCCCCCGCCCGCGGAGGGCTGCGTGCACCGTCAGTTCGCGGCGATGGCGCGATCGCGCCCCGCGCACCAGGCCCTGCGCTGCCGCGGCGAATCGCGTACCTACGAGCAACTCGCGAACGACGTCGAACGGCTGGCCGGGGCGCTGCGCGCGCGTTCGGTCCGCGCCGGGGACCGCGTCGGGATCTGCGTCGGCCGCGGCATCGGCATGGTCACCGCCGTGCTGGCGACGCTGCGCTGCGGGGCTGCCTACGTGCCGCTCGATCCCGGCTATCCGCGCGAGCGGTTGCAGTTCATGGCCGACGACGCGCAGTTGGCGGCGTTGGTCGTCGACGCCCCGAGTGCAGCTGCAGCACCCGAAGTGCGGTGCGGACGCATCGATCTCGACGCGGACGCGACGGCGCTCGCCGCCGCGGCACCGCTGCCCGGCGACGAGGCGACGCCCGAGCAGCTCGCCTACGTCATCTACACGTCGGGATCGACCGGCAAGCCCAAGGGCGTGATGGTGCGGCACCGCAACGTCACGAACTTCTTCGCCGGCATGGATCGCGTGCTCGGCACCGAGCCCGGCGTCTGGCTGGCCGTTACCAGCCTGTCGTTCGACATCTCGGTGCTCGAACTGCTGTGGACGCTGTGCCGCGGCTTCACCGTGGTCGTGCACGCCGGCGAGCCGGCGTCGACGCCAGCCCCGGTCCGCCCGGTGTCGTTCTCGCTCTTCTACTTCGCCAGCGACGAAGGCGAACACGCCGAGGACAAGTACCGGCTGCTGCTGGACGGGGCGCGGTTCGCGGACAACAACGGCTTCGAGGCGGTGTGGACCCCGGAGCGTCACTTCCACGCGTTTGGCGGGCTGTATCCGAACCCGGCGGTCGCCAGCGCCGCGGTCGCCTCGATCACGAAGAACATCGCGATCCGCGCCGGTTCGTGCGTGGTGACGCTGCACCATCCGATCCGCGTCGCCGAGGACTGGGCGCTGGTCGACAACCTGTCGCGTGGGCGCGTCGGCATCGCGTTCGCCGCCGGCTGGCACGGGCGCGACTTCGTGCTGCGCCCCGAGAACTTCGCCGACCGCAAGCAGGAGCTGTTCCGGTCGATGCGCACGGTGCAGGCGCTGTGGCGCGGCGAGACGATCGGATTCCCGGGGCCCGACGGCAAGACGCACGCGATCCGCACGCTGCCGCGGCCGGTGCAGAAGGAACTGCCGACGTGGGTCACGATCGCCGGCAACCCCGAGACCTACCGGCAGGCCGGCGAGAACGGCTCGTTCGTGCTGACGCACCTGCTCGGCCAGAGCCCCGACGAACTCGCGCACAAGCTCGCGGTGTACCGGCAGGCGTGGCGCGCGGCCGGCCATCCGGGCGAGGGTCGTGTGACGCTGATGCTGCACACGTTCGTCGGCGACGACGACGCGCAGGTCAAGGCGATCGTGCGCGAGCCGATGAAGGGGTACCTGCGCAGCAGCCTCGATCTCGTGAAGCAGGCGGCGTGGTCGTTCCCGGCCTTCAAGCACCGCGTCGACAAGCCGGGCGAGATGGACGCGCTGCTCTCGGGCGGGTTGACGCCGGAGGACTTCGATGCGCTGCTCGAGTTCTCGTTCGAGCGCTACTACGGGACCAGCGGTCTGTTCGGGACCATCGCGACCTGTGCGTCGATGGTCGCCAAGGTCGCGGCGATGGGCGTCGACGAGATCGCGTGCCTCGTCGACTTCGGCGTGCCGACCGACGTCGTGATGCAGAGTCTGCCGAAGCTTGCCGAACTGCGGCAGCGCTGCGTCGGGAATGCCGCGCCAGCGGCCGCGGGTTGCGCCGCGGTCCCGGTCGCCCGATCGGTGTCCGAGTCGATCCCCGAGTTGCTCGGTCGCCACGCCGTCACGCACTTCCAGTGCACGCCGTCGATGGCGAGCATGCTGCTGGTCGACCCGGCGGGCGAAGCGGGGCTGCGTTCGGTGCGGCAGATGCTGGTGGGTGGCGAGGCGTTGCCCGCACCCCTGGCGGCGCGGCTGCGGTCGCTCGTCGGCACGCTGCACGACGTCTACGGTCCGACCGAGACCACCGTCTGGTCGACGACGATGCCGGTCGGCGCCGACGATCCGGTGCCGATCGGGCGGCCGCTCGCCAACCAGCGTGTGTACGTTCTCGACGGCTGGCTGCGGCCGGTGCCGATCGGGGCGCCGGGGGAGTTGTGGATCGGCGGAGCCGGTGTCACGGCGGGCTACTGGCAGCGACCGGATCTCACCGCGGAGCGCTTCCGGCCCGACCCGTTCGCGAGTGGTGGCTCGATGTACGGTACCGGCGACCTCGCGCGTTGGCGCGCGGACGGCGTGCTCGAGTACCTCGGTCGCAAGGACCACCAGGTGAAGGTGCGTGGCTACCGCATCGAACTCGGCGAGATCGAGAGCGCCCTGCAGCAGCACGCCGGAGTCCGTGAGTGTGTCGTCGTGGCCCGCCAGGGCGGCGGGACCGGCGACGCTGAACTGATCGCCTACTGGGTCGCGCGTGGGAGCGCTCCGCAGCTCGACGAACTGCGCAAGCACCTGCGGGCGTCGCTGCCCGAGTTCATGGTGCCGGGCCACTTCGTCCTGTTGCCGGACCTGCCGCGCACGCCGAACCTGAAGATCGACCGCAAGGCGTTGCCGGCGCCCGACGCCGTGGCCGGACGGCGTGAGGTCGTCGCCGCCCAGGACGACACCGAAGGCTCGATCCTCGCGATCTGGAAGAAGGCGCTCGGCACCGACGACGTCGGCGTCGAGGACAACTTCTTCGACAGCGGCGGGCACAGCATCCTGGCGGTGCGCGTGCACCGCGAGATCGTGCAGGGCCTCGGCGTCGAGCTGCAGGTCACCGACCTGTTCCGCTTCACGACGGTGCGCGCGCTCGCGCGGCATCTGCGGGCCGGCGCTTCGGCGCCGACCGCTGCGCAGCAGGCCGCCGAACGCGCCAAGCAGCGGCGCGGCATGTTGCGGCGCAACTGAGCCCGCCGAAAACGACGCCGCCCGGCGTCACGCGGGGTGAGGCCGGGCGGCGAGTGGTCGCGCCAGGGCGGCGCGGCCTACATCACTGGCAACCGAGCTGCGCGAAGCGCACCGTGATGCCGTTGCTGAGCCCGAACAGGTTCTGCACCGGCGGCGACGGGATCTGCGAGGCCGCCTGGAACGTCAGGTCGATCGCGGTGATGCCGCTGTTGAGCGGGATCGGGACCGAGACCAGGCCGCTGCCGTCGGTCAGGTAGAGGCCGACGATGTCGAAGCTGGCGAGGTTGACGTAGGCGTTGCACCCCGGTTCGAGCGGCGTCGAGCCCGACGACTGGCTCCACGCCAGCGCAAGCACCGTCGCCGGCGCGGACGTCATCTGCAGCGCGAAGCCGAGGTTGCCGGCGACCGCGGGCCCGTTGACGAACAGGTTCGTGGCCGGCGTGCCGCAGCCGTCGCCGAGCCAGACGGCGTGTTGGTGGCCAGGCACCGAGGTCGGCACCGTCAGCGACAGGGCGCCGGGGCCCGGCCGCGCCTGGTCGATCGTCGCCACGCCCGTCGCCGGGCCAACGTCGCTGTCGAACCAGAAGTTGTAGAGGGTGTTCCAGTTGTGCGGGTTGTTGGTGGTCGCGAGCCAACGCACCTCACCGCCGCCCCACGACATCGCCCAGTCGTTGCTGGCGTCGGCGTCGATGTCACGGAAGCCCTGGTTGAACACGCGGCCCGTCGGGCACAGCGGCAGGCGGAAGGACGCCCCGCCGCGGTCGTTGTCCCAGTTGAGCACGCAGTACTCGTAGTGCCACAGCCCGTTCACCGGGCCGGTGACCTTGACGGCGACCTGGAAGCGGCCGTCGCTGTCGGCGTTGGTGAGCGTGCCGCCGTTGCTGCCGACACCGAGCGAAGCGCCGGGCCAGCGCGTCAGGATCGAACCGAGCGTCGCCGGCATGGTCGACGTCGACGTGCTCCAGGCGTTCATCCCGGTGCCGCCGGCGTAGGTCATCGAGAAGGGACGCGACATCGTGTTGTTGCCGCGGTTCTCGATCGGCTCGCCTTCGCAGATGACGTGCACGCTGTAGTAGAGCGTGGCGCCGATGACGTCTGCCTCCTTCATCGTCACGCGGTTGCGCACCGCGTCGAAGCCGCTGGTGCTCAAGCTGCGCACGCCGTCAGCGGCGAGCGGATAGCCCGCCTGACCGGAGTGGCCGATGTCGAAGTAGTTGCCGACCGCCGGCCAGGTGCCGAGCCACGGGTTGATCTCGGCGGGCGGGCCAAGGTAGGTGCGGCTGGCGTTGTTGTCGGCCGAGTAGATGTCCGAGCAGTTGAGGCCGAGCTGGGTGCCGGCGACGGGCGGCGGCACGCAGGTTCCCCCGCAGGTGGACGGGCTAGCGAGGGCATAGAACGCGTGCTTGCAGTACGACCAGTCGGAGATCTGCACGAAGCGGCCGTTCAGTTCCTTGGCGACCAGGAAGCCGAACTTCGGGTGGTCGCTCTGGATCGTCGAGCCGATGTTGCCGCCTGGCGAACGCCACTCGATCATCATCGAGCCAGGATTGCAGAGCTGGTTCGCGATCGACACGCCGACTTCGCCGCCGGGGTAGGCCGGGCCGCGCCGGCCCCAGTCGGTCACGCCGTAGATGTTGGTGAGGGCGGCGTCGTAGCCGGGGCCGCGGGTGTTCGATTGCGCGGCCAGGCCGCTGCAGACTGCGGCGACGGCCAGAGTGAGACAGGTCGTTCGGGTCATGGGATCGAGGGGGGAGGCAGCAGTGGCGCGGCAACATACCACGGCGCCGTGGCTTGCCTACACGTCGCGACCAACGCGGGACACCGCTGGGTCGTCGGCGTGCGGTGCTACGCAACGCCGGTGTCAGGGCGAGTTGGGGGCCGCAGCACGCGGACGCCACTGCACGACCCGCACGCTGGCGGCCGTCGCGAACGAAGCGATGCCGAGCGGCCGCGACAGCAGCACCTCGGGGCGCAGGCCGAGCCGATGGCGCCTGGGGTCGATCCGGCACAGGTCGTCGCCGTCGAGCGTCGCTGCGACGAGATCGCTCTGCACGACGATCCGCAGCTCGTAGTCGCGGCCGTCTTCGAAACGGCGCAGCTTGCGGGTGTCGTTGTGGGCGGCGTCGTGGCCGTCCAGGCTGGAGAACCCGCACAGGCTGCCGCCCCAGCCGCCGAGCACGCAGGTCAGATGCGCGTCGCCGACCGGGAACGTCAGGGCGCAGAAGAAGTCGCTGCCGTCCTCGCGGGCGGCGACGACGCGCAGTTCGTAGTCGCCGGCCGGCAGCGCGGTCCGCCAGGTGACGCCGGTCAGCGGGCTGCCAAAGCCCAGGCGCAGCCGCCCGTCGCGCACTTCGACCTGGCCCTGGCCGCCGAAGTCGGTGACCTCGAGGCCCGCCAGCGAACGTCCATCGAACAGGTCGATCCACGGCGTCTCGGCCGACGGGCCGGCGGCGCAACCCGCGAGCAGGCAGGCCAGCAGGGCGAACGCCGGGGCGGCGTTCATCGGCCGGTCACCACCGGCGCCGTGCTCTGCTTCAGGAACAGGATCGCCATCGCGTCGCGCTCGATGCCCTGATCCCAGTGGATCTCGGCCGGCCAGTGGCCGTCGGCCTGCTGCGCCAGCACCAGCACCATCGCGCCCTCGAAGTACCAATCGCGGTCCTGGATCAGCGCCACGCCCGACAGCAGGGCGGCCCGTTCGAGGCTGTAGAGGTAGTAGTAGAGCCACGACTGCTGCCGTTCGATCGCCCCGGCGTGGTGGCGCGGCGTCATCCACTGCGCGAGCCACGCGAAGCCGTCGTCGCGCGCGCGGCGACTGTTGCCGACCAGCGTCGGCCGTTTGAACTGCGGGTTGTCGGCGAGGCCAGCCTCGCAGATCGCGAGCCCGGTGATGCCGGCCGAGGTCATGCTGCCCCAGGTCGGCGTCAGTTCGCCGTCCGACTTCGGCTCGTGGTAGCTCCACCCGAGGGCGCGCTGGACCATCTGCGAACGCGTGAAGGTCGCGTCGGGATCGGCGGCGCGCGCGGCGAGCGTGCGGTAGTCGATCAGCTCGAGCTGCACCTTGGGACCCTCGGGGCTCTGCGAGGCGAGCAGGTGGTTGGCGGCGGCCTCCCAGACCGCCGGCTTGATCTCGATGCCGCACAGGTGCGCCGAGTAGAGCCCGAGCAGACCGTACTGGTTCACCGAGTTGTCGAAGCGGTCGCCGGCGGTGTAGTTGAAGCGCAGCAGGTAGGCGGGATCGACGCGTGTGTCGATGCACGTGAGCAGCCGCGCGGTCCACTTCGCGAGCAGTTCACGGTCGGCGGGCGCCACTTCGCGCCGGCGCGGCCGCTGCTGCGCTCCGGTGCGCAGCGCGCCTGCCTCGTCGCTCGGCGCGTAGAGCGACTCGATCGCCATGATCGCGTTCGCGATCGAATAGGTGTCGATCAGGGTGCGGCCGCGCAACTCGTCGAAGCCGCGCTGCACGACTTCGTCGTCCTTCGGCACGCCGCCCTTGACCAGCGCCAGCAGGCCCAGCGCCAGCCGGCCGGCGTGGTAGCTGTTGCCGCCGTCGTCCGCCTGCCGCTGCAGGAACTGGCCGCCGAGGTCGCGCAGGTCGTCGCGCAGGCGCTTCGTGCCGAGCTCGAGCGCGCGCACGACCATGGCGCGGAACTCGGCGTCCTGGTTGTCGCGCGTCGCGGCGTGCTTCCAGGTTTCGCGGCAGGACAGCGTGGCCGCATGTTCCTTCCAGTCCTTGCCGCGCAGGATGCGGCCGCCGAGGTCGGAGGTGAACTCGGCGACGAGCGAGCGGCCGTCGCGCACCTCGAGCCGTCGGCGGATCTGCAGGGTGCCTTCGAAGCCGTACCAGACGAACGGCCGCACGTGGCGGTCGACGAACCGCTTGCCGTCGCCGCGCAGTGCGGGCTCCGGCGAGTTCTTGACGGTGAGTGCGAGCGTCTGCCAACCCTCGGGATCGACGGCGCTGGCGCGGCCGCGAACCAGCAGGTCGCCGAGCCGGAACAGGCGCCAGGCATCGGTCGTCACGGGCGCCGCCGAGCACCCCGGGCCGCAGGTCGGTCGCCAGCCACCACGACAGGTCGCGCACGTCGCCGGGCGGGATCACGACGCCCTGCTGCTTGTCGTCGAGTTCGCCCTGCAGCAGCAGCGGCGGCGGGCGGTAGGCGCCGAACAGGTCGCGGCGCACGCGATCCCCGGCCTCGACATCCTCGCGCACGACCCGCAGCAGGTCGGCGGGCGTGCGCACACCCGGCGGCAGCGTCGCGACCGCCGCCATCGCGACGTCGAGATACTGGATGCCGCCGGTGTTCTGGCACTTCACGGCCAGGGTGTTGGCGTTCGACGCGATCGCGTCGAGGGCGTTGCCCATCACGACGTAGCTGCGCGAGCGACCGTAGCCGTCGTCGGCGACCAGCAGCTTGCCGTTCAGCCACACCCGCACTCCGTCGTCGTGGTCGATGACGAACCACAGTGCCTTCGGCTTCTTGCCGCCGAAGTCGACCCGCGCGCGCAAGCAGACCACTTCGGCGCCCCACGCCGTGCGCTGCTGGGCGTGCTGCGTCGTGTCGGGGGCGAACGCGCCCGTGCCGACGAGCCATGCCGCGTCGTCGAACGCCGGGTTCTCGAAGCCCGCCGGGACGGCATTCGCCGGGCAGGCGTAGTAGCGCCACGACTGCGGGCGGTCGCCGGTGGCGTCCTGCACCAGCCAATCCGCGCGCAGCTTGGACGGCGGGCCCTGGAGTTCGAAGCGCTCCGTGGTCCGCGTGTAGACGTGCGCGCCGCGGTGCGGGATGTCGTGGACCAGGCCCTGGGCAGCGACGCTCGCCGTCGCGAACAGGGCGATGGCGACGGCGCGTACGTTCATCGGAACGCGAGGCCGCAGTCCGGGCAGCGTTCGACGCCGGCGGTCTTGAACGTCGTCAGGCACGCGGGGCACTGCGTCTCCTCCGCGTCGAAATCGGTGACGACGTCACGCACCGGCAGGCCCTCGCGCGCGACCATGCGCTCGAGGTGGGCGCGGTGCAACGCCATCGCCTTCTGCACGTCGGGGCCCGCGACCGCGAGCCAGGCGCGCGGCTCCCAGCCGCCAGGCACCGGTCCGGTTACCGCTCGGACTTCGCCGGCAGCGAGCACCTGGACGATTTCGCGGAGCATCTCCGCCTTGCCTTGGAACAGGACCTGCATGCCGTCGGGGACCTTCACGCGGGGCGCAGTCTAGGGACCGGGCCGTCGACTGCCACCGCCTCGGCGGGTTCGGTGGCAAGCGGTGCGCCCCGAGGTAGATTCCCGCCCCGCCCGCTCCCGCCGACCATGCTCGCCGACCATCCGTTCGTGGCTGCCGCCGTCGTGGTCTGCGTGGGCGCGTCGTGGACCCGGGTCGAGGCCACGCCAACGCCCGTTGGCCACTGCCGACGATGAACGGTCCGCTGGCCCTGGCGACGCGCTCCGACCTGCCGGGCTGGGAGGTCGACGACCGCCATCTGCACCGCGAACTGCTCGCCGCCGGCGTGCCGTTCGAACAGCCGGTCTGGGACGACCCGGCAGTCGACTGGGCGCGGTATCGCGGCGTGCTGGTGCGCACGACGTGGGACTACCAGGACAAGCTGCCGGCCTTCCGCAGCTGGGCCGCCCGTGTCGCCGCCGTGACCCGGCTCTGGAACCCCGAACCGGTGCTGCGCTGGAACACGCACAAGCACTACCTGCGCGAACTGGCTGCCGCCGGCGTGCCGTTGGCCCCGACGCGCTGGCTGCTGCGCGGCAGTGCCTGCGACGTGGCGTCCGTGATGCTCGCCACGGGCTGGCGGCGCGGGTTCGTGAAGCCCTGCGTCGGCGCCACGGCGCGCGAGACGCTGCCCTTCGACGCCGATGCGGCGGGTTGCCGGCAAGCCCAGGCGCACATCGACCGGCTGCTGCCGCACGAAGACCTGATGCTGCAGCCGTTCCTCGCGGCGGTGCTCTCGCGCGGCGAGTGGTCGGCGATCTTCATCGATGGCGTGATCACGCATTGCGTGCGGAAGATCCCGGTCCCCGGCGACTACCGCGTGCAGGACGACTTCGGGGCGCGCGACGAGCCGTACTCGCCAACGCCGGCCGAGCGTGCGCTCGCGCTGCAGACCATGGCCGTCGTGCAGCGTCCCGGCGGCCCGTGCCCCGGCGCCGACGGCACGCCGCTGCTCTACGGTCGCGCCGACTTCCTGTGGTCCGAGGACGGCGGCTGCGTGTTGACGGAGCTCGAACTGGTCGAGCCGTCGCTGTTCTTCCGGCACGGACCGAACGCGGCGCACGCGCTGGTCACGGCACTGCGTCGCCGTTCGTAGCGCGCGCACGTTCTCGGCGCCGCGTTTGACGGCGGCGGGTGGCGGCTGCAAGCTGCGAGTCAGGAGAGAGCCATGCCCACGAACGCCACGGGTACGCGCCAGTTGATCGTCTGCTGTGATGGCACCAACAACACGCTGACCGCAGGCCAGCACGACACCAACGTGCTGCGGCTGTTCGGCGAACTGCAGCGCACGACGAGCGAACCGCCGCGAGAAGGGAGCAAGCCGCGCGTGCTCTACTACGACCCGGGCGTCGGCTCGCCGGACGACCTGCCCGCGACCGGCGTCGTGCAGATGCTGTCTCGCAAGTGGGACCGCATCGCCGGCATGGCTTCGGGGCAGGGCGTGTTCGAGAACATCGCCCAGGCCTACCAGTTCCTGATGCGCGAGTGGCGCCCCGGTGACGAGATCTGGCTGTTTGGCTTCTCGCGCGGGGCGTTCACCGCGCGCAGCGTGTCCGGGATGATCAACCTGTTCGGACTGCTTCGGCCCGAGCACGACGTCCTGCTGCCGACGCTGCTGCGCGTCTACTTCTCGAGCAAGGATGGCGCGCCACGGCCGGTCCGCATGTTCCGGTCCCTCGGCAAGACCGTGTGGGGCAAGGCGAGCGACCGCACGCGCGACGGCATCGCCAGGCAGGTCCGCGAGAGCTTCTGCAGCGAGGCCGGGCGCGCGGCGCCCGTGCACTTCATCGGCGTGTGGGACACCGTCGAGTCGGTCGGCATGCCGGGGTTCGGGCTGCAGATCAGCAGCGACGCGACGGTGAAGGGCAAGCGCTTCCGGCACGTGCGGCACGCACTGTCGCTCGACGAGCATCGGCGGCCGTTCCTGCCGCGGCTCTACCTCGACGGCAACGTCGACAACCCGGACGGCCAGTCCGTGCAGCAGGTCTGGTTCCGCGGCGTGCACAGCGACGTCGGCGGCGGCTACCCCGCGAACGAGGCCGGGCTTGCCGATGCGGCGCTGGCGTGGATGGTCGACGAGGCGATCGCCTGCGGCCTTGGCTGTCGACCGTTCCGCGAGTGGCCGCCGAACGAGGCCAAGCGCGTCGCGCACGACCCGATTCACGAGACGCCGTGGTGGGCCGTGCTCGGGCTCGTCGTGCGCACGACCAACCAGGTGCGCCTGCCGACGCGCGTGGTGACGCTCGAACCGGTCGCCGATGCGTCGGCCGCGGTGCCGGTCGCGGCGAGCGTGTGGCGGCGACGCCGGCGGCTCGGCTCGTTGCTGGCGGCAGCACTGCTGGGTGCGGTCGCGTTGGCGATGTCGGGCTACATGCTGCAGACCGGTTCGGGCATCGGCACGTTCTGGTCGTTTGTCACCTCACCGGCGGCATGGGCCACGGCGATCCAGTCCGCCTTCGGCATGGCGTCGGCCCAGGCGATGGCGTGGTTCGATCCCACCGGCCCCGCGACCGCTGCGGCCGCGGACGGCGCATGCCCACGCTGGGCGCTGCTCTGGGACACGGCGTTCCTCGCCGGTTGCGCCTACCTGCTCGCCCGCGCCTGCGGCCACGCGTTCACGCGCGTCGTCGGCTGGCGTCAGGTGAGCGACGCGCCGCCCGCGCGCTGGCTGCGGGCTCTCGGCATGGCGCTGCCGTGCCTCGTCGCGGGCGATCTGTTCGAGAACGGCTGCGGCGTGCTGGCGTTCTCGCTCGGCGCCTCGACCGTGCCCGGCATGGTGGCCCTGTGGTTCGGCGTGCTGGGCACGCTCGCCAAGCTGGCGGGTGCACTCGGTTGCGCCGCGCTGCTGGTGGTCGGCCTGCGCGATCGCCGCCAGCGTTAGGCGCTACTGCCGGCGGTTCACGGCGAACAGCAGGCGTCGCACCACGCCCTCGTCGGCGGCCATCGCCGCCGCGCCGTCGAGCACGAGCAGCAGATCGTCGTAGAGCAGGAGGCGGACCCAGCGGGTCGGCGCAGCGCGACCCGCAGCGTCGCGGCGCTGCGCCTTCGCGAGTCGCGACGACGTGCCGCACGCCGGATCGACGTCCCACGCCTCACACCCGGGCGCATCCTCGACCACGTCGAGCGTGAGTTGGGCGCACAGTTCGGTGAGCCAGCGATCCGCGGTGGCGCGGCACCAGCGGTTCATGCCGGGCGGGACCGCGTACCCGGTCAGCCAGAACCGGCTGCCCGCAGGACTGGTCCACACGACCCGGAACGCGCTGCCGCCGGTGCGCTGCTGCGCGGTCCAGCCGGGTTCGCCGGCGCAGGCGACGTGGAAGCGTTGGTTCTCGTAGTGACCGCCGTGCAGTTCCCCGCCGGTGTGATGGCGCAGCGCCTCGGTCGCCGCCTGCGCCCGGTCGCGGTCGGGATCGAGCAGGCGGTGGCTCGCGAGTAGCGCAGCGACTGCGGCCTGCATGCCCGGCTGCGCGCTGTCGCGGCCACGCACGAGCAGCACGTGCTGCAGGCCGCCGAACGCCGCGACGTGGATCACCACCTCGGGTCCGACCGCGCGCTCGACCGCGAGGCGCGCCCCGCGCAGGCCGTGTGGCGGCTTGTCGGCGTGCGCCGGCGGCAGCCAAGGTGCTCCGGCTCCCTTCACCGCCGTGGGTTCCAGTCGCTGCATCGCCGCCGCGAATTCGGTCGCGACGGCGGCCGGATCGCGTTCGTCGTCGTCGACTTGCACCGACACGTCGACGACGACGTCGTGATCGAGCCGGTAGAAGCTGACGGCCTCGAGCGCGTTCGCCCGGTCGCCGCGCAGCGGCACGCAGAGCCAGCCCTCGACGCCGCCGACTTCGTAGTTGCAGGGCGGGCAGCGGAACGGCACCACCCGGGCGCCGCCGTCTGCCGGCCTGGTTTCGACCTCGAGCACGGGTAGCCAGCCGCCGCCGCCATCGCTGCGCAGCGCGAGCAGGCAGTCCTCGCGGAACTCGACCTGCTGCGGTGCGGGGCCTGCCGCGCACTGCAGGCTCATCGTGTAGCGGGCGCGCACGACCACGTGGTCGCCGATGCGATGGGGGGCGCCGACCACCGTCGAGGAACGTTGGCGGGTCGTGCTCGCCGCGAAGACGTTCGCGAGTTGTCGCTGCCGTTGCTGCCGGGCGAGTCCGTCGGCGCCTTCGGACGCGAAGGAGTCGAAGTAGGCCGTGGCGTCACCGCGCGCGAACGCCGCGTCGAGGCGCTCGAGCAGTGTTGTGACCGGCACCGGCGCAGGCGTCGGTGTCTGGGCGATGGCAGCGGGCGCCGTCGACCCCGCCACGAGCACCCACGCGATCGTCGATGTGCGGCTCATCGGGCCTCCTCGCGCAGCAGCCACAGTCCGTCGGCGCCGACGTTCGGCAGCGCGGTCGGATCGGCGACACCCTCGCGCCAGGCGAGCAGCGGTGCGAGCGCGTTCGTGCCGACCGCGTGTGCGAACGACGCTGGCTGCGCGAGCAGTTGGCGTTCGAATCGCGGCGACGATTCGCCCGGCCAGAGCGCGAACACCACCGTTGCCGCCGCCGCGAGCAGTGCAGCCGCGAGGCCCAGTCGCCAGACGCGCGGGCGGGACGCCGCCGGAGCCTCCCGGTCGTTGCGCAGCGCTGCGAGCGTGCGGGCGACGAAGAACGGCGATGGTCCGGGCGCCACGTGGCGCGCCAGCAGCCGCTGCCAGCGCGCGCGGCGATCGTCGTTCACGGCGTCCAGCGTGCGCGCGACGAAGTCCGGCGACGGTTCGGGCGGCGTGTGCGTCGCCAGCAGGTCGCGCGGCAACGCCAGGCCCGCCTGCGCGAGGTCCCGATCGAGTCGGGCATCGGCGGCGATCGCGTCGGCGACCGCATCGACGAACCCGGGGCTCGGCAGCCCCGTGCGCACCGCCTCGTCCGGCAGCGGCAGCGTGAGCCACTCGGCTTCGCTCGGGAACGGCCGGTCGTGGTCGTCGGGGCGGTCGTCGGCGCGGTTCATGCTCCCGCCTCCAGCCACGGTGCGAGTCGTTCGCGCAGCGCTTCCTTCGCCCGGAACAGCCGCGACTTGACGGTG